>CAKZUV010000376.1 GCA_937921555.1 uncultured Saprospiraceae bacterium
AGAGGACAGGGAGCATATTTTGGGTTTCCAAAACCGTCGTGCAGCACCCGGCAAATCGCCAGTACGGTATCCAGTCCGATGAAGTCAGCGAGTTGTAACGGTCCCATCGGATGTGCCATTCCCAGCTTCATAACGGTATCAATGGCTTCGACACCTGCGACTCCTTCGTGTAAGGTGTAGATAGCTTCGTTGATCATGGGAATTAAAATCCGGTTGGCTACGAATCCGGGATAGTCGTTGGCTTCGGTGGGAACTTTGCCCAGTTTTTTAGAGATGCTTACGATGGTATCGTTTACCTCATCGGTGGTAGCGTAACCCCGGATGACTTCGACCAGTTTCATGACGGGTACCGGATTCATAAAGTGCATGCCGATCACTTTTTCCGGACGGTTGGTAACAGCCGCTATTTTAGTAATTGAGATGGAAGAAGTATTGGTCGCCAGAATCGCTTTTGCGGGAGCTGCTTCGTCTATTTGTTTAAATATTTTCAACTTTAAATCCACGTTTTCGGTCGCCGCTTCTACCACCAGATCTGCGTTGGCGCAAGCCGTTTTCAAATCGGTATTAACGGTTATTCTGGCTAACGTATCCGTCTGGTCAGTAGCGGTTATTTTTTCTTTCTGCACCATACGACCCAGATTTTTTTCAATGGTGGCGAGGGCTTTTTGTAACGATGCTTCGGAGATGTCTACGAGCTGAACGGTATATCCGCTCATGGCAAATACGTGGGCGATGCCGTTACCCATAGTTCCGGCGCCGATGATGGTGATATTGGTCATGGTTTTGAGTTTTGAGTTTTTGAGTTTTTGAGTTTTGGGTTTTGGGTTTTGAGTTTTGGGTTTTGAGTTTTGAGTTTTGGGTTTTGGGTTTTGGGTTTTAAGTTTTGCGATCGTAGGCATTATTCATTTTTCATTACCAAATTATTCATTGTCCTAGTTTTAAGTTTTGAGTTTTGGGTTTTGAGTTTTGCGGTCGTAGGCATTATTCATTTTTCATTACCAAATTATTCATTGTCCTAGTTTTAAGTTTTGAGTTTTGGGTTTTGAGTTTTGCGGTCGTAGGCATTATTCATTTTTCATTACCAAATTATTCATTATGTTAGTTTTAAGTTTGGTCGTAGTTTTAAATTTACGCAATCGCGGATGTTTTCATTTTTTATAAATAAAAAAGACACAAAGTCATCATTGAATCTTTGTGTCTTTTCTTTCTGAATATTAATTATTTTTTTCACACGATAGAAGAAAGTCTAATGGCTTAAAATTATCGATTTACATACATCACTTCTTTTACGGCTTTGATTACCTTGTCCGGATTTGGCAGATATTCTTCGACGAAGGTCGGTGCGTAAGGCAAATTGGTATCTGCTGCGTTAATTCGGATGACGGGTGCGTCCAGATAATCGAAGGCATGTTTTTGTACAATGTAGGCAACTTCGGCAGAAACGCCCGCAAACGGCCAGGATTCGTCGATGACGATAATCCGGTTGGTCTTTTTGACGGAATTGATGATGGTCTCGTGATCCATTGGGCGGATGGTCCGCAGATCAATTACTTCGGCGGAGATTCCTTCGGCTTCCAGTTTTTTAGCGGCTTCTTCGGCTACCAGGACCATTTTGTTGTAAGTTACCAGTGTTACATCGGTACCTTCGCGGCGAACGCGTGCTTTTCCGATGGGCACCAGATATTCTTCTTCCGGCACTTCGCCCATGTGTCCGTAGAGCATTTCAGATTCCATAAAACAAATCGGATCGTCATCCCGGATAGCGGATTTAATCAGTCCTTTGGCATCGTAAGGGTCCACGATGGAGATTACTTTCAGCCCCGGACAGTTCGCCATCCAGCTTTCAAAAGTCTGAGAATGCTGTTGTGCCAGTTGTCCCGCAGAACCTGACGGTCCCCGGAAAACGATGGGACATTTAAATTGTCCGTTAGACTGAGATAAAGTCTTGGCGGCGTTATTGATAATCTGGTCAAAAGCCAGTACGGCAAAGTTCCAGGTCATAAATTCAATGATGGGACGCAGTCCGTTCATGGCAGCCCCTACCCCGATTCCGGCAAAACCAAGTTCTGCGATCGGCGTATCGATGACTCGTTTTTCACCAAACTCGTCGAGCATTCCTTTACTCACTTTATAGGCACCATTATACTGTGCGACTTCTTCTCCCATTAGGAAGACATCCTCATCCCGTCGCATTTCTTCCGACATTCCTTCACGCAGGGCATCCCGCAAGGCAATTTCTCTGGCCATTTTTTACTAGTATTATAAGGTAATTAATTTGATACTTTCTCCCCGCAAAAGTAGGATTAATCTTGAATTATTCAAAATAACCAGGGAGTTATTCCTGGGAAGGCAAGCGGGGTTTTATTTGCTGAACCCCGTAGTAACAGCTATATCAGCACGCTCACTGCCTCTGATCACAGATTTTGGTACAGAATTCCAGTATAAATTAACAACTTCCCGAAAAAAAGCCCCCTAATAATATACTTTCCTCAAATCTGATTTCTTTTTTACAAAAAGTATTCTATATTTGCGTCGCTTTAGAAAAAGCAGGAAGAGTGGCAGAGCTGGTTTAATGCACCGGTCTTGAAAACCGACGTACCTTAACGGGTACCGGGGGTTCGAATCCCTCCTCTTCCGCCCTGAAAGAGTTGTGCTTTGCATAACTCTTTTTTTTATTCTGTAAGCTGACAAGCAAATTATTTATCAGGAATAGCCTAACTTAGCCATACAATTGACAAAGGGCTGTTTTTTTGGGCTAAAATACCCACATATTAATCTATTCTCCCCTATTTGTATTATATTAGCACCTTAATTCGACTTAAAAACTTATCTAAATATCCTTTTTTTAAAAAATTAAAATTTCCTTTTTATGAATGCAAAATTTACCCAAATTCTTTCCTTATTGGTCGGTCTGCTGGTGTTGAGCACTTCTGCGCTGTACGCACAGCCCGCCAACAACGAATGTAGTGGAGCCATTGATATTTCTGCCTTATTTGACGGAGGCACCAACTCCTCTACCCTTTTTGATAATACAAATGCAACCAGTGAAGCCAGTGATCCTACCAATGGGTTTGAATGTTTCGGAGAAGCAACCGCTTCTTTGGATAATTCTCTGTGGTTTTCTTTCGCAGGTGATGGAAATGCTTACACTATCACCACCAGTGATTGTGGATCTACAAACTATATTGCGGATGCAGATGCTCAGATTGCTACTTACAACGGATCTTGTGGCAGCCTTTCTCCCGTAGTTAATGGTTGTAACGAGGATGGCCCCGGATCAAGCCCCGGTGACTGGTTTTCACAAGTAACTATAGAAACAACTGCTGGTACTAACTACCTTATGCTGGTAGACGGATTTCAAGTTGCAAGCGGTGAATTTTGCCTGGTGGTAGAACCTGCTAACTTTATTACAGAATGTGAGGCTGGAACACTACTCACAACCGGTGCGGTTGAAGTAATGGGACCAGACGAAACTTTTACGTTAGAAGTAGAAGGTGAAATTGTTCCCAATACGCCTACTCAAGGGCAGTTTGCCTGGTTTTTTGATAACTCAAACACGGGTGGAACCGGTGGATTGGGCGGACCTTTCTGGCTGAACGTTGGTTCTGGAAATGAAGTGATGTACAATCGTGATCTGAACGGTATTCTTTCTAACAATGGGTTCCCGATTATGGCCGGAACCTGGGAGGTTACCAGTCGGGTATGGAATGATGCAGCAACTACGACAACTACTGATCCTTGTGATACAGGAGAAGGAACACTTACCGTTTTATTCGATCCAGCACCCATCGTAGAAGAGTGTATTGCGGGTACGCTTACAACCAATGATACGGTATTTGTTGACGATACAAACCCAACTTTTACCATTACTTCCATTGACCGGACGATTCCTTTTGATGGAACGGTCCAAGGTGGATATACCTGGTTTTTCTTCCCTGGTGAAGATGGAACGGGTGCACTGGGTGGCGCATTTTCTTTTGGTATCATCGGAGGAGAAAGTTCTACCTACGATAATGACTTGAACGGTGTACTCTCCGGAAATGGATTTCCTCCATTTGGTGGTACCTGGTTTGTAAGAGGTCAAATGTCAACGGATGGAACAAATATTAACACAGCAGCGGCTACGGTTTGTGATAGTACAACAGATTCTTTAACAGTTATCTTCGAACCACTTGATCCGGGTCCATGTGATGCGGGTTCTTTCGTATCTACAGAAACTCAGATTGTTTGTCCTGGTGGTCAGGTAGGAGTAGCGCTTGTATCTGGTTCTGATTCCATTCCTTTAGGTGGTGGATTAGGATGGTTATTTGACAACTCTGTATCTGGTGGAACCGGTGGTGTTCCCGGTGGAACTTTACTACTTAACGGTAGTTCTCCGGCAGCTTTTGATAACGATCTTAACGGTGTGTTATCAAGTAATGGCTTTACGCCACTGGAAGGAGCATTCGTACTACGTAGTGTGATGTATACCAATCCAGCTGATCCAGCAGGTTCTCTCTGTTCTGTTTCTACGGATTCTATTTTGGTTCTTTTTGGTGAAGAAGTTGATCTTCAGATCATCGAAAATGGCCTCGAACTGACTGCCTTCCCTGGTGTCAACTTTATGGATTTCACGTACGCCTGGAGCACGGGTGAAGATACGCAAGTAATTAACGTAGAGGCTTCTGATGACTATACAGTTACCGTTACCGATAACTTGGGTTGTGAAACAACTGCTACTGTGACAGTTGTCGTTATTTCTACCAACGAAGCGGATATTGTCAATAATCTATCGGTTTCTCCGAATCCAACTTCCGGATTATTGAACGTTGCCCTGGATCTTCCAGCTTCAAAAGAAGTACAGTTAAGTGTCATTGATATTACTGGAAAAGAGGTAATGAATCTGGCTCCGGTAACATTTGCAAGCAGAAATTTTGAAGTTGACCTTCAGAATCAGACTGCCGGTTTATACTTACTGAGATTCAGAATTGGTGACGATGTGGTAACGCGTCGGGTAGTGAAAAACTAATTATCTGGCTATTTATTAGTCATTTTAATAAAGAAGCTGTTTAAAAATGAAGCACAATGGCTACGAATAAGTCATTGATAACGTGGATCTTCTGCTATTTTTATTTCCGTAGCTACGGCTACGCAAAGAAAAATGAGCATCGTCCACAGTATCAAGCACTTATCCTCGCCTTTTGTGAACATTCTTAAACAGCTTCACAATATAGAAAGTCAGTTTCGAAGTAATTCGGAACTGACTTTTTTTATGGGACTGTTCCCTAAGGAATGTTAAATAAATAAAGTACGATTCTATACTTCCTCTTTTTGCATCACTCTGCCCTTATTTATTTGCTATTCCTAAAGTCTGTCAGCGCGAGCGCTTTCGTTTTGTAACACAAGGTGCGGGATGCCAAATGGCACAGATAACCGTAAAATCCCTTTTTGGGAAGCGTATGACGCCGGTCGTCTGCTCCCCATCCTGATGTGACGATGGCAGCACTTACTCCGGGCGATGCTTTTAGAGGTTGTTTAAACTTCTCTGTGAACTTTTTTCAAATTATTCCATTATCCTTTTATCTTTGTTGACAGCGCCCGCGACTTTCGGAGGGCACACAAAACTCAATTCATCATTAAAACAATAAACAAAATGCGAATTCTTACTTTTTTGCTTTCTTTTTGTCTGCTAATGTCGTGCGGAACAGATACCGCCAAAACTGCGGACAAGAAAATGGACGACACACCCGCAGCTGCTCCTGCCAAAACTGAAATGAAATATGTGGTAACTCCTTTTCCGGAGAGCTATGATTATTCGGATGCGAATATGGCCGACATGAAATATAAAGCCGGTACTTTTAATTTTGATGTAAAAGGCGATAAATACAAACTGGGACAGCAAACACCCGATGCGCCACAAAAAATGTGTGCTAATTCCGCCAAGGGACAACATATCCATCTGATCGTCAACAACGAACCTTACATGGCGAAATATACGCCGACTTTCGACGTAGAATTGCCCGACGGAGATCATTTTATTTTGGCATTTTTGTCCCGTTCCTACCACGAAAGTATCAAGACAGATCAGGCTCATAAACTGGTGAAAGCAACGATTGCAAATAACTCAATGACGGACTCAAAGCCCGTTACGCAACCGATGTTATTTTACAGTCGTCCAAAAGGTACGTACGTAGGAAAAGCGGAAACTGCCAAGGTGATGCTGGACTTCTATCCGGTGAACGCAGCAATCGGTACTGACTACATGGTTAAAGCCGATATCAACGGTGAGATGCATACCCTGGATAAATGGCAGCCATATTTCGTGGAAGGCCTGCCGATGGGAGAAAATAAAATTACTCTGACGCTGGTAGACGGTGAAGGAAAGGATGTAGATACGCCACTGAATCCGGTAACGAGAACATTTACCCTGAAGGAAGATGTTTCGGAGATGAAATAGCATTAAAAATTTTTTTTGCGAAAAGAGGAAAAATCTTTTCTTCTTAAGGAACTATTTATATATTTGCAGCGCTTTATAAAAGCAGGGGCATTCCGCCGTTTGGCGGAATGTCAGTGATAGCTGGTGATTGTAGCTCAGTTGGTTAGAGCGCTGGTTTGTGGTTCCAGAGGCCGCGGGTTCGAATCCCGTCTTTCACCCAAGATAAAATCCCGGAATGGTACGCCATTTCGGGATTTTTTATTTTGGAAAACCGGGACGGAGGTTATACTTTAATTTTATAAACTTTTTTTAATCTCGGAACCAGGTTTACCAAACTTATTTTGAATCTGGGTATTTCGCTAAAATCCGGGTAGATTATTTCGGGTTAAGTTTGGTAAACCTTGGAAAGCCGAAACGGTGCTTAACTTAACTTTAAAAATTTTTTTAAATCTCGGAACCAGGTTTACCAAACTTATTTCGAATCTGGGTATTTCGATAAAATCCTGGTAGACTATTTTGAGTTAAGTTTGGTAAACCTTGGAAAGCGCTACATCATATCCACCCAATCCACTCCTTTCCGCAACAAATCCAGGGTTCGTTTTTCTTTCGAACCTTCTTCTGGCAAGTGGGCGTATTCCCATTGCGCCAGCGGTGGCATACTCATGAGAATCGACTCAATTCGTCCGTTGGTCTGTAATCCGAATTTGGTGCCGCGGTCCCAGACGAGGTTAAATTCTACGTAGCGACCCCGGCGAAGGAGCTGCCAGTCCCGTTCCTGTTCATTGAACGGGTAATCTTTCCGGCGGGCCAGAATGGTGGTGTAAATTGGCACAAAACTTTCCCCCACCGCCTGAACGAAGTCAAACCGATCTTCTTTCGAAAAACCGTCTTTCCCATCCAGCCGGTCAAAAAATATCCCGCCGATTCCCCGGGTTTCTTTCCGGTGTTGAATATAAAAATAATTATCTGCCCACTCTTTAAATTTAGCGTAGTAATCCAGTCCGTGTTGATCACAAACGTTCTTGAGGCTGCGATGAAAGAACTGAGCATCTTCGTGCAGGATATAATGCGGCGTCAGATCTATTCCACCACCAAACCACCAGGTACCGTCGCTGGTCTCAAAATAGCGGACATTCATGTGAATGATAGGCACCCACGGATTGCGGGGATGCAGCACGATGCTGACGCCCGTAGCGTAAAAATCGACGGCTCCCAGACCCAGCGAACTGGCAATGGCTACTGGCATAGGCCCATGAACAGCCGAATAGTTGACACCTCCTTTTTCGATTTGTGCACCGGTAATTACCCTGGAGCGTCCTCCGCCCCCTTCGGGCCGTTCCCAGCGGTCTTCGCGGAAGGTTCCCTGACCGTCAGCGGCCTCGAGCGCAGCACAGATCTGGTCCTGCAATTGCTGAAAATAAGTGGATATTTCGTTGCGGTCCGGAGCCATATCAGGAAAGTTTTTCTTTGGCGGCGGCAACGGTTTTTTTGGCGTTACCGACAAATATTTCGTCGTCAATGACTAAGACGGGTCTTTTCAGAAAAGTATATTCTTCGGAAATCAGGCGACGGTAATCGGCTTCGGTCAGTTCCTGATCGGCCAGTCCCATACTCCGATATTTCATAGAACGGCGATTAAACAGAGATTCGTAGGAACCGGACATTTTTTTTAACTCGTCTATTTGTTTTTTGGTGATGGGTTTTTCCTTGACGTTTTGCTGATCGAAGTCTTCCAGTCCGCCAAGTTCTTTGATGATACGCTGACAGGTGGAACAGGTGGAGAGGTAATATAGTTTTTTCATAGGGAAGATGAATATTGAATGTTGAATGTTGAATATCCAATATTGAATATTCATTAAAATTAAAAAGGCCCGTCTGGTTTTCATCGTCGGGTAACGATTTAACCGGACGGGCCCGTAGTTTTATTGTTTTGAGTCATTAATTTGCTTTAACGATCTACCTTGTCGGCAGGTTAAACAAATCAACGACCTGCCTGCCGACGCAGGAAGGCAGGTTAAACGCTTAAACAATTATCTTAGGAATGTTAAATAAATAAAGTACGATTCTATACTTCCTCTTTTTGCCTCACTCTGCATCAACAAAATGGTCATTATACACAGCATAACTCCCATTTTGCTTCTTTGATTGAGGCAAAAATAGTTCGCCTAGAATCTG
>CAKZUV010000377.1 GCA_937921555.1 uncultured Saprospiraceae bacterium
CGTCATCGTAGACGAATCACTCACCGCTACCCTTGCCGCTTCCACCAATATTTGTAATAATACCGACAACGGCAACAATCCAATTCTTAATTTTAATAATCTAATCACCGACGGAGCGTTCAACGGAACGTGGACGGCCACCAATGCGAGTGGTGTCGATCTAACCGATCCGACCAATGTTTCTTTCGATGGCGTCACCGCTGGTAATTATACCTTCACTTACACGACGCCGGCCAACGGAAGTTGTCCCGGACAGGATTTTATCACTGCTGTCATCGTCGAAGACTGTTTATGTCCTTCCATCCCTGGCGATCCTGTAACTTACGACGGTTGCCAAAATGATGGCTTTGAAATTACCGTCAACGGAACTCTTTACAACCAGGCAAACGCCACAGGAACAGAATTTTTTACCAGCTTTAATACTGGATGTGATTCAATTGTTGATGTTACTCTAAATTTTGCGACGCCGCCTAACGCGGGAACAGCCGGGATGCCAGTAACACTTTGTAATAACGATGGCAATATCGTTGATCTCAACAATTTAGTAACGGGCGCAGACCCCGGTGGCAACTGGACGGAAATCAGTACGGTTCCTTCTACCGGTTTTAGTGGAAACCAATTTGATCCAGATAATCAAGCTACAGGCATCTATACCTTCCGTTATACCGTCATGAGTGGAAATAGCTGTCCGGATGATTTTACGGAAGTAACTGTAGAAGTAGTTACCGGGAATACCGCAATTCTTGAACCGTTGACCATCGTTTGCAACAATGCCATGGATGGAAATATCTCGACCGTTGATTTTAACGATCTCATTATTTCGGGAGACCTCAATGGAAGCTGGACGGATACGGAAAGTACAGGTGTCAACCTTTCCGATTTAGGTAACGTAGATTTTGCTGGTATCACCACCGGAACTTATACATTTACTTATACGACGACCGTCGCAGGAAATTGTCCCGGACAGAACTACCAAATAGAAATCCTGGTACGAAACTGTGATTGTAGCGGAAGCGAAGAAACGATCACCTATTCCGGATGTACGGGAGATGGTTTTACAACTGCTGTCAATGGCGTTTTATACAATGAAAATAATCCAACCGGAACTGAGATTATGCTCGACCAGACGAATTGTGATTCTATTGTTACGGTTGACCTGAACTTTAGTCCTGCTCCGACCATTGAAGCAGGAGATGATCGTTTTGTTTGTGCCGGTGCTCCGGTAGATTTAACGGTCACACTGGGAGGTGCGGCAACAATGGTCAACTGGTCTTCGACCGGAGATGGCAGTTTTGACAACGTTCAGGGACTGAATACGGTATACAATCCCGGCCCGACGGATATTAACAATGGTTTTGTATCTCTGATTGCGTTGACTGATAATGGAGGTACCACCTGTTCTCCGGCTACCGATGTCTTTACGCTCAATTTTGTTGCTGCCCTGACGGGTTCAATCGACGGAGAAAGCACCGTATGTGCGGGTGAATCAGCACAGATTAGTTTTAACTTAAGTGGTGGAACGCTGTATAATATTACTTATAGTGACGGAACGAATACTTTTACTGAAACAGGCATTCCAGATGGGTTTACGGTCGCGGTTAGTCCTACCGTCAACACCACTTATACGCTGGAATCTTTAACAGCTATTGATAATACCTGTCTGGCTACTATTCCAAACAACAGCGTTACAATAATGGTAACCGAACTCAGTACGATGGCAGCAGTAACGAGCGAATTTGACGGATTCGGCGTTAGTTGTAATGGTAGTTCGGACGGAGAAATTACGGTAAATACTGTTTTAGGAACTCCGCCTTTTGATTACGCGTGGAGTAATGGTTCGACCGGTCCGGTGGTCAATAATTTAAGTGCCGGACTTTATACGATTACCGTTACAGATGCGGCTGGTTGCAGCGAAACGTTAAGTGCTACAATTACCGAACCTGCCCCGGTCAATCTGACCATTTCAACAATATCGCCGGACTGTTTCGGAGATAATACAGGTGTTATTTCCATTGATACCATTACTGGTGGAAACGGACCATACCTTTACTCGGTCGGTGATGGACCGTTACAGGTCGTCAACGGATTTCCGGTATTGACTCCCTTTTTAGAAGCTGGAAATTATGACGTTACCTTACAGGATAGCGAAGGTTGTGAAACGGAGACCTCTGCTTCCATTGCCACTCCGATAGAATACGTAGCGGACCTGGGCAGAGATACGACGATTCTACTAGGTGATAGTATAGAACTGGAAGTCTTCTTCAATTTTGATCCCGACAGTATTTTGTGGACTTCGACTTTTGGGGATGCGTGCGTGAGTTGTACGGCGCAGTACGTGATGCCTCAGAATACCAGCGCTTATTCTGTTTTTGCAGTGGATTCTACTGGTTGTAGTACGATGGCAGATATACTGGTTACGGTAGATAAACCACGCCGGGTTTACATTCCAAATGCTTTCAGTCCGAATGGAGATGGGGTGAATGATATTTTCTTTATAAGCGGAAGTACGGAGGTAGATCGGATTACTAAATTCAGTATTTTTGACCGCTGGGGCGAATTGGTCTTTAACGCAGATAATAGTTCTACCAATGATCCGAGATCGGGCTGGAATGGCGAACTAAACGAAAGGGATTTGAATTCTGCCGTTTTTGTTTACGTGATTGAGGTTTTGTTTGTGGACGGGGAACGGCGGTTGTATTCGGGGGATGTTACTTTGGTTCGATGATTTTTTGATGTGCGGATTTTTTGATGTGCGGATGTGTGGATTTTTTGATGTGTGGATGTGTGGATGTGCGGATGTGTGGATTTTTTGATGTGTGGATTTGTGGATGTGTGGATGTGTTTTCCCCTTTATAACAGCAAGGCGAAAAATAGTAAAATCTCCCCTCCGGGGTTGGGGTGAAATTTTAGATTTTTTGCCGGATTTTTCTTTTGACACTTAGTTTGTGGAGGTGAGGATATGTGGATTTTCTTGGCTTTGTTAAAAATATGATTATGAGAAAAAATGAATTATTGGAGGTTACTTTTCAATTGGCATTGAAGATTATAGAATATAGTGAATTATTAGAAAAGCATAAAAAATATGTGATTGCCAAACAAGTACTTCGCTCAGGTACTTCTGTTGGTGCTAATTGTCGGGAGTCTCAGGGAGCAGAAAGTCGGGCGGATTTTATTCACAAATTAAAAATTTCTTATAAGGAAGCAGTGGAGACTAATTATTGGTTAGAACTCTGCAAATTTTCTAAAAATTATCCTGATCCGGACGAAGAAGTCAGACAGTTATTAAATTCTTCTATCAGATTATTGGGAAAAATTTTGTCTTCGGC
>CAKZUV010000378.1 GCA_937921555.1 uncultured Saprospiraceae bacterium
ACTGGGTGTGAAGTACATTGACATGCTAGGAATAGATCATTTAGATGGACAAATCGAATATAACTCAGCTCGTCCATATACCTATACGCACCGGGATAGCTCAGCAAGTTATACCCACTATAACCAGCCGTTGGCACATCCTTTAGGGGCTAATTTTAAAGAAATCGTTTTGCGACTGCGCTACCAAGCTGGTAAAAAATGGTTAATCAAACCCCGAATAATTTATATGGTATACGGAGAAGATCCACCTAACCAAAATTGGGGAGGAGATTTATTAATACCACATACGACCAGAGTTATGGACTTTGGAAATGAAAACGGTCAGGGAATAAATACGAAAACTTTAATTGGTGGATTGGATATCAGCTACGAATTACGTCACAATCTAAACCTTGATTTTAATTATTTTTACCGAAAGAAAAATTCTGAACAGGATGCCCTTGATCTAACTACCAGTTATATTGGTGGGGGTATCAGACTGAATTTTGCGAATCGAAATTTAGATTTTTAATAAAGAGATTTTTAATAAATATTTAATACGAAAATAATATGTATAAAAGTTTAACTTCTAAAGAGAAAAAAATTGGGGTCATCGGTCTGGGTTATGTGGGATTACCAATTGCATTGGAATTTGCTAAAGATTTTGAGGTGATTGGATTTGATATAAACAGCGATCGGGTCAAGATGATGCAAAATGGTTCCGACCCGTCTAAAGAATTAGATGCCGCTGCCTTTGAAAATAAAAGCATTCAGTTCACGGATGACCTTAAGGTTCTGAAAGAAGCTCATTTTTATATCGTTGCCGTTCCAACTGATATTGATGAACATCAAGTGCCTAATTTGAATCCACTACTCGGTGCTTCTAAAACAGTCGGCCAGGTCATTAAGAAAGGTGATTACGTTGTTTTTGAAAGCACCGTTTATCCTGGTTGTACCGAAGAAGATTGTATACCAATCGTAGAAAAAACTTCGGGATTAAAGGCTGGTACGGATTTTAAATTTGGCTACTCTCCGGAACGTATCGTTCCCGGAGATAAGGTACGGACGCTGACAACTATTCTCAAAATAGTCTCAGGCAACGACGCTGAAGCACTGGAAGAAATCAGTGAGGTTTATAACCATATTATTAAAGCAGGTATTCATAAAGCAGCTTCCATCAAAGTCGCTGAAGCAGCCAAAGTAATCGAAAATACCCAACGAGACATCAATATCTCTTTGATGAATGAACTGAGTATGATTTTCGACAAAATGAATATTGATACCAAAGCGGTTTTAGAAGCCGCCGGAACTAAATGGAATTTTCATAAATATCATCCCGGACTCGTTGGTGGACACTGTATCAGTGTAGATCCATTTTATTTAATGCACAAAGCCAAACAACTGGGACTGGATCCCCAAGTAATTGCCGCCGGTCGTCGGGTAAATGATAATATCCCGCATTTTGTGGCAAAAAGATTAGTGAAAACATTGATCGAGAACGGTAAAAACCCAGGAGAATGTAAAGTATTGGTGCTGGGGATTACTTTTAAGGAAAATGTCGCGGACATCCGCAACTCTAAGGTAGTAGATTTGGTTAAGGAACTGATGGAATATTCGCTTAATGTTCACGTTGTAGACCCTGTAGCGAATCCCAATGAGGTCGCCCACGAATACGGAATTACGTTGCTGGATCAGCCGCTCGGAAAATATGACGCAGTACTCGTTACAGTGGGACACGAGGAATATCAGCAGTTAGATTTGGATTACTTTAAAGAATTATCTAACGGGGAGGTGGTTCTTTTCGATATTAAAGGTATCTATGATAAAGAATTGATGAAGGATATTAGCTATTGGAGACTGTAATTTTGTTAACTTGAGAAAAAATAAATATGACCATACAAGAAGCTGCTAAAAAGAAAATTCTGGTGCTCGACGGCGCCATGGGGACCATGATTCAGGAATACCGTCTGGAAGAAAAAGATTATCGCAGCGAACGCTTTGCTGATTTTCACAAGGATGTACAGGGAAATAATGATCTCCTTTCCATTACCCAACCCCACGTAATTGAAGCTATTCATAAGGCCTATCTGGATGCCGGATCAGATATTATTGAGACGAATACCTTCAGTAGTACGACTATTGCCCAAGCAGACTACGATATGCAGGATCTTGCGTATGAGATGAATCTAGAATCTGCCAAAATTGCCAAAAAGGCAGCACAGGAATATACCGCCAAAAATCCAGACAAACCTCGTTTCGTCGCCGGTGCTTTCGGTCCAACCAACCGGACCGCTTCTATTTCTCCGGATGTCAATAATCCAGGTTACCGGGCCGTTACCTTTGACGAATTGGTAGCCGCCTACCACGAGCAGGCACGGGGACTTATGGATGGAGGAGCGGACCTGTTTTTAGTAGAAACCATCTTCGATACCCTCAATGCCAAGGCTGCTTTATTTGCGATCGATCAACTTTTTGAGGAACGGGGCAAAAAATTACCCATCATGATTTCGGGGACTATTACGGATGCCAGTGGACGTACTCTGTCGGGACAAACTGCCGAAGCCTTCTGGATTTCTATGAGTCATATCGAACTTTTTTCTATTGGTTTTAACTGTGCTCTCGGTGCCAAAGAAATGCGGCCACATATTGAGTCGCTTTCTAAAATTGCCAACTGTCATATAAGTGCTTATCCTAACGCTGGGTTACCCAATGAATTTGGGGAATATGATCAGGAACCTAAAGAGATGCGTGACTATATCCGGGAGTTTGCGGAGAGTAATTTTGTCAATGTCATCGGCGGTTGTTGCGGAACAACTCCGGATCACATCAAAGCAATGGCCGAAGGAGTCGTAGGAGTTAAACCAAGAGAAATTCCCAAAGCCAGTCCCTATACTCAACTCAGTGGACTTGAACCTCTAGTAATACGTCCCGGAACTAATTTTGTCAACGTCGGAGAACGAACCAACGTCACTGGTTCCCGTAAATTTGC
>CAKZUV010000379.1 GCA_937921555.1 uncultured Saprospiraceae bacterium
CACCATACGGGCCGTTTCTTTGGTTTTGGCGGGGATCATTTTTTTCAAAGTCAGGAGCGTGGCGACCAGATGGATATCGGGTTCAATGGTTTTCAGCAATTCCGGTTCGGTCAGAATCTGGTGGAGTCCCAGCCGGTCCAGCGCATCGTTTTGCATCAGCTGTACGACCTTTTCCGGAAAATATTTCCGGATATCACCCAGCCAGCGATTTACACTGGGCGAAGAACTACCCAGATTTCCTTCCTGGTCGGAATCGTAGAGCGCGTCGAGGACGTCGTCCATGCCTTGCAAATCTTCCGACAGTTCCGAATCTGCCATTTCTGCGGCGCTTTTTCCGAGGATCAGCCGCCATTTTTTAATTCTTTCTTCCATTGTGTTAAAGATAAGAATTTCCCTCTGGAATAAATACTACGCGGGTAAAAACTAAAAGGGTTAGAGAGGTTGGTAGAAATTAAGAGGAGCAGTTACGTTGTTAGGTAATATGCTAGAACCAAAGCAACGGGTATTATAAAGTAGTTAAAAGACTGTTTTTGATTAAAAATAAAAATGTGTTGTTTTTTTAAAAAAAATTGTTAATATTGTTGTATTATTTGTTTTATTTTTTTAAAACTTAAAAATCACTTAATATGAAGAAGTATCTATTATCTATTATCTATTATCTATTATCTACTATTCTTTTGCGGATCGTTATCCGGCCAAGAATGCAGTGATCTAATAATTTCTGAAATTATTTTTGGCACTAACCCCATTGGATTAAGTAATCAGCTAAACCATTCAATTGAGGTATTTAATCCAACTGAATCCAGTATTAATTTAGCAAATTATAAGTTAGAGTTGTTATCGGAAAATGGCTCATCTACCGAGTTAGTTCTAAATGGCATAGTCCCTGCAAAGGATGTATTCGTCATATCTAATGTAGGATCAAATTTAGGTATTATATCTGTCTCTGACGCTTTAGAAGCTCTCTTATCATTCGAAGGTAAGGTCGCTATTCATCTTTCAAAATCGAGCGGAGAGTTAGTTGATAAGGTGGGAAAAACAGGAGTAGCACAAGACTCTGAAGTGATTGATCTAGATGCTCTTTTAAACGACCCCGAGTATTTAAATTCTTTTTCAATAAACCTTGGATCAATTGAAAATCTTTTAATTCGAAGGAATACTTCGGTTAAATCAGGGAATTCAGATTTTTCAAATAATATTTTTATAACCGAATGGATTGTACTGCCTAATTTTGAAATATCAGATCTTGGAAAACATACTAGTGGATGTACCAGCGCAGTTCTAGGATGGATGAATGTATCTGATATAAGTTGGGAAGACAATATGGATGAATCACTTGGAGCCTTCCCAGGTACAAACAATCCCACTTTATACTTTTCAGGAGAGGTTTGTCTAACACTACCATTGGACGAAGACTTAAACGTGACAATATTTAATGTACAGCATCGCTACACTATAGATACTGACGGTCCAGCAACACAATGGGTAGATTATTCTTCTCTAGTTGAATCTCAAAATGAACATGTTATTCCTGCAGGGGAAACCTGTCTTGATTGGCCAGAATTAGCGTGGCCTATTCTTGATTTTGATTCTGAAAACCCTGAAGGTTTTGGGATTCGGGTTCTAGCTAGTAAACCTGGTACTCAAGAATCTATTGTTGATCCTTTTAGAGAGGTCATAGATTTTCAAATTTTTGAAAATACCCTTAGTACAGAAGATATTTCTACGTTGACTTCACAAATCCTTACATATCCTACTATCGCATCAAATGAAATAAATATAGAATGTGAAGTGGATAACCTTAATATTGAGAGCGTTGGTATTTTTAGTTTGAATGGAACACTTGTAAAGTCATATAGCTCAATTACAAATTATTCTAGAGTTTTAAAATTGAACTTGGCAGAAATAAATTCTTCTGGGTACTTTCTTTTAGCCATTGAAACAAATAAAGGGCATGTATTAAAAAAATTCTACAAGAGATAATTTTCTGTCCAAGGAGAATGTAAGAGCATGTTTAAATTTCTATTGTCTGATAACCAACGCTTTGTGAACCTGACTTCCTAAAAAAGAACTCATTTAGCTCGCTAAATTCATTATTTTTTAGTTCCTCAGAACAACAAACCATTGATTATTATTCTAAAATAAATTTTAAACAAAAAAAAAGGAGATTGACTCTCTGGTCGGTAACAGGTTTTGATCTGAAAATAAGAATTTGCGAAGAGAGTTGATCTCCATTTTTGAACATCCTTAATTCAAATTAAATTCTCACATCATGAAATATGTACTACTTTTTTTAAATTTGTTTTTCTGTTTAATGTTATATGGACAAAATAATGCTATAAGGATCACTCTAAATGGCTATTCTAAATTTTCTAGAGAAGAAATTACAATTGATACATTTAATAACTTTATTCCAAGAACAACGGGAGGAGTCGCAAATTATAATGATTTGTCTTTATCTTTTCTAAGAAATATTGGAGATTTATATCTTTTTGGAGGGGTTGGAGTAGGATGGATAAACGGACATTCTTTCACCGAGGATATTGGCTTTTCGCAAAGAAGATCAACAATAATTGAAGACTCGCAAACGGACATGAAATTCCATGTAGGAATCCTGAATAATATGACAAAGACAGATGAACGGTTCAGTTTTTTCGTAGGAGTAGGGACAAGGTTTGACTATAGAATATCTAAAATGGCCGCTAGTAAGCGTGTACTATACGATAAGAATAGTAATGACTATCTGGAAGGCCAGGAACTTAATTTTAATTTCGCAAGATTTTGGAGGTTAGGTCCTACAATTGAGTTGGGTTGTTACTATAGATTTATTGGTGATTTTCATCTAGGTATTAACTTTACACCATGGTTCTATTTTCAAAAAGAAATTGGTGAGGAGCAAGTTGAAATCACTCAGTTTGGTGAAAATGAATCATTACTATCAAAAAGTGGATTTTACGAAAAAGTAAACAAAACATTATTTACCCGGAGTCAAACATTTTCTTATTCCTTATTATGGAAATTTTAAAATTTAAAACGGTACTTATTGCGATTCTGATTTTTGTGGTAGCAAAGATTAATTCTCAGGAAATTGATTTTAAATTCGGAGACAGCAAGTACGAGGGAGCTGTAAAATCAGTGACTATTTTTAAATACCATCGGTTGCAGGATGAAATCGTAAAAATTGATTTGGATAAAGTCCCGGAGACTTACCAGGAATTTAATCAGGCGGGTAAGCTAATCTGCGAGGTTCAAATTTCAGAAAAAAAATCATCCATTCTTTGCAATAATTATGATGATTTTGATAATATTCGCTATCAGATAACGCACAAATTTCCCCGCACCAAAGATCGGGATGAATTCTTCAAACAAAAGAAAGTGTTTAAGAAAAAGTTGGAAATATTGTTAGACAGTTTAGTCGAAGGCCATCCACTCCGGAACAATAATGAAGTGCTGGAAGCTGAAAAATTTTACTATGATCATTCAGCTTTATCCATTACTAAAGTTTCGAGAAAATCTTTACAACCAACCATCTGGAAGATAGATGAACTCGGAAACATTATTTACCAGGAGAATTATCATATTCACCGGGGTGCGACCGAAAAGCGGGTAGTAGAAAGAAAATACCTCGGAGATAAAATCATTCACGATGCCTCCCACAATAAGGATCGTAAAATCTACCGGCAATACCTGTACGACGATGCGGGAAATCTTTCGAACAAATTAGCATTTAATGATCAGGCAGCATTAATAAGCAGTGTGGTCTATCAACATAGTGAAAAAGAGGAAGTAGCGAAAAATTTTGATAAGAATAATAACTTGGTAGGCAAATCAGTCAAAACAATCACTCCTGAAATAATAAAAAATATTAACTATAAAATAGATGAAAAGGGCAACACTAAAATGACTTCAGAAATCAGACGGTATAAAGACGAGTTCAACAATATCATCAAAATAGAAACTAAAAATGCCGGATTTAACTGGGTGTACGTCACCGAATTCGTATTTGAATATTACCAATAAGAATGATTTAATTTTTACCCGCTTATCTTGTTTGAGCAGTCTCTCTCTGTCTCCTTCAAAATACAACCATCCGTACCCTTTTCACGGCGTCTTCACCAAAGATCAGCCGCCATTTTTTAATTCTTTCTTCCATTGTGTTAAAGATAAGAATTTCCCTCTTTAAATCTCCTCAATGTTTGCGTATCTTGCAGGCTTTTATACAACTATCACCCCGTTTACCCGTTAAGATTTTGTCTATTTTATTAATCCAGTAAAAAATTAAATATTTCCGTGAAGCAAGAGTTGCAGGAAGAGTTTACGGATGAGCAACAGGACGTGCTCAAGTCTATTCGAATATCCAGAATTATTTTTCCGATTCTTCTGGGACTGGGAGTGGTCGGTTATCTCATGTGGAAGCAGTATGATCCGGAGGAGTTTTCACAGATCAACTGGAATACCCATACGACTTTCTGGATTTTAGTTTCTGTACTGTTACTCATCATTCGTCACTTTGCTTACGCCTATCGCCTGCGGGTGCTTTCGGATGGTCAGTTTAGCTGGAGCAAATGTATTGAGTTGATTTTTATCTGGGAATTCAGCTCTGCCGTTTCACCCACGAGCGTCGGAGGATCGGCAGTAGCGCTTTTTGTACTTTCTCAGGAAAAACTCTCTACCGCCAAAACGGCGACCATTGTCGTTTATTCGGCGGTGATGGATACCATCTTTTTTATCGGGACGCTGCCCATCCTGCTGCTGATTTTCGGGACCGAGATGATCCGACCCAAAATCGACGGAATAGTGTCGTTTGATGCCTGGGGATATACTTTTGTGGGCGCCTATATTTTTATGGCGATTTATGGATTCACGTTTTTCTACGGGCTATTTATCAATCCCAAAACAATTAAGCGGATGCTGATGTGGATAACGGGCAATCGCTGGTTGAAAAAATGGCAGAAAGGAGCCGAAGAACTTGGGGAGGATATGGTCGTTGCGAGCGAGGAATTACAAGACAAAAAATGGGGTTTTCACCTGAACGTATTTTTCAGTACCGCCACGGCCTGGTCCTGTCGTTTTTTGTTACTCAACTGTTTGATCATTGCGCTATCCACCGACGTAGTACCCCTGACCTTTTTTGCCCAACTGGGATTATATGCCCGTCTGGAAGCAATGTTTGTCATCATGGCTTTCAGTCCGACTCCCGGTGGAGCCGGATTTGCGGAACTGGTCTTTTTTGGATTTACCAGTGATTATGTCAGTCAAAAAGGAATCGCATTATTCATTGCGGGCATCTGGCGCCTGATGACCTACTATGCGTACCTGTTGCTCGGCGCGATTATTATTCCCAACTGGGTTAGAAAAATTCTGAATAATAGAAAACGACGAAAAATAACAAACCAAGTAAAAGATAATTAGTATTATGAAAAAAATGATTTTCCCAGGTATCATCCTGCTCGTTCTGCTGGGCTACTTCGTCGGCAAACCACTGTACATGAAGCCCTCGTATCAAAGAGGAGAGGTCGCACCGGTAATTACGGGCACTACGCTGAAGGGCGAAAATTTTTCGCTGGCCGACCTGAAAGGGAAATACGTATTGATCGACTTCTGGGGTAGCTGGTGTGGTCCCTGTCGCCGGGAAAACCCGGAACTGGTTGCCTTCTACAAAAAATTTAAAAATCCCGGAAACCAGAACCCAATCGGAATAGAGGTGGTCAGTATTGGCATAGAAACCAACGCAGATCGCTGGAAAAAAGCCATTCTTAAAGACGGATTAATCTGGTCTTATCATATTCTGGATCAGGCCAAAAGCCTGCGGTTTTTTGATTCTCCCATTGCCAAAAACTACGGGGTAAAGGAAGTGCCAACCAAATTTTTGCTCAATCCCGTAGGGGAAATTATCGGTGTAAATCTGCCATTTAAGCAAATGGAAGAAATTCTGACAGGGCAAAATGGCAAAAACTGACAGATTGACCCCAAAAAATGGCATGGCAGCAAAATTGATACAGACAAATGGTTGAGTGAATTCTCATTATAAATATAAAATATTAATGTTTAAGAAAATAAAAGATATCATGAATAAGAAGCATCAAGATCCGGAAAATCCGGAGATGGACCAAACGCTGGAAGAAGCATTAGAGGATAACCCTGTGGCGGAAGGTGAAGACGTCAAGCCAAAAGATAAAAAGAAAAAAGCGGCCCTCGAACTGGAAGAAAAAAATCAGGAACTGGGCGAACTCAAAGACAAGTACCTGCGTCTTCAGGCGGAGTTTGACAATTTCCGGAAGCGGACCATGAAGGAAAAACTGGAATTTATGGTAACGGCTGCTCAGGATACGATGACGGTATTGCTACCGGTACTCGACGACTTTGATCGCGCCAAGAAAAACGCAGAAGACGAAAACAGCACGGAGCCTTTCAGCGAAGGTGTCATGTTGGTGTACAATAAATTATACAAAAGTCTTGAGCAGAAAGGCCTGAAGGCGATGGAGTCTACCGGAGAAGATTTTGATCCGGAACTGCACGAGGCGATCACCGAAATCCCCGCTCCTAACGAAGAGATGAAAGGGAAGGTAATGGATACGGTAGAAAAAGGCTATTTCTTAAAAGATAAAATCATCAGACACGCAAAAGTCGTGGTAGGTAAGTAAGCTGGACTTTAGCATTTTAAGCGGCCCTAGTGGCCATATCAATTAAAAGATTAAGCCAGCTTGAGTTTAAATTATAAATGTCGTCCCTAAAACGGGACGTTGAAAATTTCTGATTTCGCCAAATTTGTCTTCTGACAGCG
>CAKZUV010000380.1 GCA_937921555.1 uncultured Saprospiraceae bacterium
TCGCGGATGAACATTTGCATTGAAAAAAGAAAAATCCTCGTTTTCAATCCACTGCCGGTCTGCCGCTTGAGATTGATGAAAATCATGCCACGCTTTGGTATCAGCAGCCGGAAAAAGCGGTAAAAATCTTCCGGCCAACCGGGCGTTGGCAGGAACAAATACGTCGAGAAAAAGCTGATCAATTCCATCTTTCCGAAAAGGAAAAACGAGACTACCATAAGATTTAGCAGGAGCTAAATCCGGTGAAAGGCTACGCAAAAACTCAGGCGTCAAATGAACCGAAGATGCGGAACGTGGCAGCGTAGTCAATTTCTTTTTTAAGATTAATTCTATTTTTGAAATTTGGGTATTTTTCGCCTTTCGCGTTGTCTGTGCGACGGGCAGCCACCGCTGGTAGAAAGTCCAGAGCGAAACGGGCTGATTAAAATTATTTTGATAAAAATCCAGAAGTTTACCGGACATGGGCGATGGCGTCAACGGCCTTAACAGTTCACTTAAGGTTTGCATTTTTTGTCGTAAGGGCGTCCAGTTATTTTCGTTCCAGTATTGTTTTATCCGTAATCGGGTATCTTCGTAAAACAGTGTTTCTGGTTTTAATAAAAATGTTTTATCGGTAATTTGCTTTAATCCTTGTTCCATGACTGATTCCGAATCCTGCGTCGGAATTAAAAATTTATTTTCTTCCCAGATTTTTTTAAATATAAAGAAATAATTACGTTGAATCGCTGCCCGTTCGCCGGGTGTTTTGGAAGATAATTCGTCTAAAACAGTTTCGATATCAGAAAGTATTTTTCCCAATTGCTGGCAAAGTGGATCATCGGAAAAACCCAGTAATTTTCCGGACAATGGCGTCCACCAGTTATCGGCGGTCGGCGAAACCGGAAGTTCCCAAATCAGGAATCCGTATTCGGCTAACGAGAAAAGATAATTCTCTATTTCTGTTTTATCCGCCTCTGCTGCTGCCAGTATATTTGCTACCAGTTCCTGAAATAAAAGTGGGGGACGGTCCTGCAATAATTCAACGATCAGACGAATGACGGGTTGTTGTTCGATTCGTTGTACCGATTCCAGATTCCGGGTATTGTGTAAAAAAACATATTCGGTTCCTTTCAGTTTTGTGGTATAATTGAGGCTGATTTTCTGATGGCGGAAATACGGTGGATGATAACACAGGATTTCCAGTAGCTGGCCCAATAAAATATTATTTAACCGAAAACGATGCGTAACAGAACCTGGGTTTTCCTCCATCTCATCGGGTCTTCCCAGATGCGTAAAGCTGCTGAACGGACTGGTTTTGCCAGCCATCCGGCTGACGATCTGCCAGAGGCTGCGCGCCGTTTGTTGTTCTTTTTTCCGGAGTACCGGCGGTAAATTGCTGACGATTTTTTCAATCCGTCCGGCGAGCGAATGACTGGTCATTTGCAGGCCATTCAGCAATCCGGGATGATCGGCAATTTTACAGAGTTCCATGACCGTCTGATAATATAACTCATTCCAGTCTTCTTCTGTAATTAATTGGTTTTCCTCCGGCAGGTAATTAAGTGCGGTGAGCAATTTAACGGGCAGACCCGCGATCCGGAGCAGAATGGGAGGAAAATCCATACCGAAAGATAAGATTTTTTTGTTGATCGTTGAAATGTTAATGCTTGAAATGCAGACAGAGGGCGTGCTCTCTCCCTGCATTTCAACCACTATTGAAAATCACTGACATTTCCCAGAATATTTTCCAGTACTTTGCGATAGAATCGTTTTTTCTCTGTGATAATTTCCGCCGATCCTTCCATATCCTGATCGAAAGACAGCAGTCTTTTGTACGAAGTTCTCAGTCCGTTGGGCAAGGCTACGGAAACAGGATATCCGATATTCCGGGATACCTTACCGATGTGCGCGATTCTCCCTTCGACGGTACCATACTCCTGATATTTGAAGGAAGCCAATTTGATAACAACTGTTTGTCCCACTTTGACCTTTCCTTTATCCAGCGAAGGCAGGTAAATCAGTCCCATAATGCTGTCCGTTCCGGGAGGAACGATGCTCATCAGTTCCTCTCCTTTGAGAAAATGTTGTTTTTCGCTCAAAAAATTATAAAAAGAAATATTGCCATCTACCGGAGCAAGCAGCAAGTATTTTATTTTCCATTCGTTGATTTCGGTTTGAAGTCGGTTCAAACTTTCGCGTAGTTGAATAAAATTATCGTTATTGCCATCCTGATAATTACGGTTGATATTGACCATATCATTTTTGATGGCTTCAATCTGTCCGCTGTAATCTTCCTTAATCGTTTCGTTATTCTTCATTTCCTCCCGAATCCCTTCAATCTCATAGGATACGTCTTCCAGTGCTTTATAAGCAACCCCTCCGTCGGCATACAATTGTTTAAGTCGCACTTGCTTTTGTTTGACCAGTGACAGCCGGTTGTAATTATTTTTCAGTTTTTGATTTTGATTATTAATTCCCCTTTTTAAGTTTTGAATCTGCCGGTTAAGCTTATCTTTAGACTGGTTTTCAAAATTCTGACTATTACCATATTGATAAGCTTCCATATCTTTCAAAAAAAGCGCGTATCCTGTTTGCAAATTTCCAATCTCTAATCCTCTGGGTGGTTTCAGACGCAACATTTCCGACTTTTCTTTCATCTGATACGCTGTCACCAGAGAGTCCAGTAACAATACATCTTCGAAATTAGCGGTACTCTGCATAACAGCCAGTAGATTTCCCTCTCCGACTGCTTCTTCGTTATTTACCTTCAATTTTGTAATGTACCCATCAGTGCGGGCAACCAGCTTTACGGGTGGATTTAAAGCGGTGAGGGTAATCGGAACAATAATTTTATCCGGATATTTGACCCACCAACTGAGCCAGCCGATGACCACGACACAAAGCAACACGACCGCCGTTCCCCATTTCACCACTCTTCCGGGTGGCGTTCCGAGGATTTCCTGTACCTCTTCACTTCTGAGTTCGATTCTTTCGTGTTCTTCCATTTTTT
>CAKZUV010000381.1 GCA_937921555.1 uncultured Saprospiraceae bacterium
CATTCATCCAGGTGCGGATAGCCGGAAAAAATAAACGCCCGGATTCCCATATCCATGTATCGCTGAATTTTGGCCACAATCTGATCGGGAGTACCGACCAGTGCGGCGCCACATCCCGACCGGGCACGTCCGATACCTGTCCATAAGTTAGGTTCTGCGTATCCCTTCTGATCCGCAATATCCCTCATTTCTGCCTGCCGGGATACGCCGTAAGACTGGGCATCGAGGGCGCGTTCCCGAATCTCTTTTCCTTTCTCCGGTTCCAGTTTTGACATAAGCCGGTCCGCGTATTCTCGTGCTTCTTTCTCCGTTTCCCGGACAATGACATGAACCCTTAGTCCAAAATCTACGGCCCGCTGATATTCGGCTGCCTTTTGACTCATGTTGGACATTAGTTTCAGGAGCCGGGTTTCGGTTTCCGGCCACATCAGGTAAACATCACAGTGTTCGGCACAAAGATCCACTCCCGCGGGAGAATAACCACCGAAATAAAGCAACGGTCCTCCATTTTGCTGATAAGGTTTGCAAGGCGCTGCCGGCAAATTTAGTTGATAATGTTTTCCTTGAAAGTCAATGACATCCCGGGTCCAGGCTTGTTTCAGAATTTCAATTACTTCCCGTGATCTTTCGTAACGAATGGCAGAATCGACTTTTGTCCCCGGCAGGTCCGAGCTGATAATATTAATGGTCAGGCGTCCTTTTAAAATATGGTCCAGCGTTGCAATCGCGCGGGCCAGCATGGGAGGATGAATTTCTCCGCATCGCACTGCTGCCAGGAGATTTATATTTTTAGTCAAAGGGGCGACGGCACTGACAAAACTCATCGTATCTTGACCTACCTGATAAGAAGAAGGACAAAGAATATTTTTATAGCCAAGCCGGTCTGCCGTCAGCAGAATATTAGAAGCATTTTCCCAGGAGCTTTTGTACTGGTTATCCATCTCTCCCATAAATTCCGTATCACCGTTACAAATGGGCGCAAACCAGGAAATTTCTGCCCCCGTCAGATGCCTGGATTTAACATTTATTTGATTCATATTGATTTAATTTTTTATTCATTTTAAACAGGTGCTAGGATTGAAAAAACGTTTAAAGTAACGAAAAAAAGTGCATTTTCTTTTTTAGGAATGTTGAAAAAATATCTTGCATTTTTGCTCACTTTATTTAATCGCCATTCCTTGATTTTTTGGAGCTTGATTCTAATAGAAAATTTTATCTTTGCAATTCAGATTAAATTTTCATTCATCGAAAGTTTAAACATACTTTTACTTAAAACAGATTAATTGCTCACTGTATGGAAAATTTTGATAAATATTCATTAATGGCAATGGATATGGTGGTGACCTACGTACCCCGGATTCTGATGGCTATATTTGCTTTAATGGTCGGATTCTGGCTGGTCAAAAAAGTACACAGACTGGTAGCCGTAAGCATGGAACGGAGTAATATGGCTCCCGAGATTCGTTCTTTTGCCACTTCCTTTCTGGATGTTGCTATGAAAGTAGCAGTTATATTATTTGTAGCTAGTATTCTGGGTTTTCAACTAACTTCTTTGGTGGCCATTCTCGCCGCAGCCGGATTTGCCGTAGGTATGGCGTTGCAGGGGAGTCTGGGTAATTTTGCTGCGGGTATTATGATTTTGGGAATAAAACCCTATCGGGTAGGAGACTGGGTGGAAATTCAGGATAAGTTTGGACAGATTGAAGCCATTCAGATATTCAATACTACTATGACAACTCCGGGACAGAAAACATTGATTATTCCCAACGGCCAGGTCATGGAAGGAGTGATTACCAATTTTTCCACCAAAGAACATATCCGGCTCGAATTGCAGGTTACCATGCCTTACGCCGAAAGCTTTCCCGTTGTCAAAGAGATCATTCGTGAATCTTTGCGGGGAGTACCCAATATACTGGAATATCCCGAACCAGAAATTGGGATTGAATCTTATGACAGCCACAATATTGTCATTGCGGTACGTCCCTACATTTTGCCGGAACATTACTGGGAGGTAACTTTCGATGCGTATAGCAGGATAAAAGATGGTTTTAATAAAAATAATATTAAAGTTGCTTACTCCGAAGGAGTAGAATTAGGCCCGATTGGTTCCTAAGCACAAGGTACCGGAGTACGGTACAATCTCCTGAACCCAATCATGGGCTGTCTGAAATTGCTAAAAATATAAAGCTATGTCCTCTTCAATGTTTACCAATAGCTATGGAACGCTGATTGACCGAACGCTGCGTCTCATCAAATTACGCTATCTGCAGACCTTCAAAGCGGCTGGGGTGGATATTACCCCCGAACAGTGGGCGCTGATCGATCAATTATATCAGACTGACGGAATTTCCCAGAATGAACTGGCCAACGGTACTTTTAAAAACGCTCCAACCGTTTCCCGCATCGTGGATTTACTCTGTAAAAAAGGGTGGACCGACCGTTCCCGCTGTGAAAATGATCGCCGTAGTTATAACGTATTTCTTACCCCTGAAGGAAAAGTAATTGTCGAAATGCTCCTGCCAAAAGTAGCGAATCTGCGACAGTCGGGCTGGAAAAATATGACAGAAAAAGATTATGAAATTTTTGTCCGTATTATGAATCAGATTCACGAAAACTATCACGAAATGAATATAGCTACCTCCGATTAGATTTTTCTTTACAATTTCATTATATTTGCCATGACAACTATTTTTAACCCAATAATTACTGATCATGGAATTGAAAACCAATCCTTCGGCTGCTACGAACCCCGTAGAAGATTTTATGCCGCTCAACGGTACCGATTATCTCGAACTATACGTAAGTAA
>CAKZUV010000382.1 GCA_937921555.1 uncultured Saprospiraceae bacterium
AAACAGAAAAATTGAGACACATTTAATAAAAATAATATTCATATTTGATTTACGATAAAAGATTTACACGTTAAAGAATCTCTGCGTTCTCTGCTCCTCTGCGCGAAAATCACTTTTTAGAGTGGGCTCAACGATTCAACAATTCAACGGGCGCAGCCCCTCAACCGCCCCGCGCCCCTACCACCTCAACAACAACCGCTGCGCCGTAAATCCCGGACCAAAACTAAGCATCAAACCAACCGCTCCTTTTTCGACGCCCTGGTCTATAAATCTTTCCAGTACGTACAGGACCGTTGCACTCGACATATTGCCGTATTCGTTCAGAATCGCTTTGGTGTTGTCGATATTTTTTCCGAGCGATCCGAATAACTGTTCGACCGTTTGTACAATTTTTTTTCCGCCGGGATGAAAAATCAGGTGATCAATATCTTCGACGGTCAGATCGTTGCGTTTCAGAAACGGATGTGTAAATTTAGGAAAATGTTCCGCAATTTTTTCGGGAACTTCTTTGTCCAGCACCATCTGTAATCCCGTATTTCTCAGTTCAAAACCCATCATGTGTTCTGCGTCAAAAAAGTGGTACATCGCGTCGTCCACAATTTCTGGACCTTCTTCGTTTTCGTGAGAAGATAAAATGGTACACGCACAACCGTCTCCGAAAATCGCCGCACTGACGATATTTACCATCGAATAATCATCGAGTTGAAAGGTAGAAGTGGGAGATTCTACGGCCAGTACAACCGCTCGTTTATTAGGGTTGGCTTTCAGAAAATTATTGGCGTAAATCATACCGGAGATACCTGCGACACAACCCATTTCCGTCACCGGAAGCCGGACGATATCCTGGTTCATTTTCAGCCGGTTGATCAGATAGGCATCCACGGAAGGGATCATAATTCCGGTACAACTGACGGTGATAATAAAGTCAATATCCGTTGGTTTCAGCTTGGCTTTGTCCAGGGCTTTTATCAGGGCATTTTCTGCCAGTTTGATGGTCTCTCTTTTGTAAACGGCATTTTTTTCTTCGAAGGACGTATTTTGAAACACTTCGTCCGCATCCATAATCGAGTAGCGTCTGCTTACGCCGGCATTTTCAAACAATTTAATTACTTTTCTTTGGAAACGGTCCTCCTGACCGTTCATCCATATTTTCAAAAAGGGAATAATCTCATTGGTTGATCTGGAATACTTTGGTAATTCGGTGGCAACGGAGGTGATTTTTACAGACATTTTACTGTTTTATTTTTTTATCAATAATCCATTGAAATCTAAAAGCCCAGCACCACGTGATAGAACTTTTATACGAAACATTTTGGGCATATTTTTCTAAATCGTCTCTTTTGAATGCCCGGAGAATAGAGGTGAGACCGTCTGCTTTTACAATCTCATTTTTTATAAAAATAGAAAGTAATCTGAACAGCATATATGCCATCGGATGACGATGAAGATCATTTATGACCACACCGATAGTAGCATTACGGGTTAAGGCATCCACAAATTTTAAAATAAAATCATCTTTAAAATGGTGTAGAAATAAAGTGCAAAGCGCTATCTCATATCTAACTTCCTTAAATTCCTCAGAAAACACATCCTGCTGATCGTAACTGATTTCGGGATAATCTCCGGAAAGACTTTTTGCGTAGGCGACCGTCACCGGATTGGCGTCGATACCGATCAATTTAAAATTATATCCTGATTTTCTACCAAAATCTGCTACCTGTCGCAGCATATCTCCGTTTCCACACCCTAGATCGAGGATGGTGATTTCGTCTGTTTTCGGGTATTTTTTCAGTAATTTTTTGATGCCGTTAATGGTTACCTGATTGCCACCCAGCCATTTGTTGATCGCCGCCAGATGATCCAGGGCGCTGATCACTAACGGACCGCCCATTTCCAAATCATCCATTATTTCTGTTTCCTCACTGCGGTAAGTGGTGTCTTTCCAAAAACTCATACCGGGTCTAGTTTTTTTCCGTGTGTACGTTTAATTATTTGTGGCAACAAGAAAGGAAAAACTTTTAAGAATAACAGAATTCCTTCCGAAAAAAAACCAAGTCGAAACAACCGGGAAATAATATGACCAGATTTGAGGCGCAGGCCAAATGATTTTTGCCAGGTGCGGGCATACCTGGTTTCCAGTTCTTTGCGGGAGCTAAATTTACCAGCCTGATAATCGAGAATCAGCTGCGAAACCATCCGTCCCGCACTGATGGCCATCCCCATCCCGTTTCCGGCCAGTGGATGAATCATTCCCGCCGCGTCTCCGACCATCAGCACGTGATTCTCAACCGGATCTTTTGCCGAAAAAGAAATCTGACTGATCGTTAATGGACGCTCAAAAACCAGCTTATATGACTTAAAAGCTTCTTTGAGAAATTTGTTCTGACACACGACTTCTTCCTGAAAAGACTGGATGTTTTTATATTTTTTGAATGATTTAAAATCTGCAAGGTAACAAATATTGATGTGATTATTTTCTACTTTTGAAATGCCGCAATACCCACCGGGAAAGTTGTGTAATCCTACCGCATTTTCTGGAAAATCCCCCTCATAATGTGCCTTTACGCCTAAAAATGGAGATACTTTTTTCATAAAAGCCCGGTCCATTTTTACATCCAGATTGGACCGCTTACCAAAGGAACCGATAACAAGACCGGCCGTAAAAATTTCCTGTTGATTGGTGAAAACACTGAATTGTTCTTCCTTGAACTGAATGTCCGTAACCGTTGCCTGCCGTATTGTAGCCCCTTTTTCCACGGCTTTTTTGGACAGTTCCCAGTCGATACAATACCGGCTGATACTAAAACCTCCCAGTGGAAGTTTGGTGGAAATGGACCGGCTGCCCGGTGTACTCAGCGTAAAATCCGTAATATTTTTGGCACCAAACTCAAAAGGATCAAAACCGATAGAAACCAGATAGGGCAGTACCTCATTCGAAATATATTCTCCGCAAACTTTATGTTTTGGATACTCGTTTTTTTCAATCAAAATGACTTGCAGTCCTTTCTGTGACAGGTGCAAAGCACTCACCAGACCCGCTAAACCGCCTCCCACAATGATGATATCAGATGACAATATTGACTCGATTTTACCAGTTGACAAAAACATGAAACAAAAACCGGTTCGAATAGGTTGCGGATTAGGAACCTAAAAAATCAGCTGTTAGGTGTTTCTATTGGTGGGACCGAATTACCGGAGGCAAATATCCTGGAATGCTGTTTCCCTTCTTCCAAACCGTTCAACTATCCGGTGAAATCACCCGCTTAAAATGACCATTCATACTGGCTTTTTTTCGTAATTTTTCTGTCTCTTTGACGATTGGAATCAATTCTTCCAGATGAGTCAGCATAAAGTTTTGTCTTTCCATTTCGGTGGGAATGCACAGGAAATCGTATTCCTGACTAAGCGAAAATCCAACGTGGTGCGCCAGATCATATACGGAAAAATCATCCGCATCTTCTGGTAGCGACTTTTCGATGGAAAGTAAGTCAAAAAGTTCTCGGGCAGCCATTAGTATGCGGTGAGAGGTGTGGGAGTTACCTTTTGAAGTATCGGTCATTCGCTCGATGTCAGCACCTCCATATAATTTATTGGGAACTTCCCGGTAAAAAGTATGAATTTTA
>CAKZUV010000383.1 GCA_937921555.1 uncultured Saprospiraceae bacterium
ATAGAATCAATAATCTGTTGATACTTAGGAACCCTTGAATCTTTGTCAATATTTATGTATTTAATAAGTTTCATTTTAGACCAAAATAAATTAACAAAAATAAAATTAAACCTTTTTAACCGAAAAAGGTTTAATTTTATCATAAAATCTAAAAATAATTTATAATCTGAATACTTTTTATATAGAATCTCTGTTTATAAACTTAAAAGGTATTTTAATATTACCTTTTTCTTTATTTAAAATCATTTGAGAAGTAATTTCTCCCATCATCTTAAAATCAGTAGAAATAACAGTTATACCAAGTAATTCTTTTAACGGGGTGTCATTGTAAGAAATAACTCCAATTTCTTTTCCTAAAGCAAATTCTTTGTCTCTAATTTGGTCTATCAAATTAACTAAATCATCTTCTTCTATTGTAATAAATAAATCTCCTTTAATAAGAACCATGTCGTTGTATACTTTATCTAAAATGTCAAAAGCAAGATTGTGGTCTTTACAAAAATTAGTGAATCCGTTTTTTATTCTTTTTGGATATGGATATATTGTTTTTTCAGGATAAATTAAAATCAGTTTTTTGTACTTAGAAATCTTGTCAAGACCTTTTTTTAAAGCATTGTATATGTCTTTTTCATAATCTTCATAAATGGTTGTGATACTATTTTTGGTAGCAGATTTTTTGTTATCTAAAATAACTAATTTTTCTTTTGGTATTTTATCTATAGCTTTAGTAACAGTTTTAGTGGTACTAGTATGTTTGTAATCTTCGGTTTTAAAATGAGGCATAATTACATAGTAATCATATTTTTTTTCATTTTTTTCTAGTAGGTTAAGAAACAAAGATTCATCACAATGGTACACTCTTAAATCAACGTTAGAGTTAGGGCCTAAGCTGTTTATAAAAGAACTGTAAATTTCCATTTTATATCTGCTTAATTTGTTTACTAAAAACAATACATTAACTTTAGAAAGTAATTTTTCATTAGAAATATAATATCCTTTGCCACATATAGAAGTTATAATTTCACGTTTTTTTAAAATGTTGTAAGCTTTTTCTACAGTGTCTCTAGATAAAGAGAATTCTTCACTTAATCTGTTTATCGAAGGGATTCTTTGATTAAATTTTAAATTTTCTGTGGTGATGTTATAAACTACAGAATCTACAATTTGTTGATAGGTGGGGATTCTAGAATTTTCATTAATATTTAAATGTTTGTATAGTTCCATTAGTTAATTTTGAAAAAAACTGAGTAGTTTTTTGATTTTTTTTAAAAAAATAAATAATCACTTTAGCAATTTAAAGGATTAAAATAAAATAAGAGTCCTGCGGTGTCCTGATGTTTATAGTATTGTTATTCAGTAAATTATGTTTTGTTAGGTTAATTTTATGTTAAATTTTAAAGTAAAATATTAACAAGGTGTTAGATGTTGAAAATATAGCTTGATGGCTAAAAATTACTTTTACGATTTATTATATAGAATATACGGTACAGTACAGGATAGAAAATTTGGTCTCAAAACATATTTTTGGCTTCATTATTTATCTTAACATTTATCATGAAAGAAATTACAAAAAGTTTTAAATACGTAGATTATTTATGGGATGACGAAAAAGCAGCATCATTTGGTGATAACCAAGTTGATTTGTTTTTATATCGTTCTAATATATTAGGAGCTGATTTAAGAATTACCAACTATGGAGGTGGTAATACAAGTTGTAGAACTACAGAAAAAGACCCATTAACTAACGAAGAAGTTGAGGTAATGTGGATTAAAGGTTCTGGTGGAGATATCGGAACTTTAAATAGAGCTGGTATTGCTGGTATCTATACTAAAAGATTACGTGATTTAAAAAATGTATATGGAGGTTTAGAAGATGAGGATAGAATGGTAGGGTTATTTAACCACTGTATCTATGACTTAGATAGTAAAGCGCCTTCTATTGATACGCCTTTACATGGTTTATTACCATTTGCGCACATAGATCACTTACATCCAGATGCTTTAATTGCTGTAGCTGCTGCAAAAGACAGTGAAAAAGTAACTAAAGAGATTTGGGGAGACACAATGGGATGGGTGCCATGGCAACGTCCAGGTTTTGATTTAGGTTTGCAAATAGAAAAATGTTTAGCAGATAACCCAGGAATTAGAGGTATTGTTTTAGGTTCTCATGGTTTATTTACTTGGGGAGATACTTCTTATGAGTGTTATGTAAATAGTTTAGAAGTAATTGAAATGGCTTCTGAATTTATTGCAAAGAAAATTGAAGAAAAAGGTAGTGTTTTTGGTGGTCAGAAAATTGAAAGCTTACCAAAAGAAGAGCGTTTAGAAAAAGCTGCTCAAATTATGCCTTTATTAAGAGGTTTATGTTCTTCTGAGAACAGAATGATTGGTCATTTCTCTGATACTGATGTAGTAATGGAGTATATTAATAGTAACGATTTAGAGCGTTTAGCTCCAATGGGAACTTCTTGTCCAGATCACTTCTTAAGAACAAAAATTCAGCCTTTAGTTTTAACATTAGATAAAAACGAAGATTTATCTGATGCTGATGCAATCTTAAAGAAATTAGAGCCTGCATTTGAAGCATACAGACAAGAATATGCAGATTACTATAATACTTGTAAAAAAGATAATAGTCCTGCAATTAGAGATGCAAACCCAGTAATTATTATTTATCCTGGAGTTGGTATGTTTAGTTTTGCAAAAAACAAACAAACAACAAGAGTTGCTAACGAGTTTTATATTAATGCTATTAATGTAATGCGTGGTGCAGAAGCTATTACTGAATATACTTCTTTACCAAGACAAGAAGCATTTGATATTGAGTACTGGTTATTAGAAGAGGCTAAGTTACAACGTATGCCAAAAGAGCAACCATTATCTCGTAAAGTAGCATTAGTTACTGGTGCTGGTGGTGGTATTGGTAAAGCAATTGCTGATAAATTAGCTGCAGAAGGAGCGAATGTTGTTTTAACTGATATTAACGAACAAAGTTTAATAGAAGCACACGCAACTTATAAAAGAGATGTATCTGCTTATGCTGTTTGTGATGTTACAAGTACAGAATCTATTGCATCTGCATTTAATAAAGCTTGTGTAGAGTTTGGTGGTGTAGATATTATTGTACATAGTGCAGGATTGGCAATTTCTAAGCCTTTATTAGAAACTACTGATAAAGATTGGAACATCTTACAAGGTATTTTAGTAAAAGGTCAGTTTGATTTAGCAAAACAATTCTCTGCAATTACGCGTAAGCAAGGTTTAGGAGGAGATTATATAGCTATTGCTAGTAAAAACGGATTAGTAGCTGGACCAAATAATGTAGCATATGGTACTGCAAAAGCAGCACAACAACACATGGTACGTTTATTAGCAGCAGAATTAGCTAAAGACAAAGTAAGAGTAAATACAGTAAATCCTGATGGAGTTATTGTTGGTAGTAAAATCTGGGAAGGAGCTTGGGCTGAAGGAAGAGCAAAAGCAAACGGAATTACTGTTGAAGAATTACCTGCTTTTTATGCAAAAAGAAACTTATTAAACGAAATCATTACTCCTAATGATATCGCAAACGGAGTATTCTCTTTAGTAGGAATCTTAGACAAATCTACAGGTAACATTATCAATGTAGATGGAGGTATGGCAAATGCTTTTGTAAGATAATACACAACAAAGTTTAGACTTTTTTTAAGTCTTTTAATAAAATTAGATACTTCCACAAGCATTTTTTATGCTTGTGGAGGTTTTATTTAATCTAGAATATAAAAAACATGAAAATAAATAAAGAGCAAATTTTAGACTCTAATAAAGCAGGTTTAGAAAATCATGCAGCAAGTTTTGATTTTTTAGCTAATAAATTAACAGCTCAAGGAAAAGATGTTAATGCTATTGTTTCTAAATTATCAGAATTTCAGGTTGCAATACCAAGTTGGGCTTTAGGAGCTGGTGGAACACGTTTTGGACGTTTTTCTTTTTATGGAGAACCTACTAACTTAGAGCAAAAAATAGAAGATGTTGGTATTTTACATAGTTTAACACAAACTGCAGGAGCTGTATCTTTACATATTCCATGGGATATTCCTTCTGATTATGCTGCTATCAAAGAAAAAGCAGATGCTTTAAATATTAAATTTGATGCTGTAAACTCTAACACGTTTCAAGATCAAAAAGACGCTGCAGAAACTTACAAGTATGGTTCTTTAAGTAATACAAGTAAAGCAGTAAGAGAGCAAGCTATTCAACATAACTTAGATGTTATTAAAATTGGAGATAAATTAGGATCTAAAGCGTTAACTGTATGGTTAGCAGATGGGTCTTCTTTTCCTGGTCAAAATAACTTCCAAACTGCATTTCAAAATACACAAGATAGTTTAATTGATATTTATAAAGGTTTACCAGACGATTGGAAAATGTTAGTAGAGTACAAGCCATATGAGCCAAACTTTTACAGCACAGTAATCCAAGATTGGGGAGCTTCTTTAATGTTAGCAAACGGATGTGGAGATAAAGCGTATACTTTAGTAGATTTAGGACACCATTTACCAAATTCTAATATAGAACAAATCGTTTCTATCTTACAATTAAAAGGTAAATTAGGAGGTTTTCACTTTAACGATAGTAAGTATGGTGATGATGATTTAACAGTAGGAAGTATCAAACCTTATGCGTTGTTTTTAATTTTCAACGAATTGGTATACGGTATGGAAAACAATCCTCAAAACCCAGATTTAGCGTGGATGATTGATGCAAGTCATAACATCAAAGATCCTTTAGAAGATTTAATTCAATCTTTAGAGGCTATTCAAGAAGCATATGCAAAAGCAATGTTAATTGATCAAGATGTTTTAAGAGCAGCACAGTTAGATAATGATGTTGTAAAGTGTCAAGAGATTTTACAAGAAGCTTACAGAACAGATGTTCGTCCTTTATTAGAAAAAGCAAGATTAAATGTAGGTGGTGTAATAAGCCCAATAAATGCATATAGAGCTTTAGATGTAAGAGGTCAGTTAATTAAAGAAAGAGGTAGAAATACTGTAGCAACAGGTCTATAAGAATTTAATATGAAACAAAAAGTAACCGCTGTTTTTGATATTGGTAAAACCAATAAAAAGTTTTTTTTATTCGATAAAGATTTTAAAGAAGTACACAAAGAGTATATTTCTTTTGATGAAATTAAAGACGAAGATGGTCATCCAACAGAAGATATTCATGCCCTTCATGCATGGTTGAAAGAAGTTTTTAATAGAATTCTAAAAGCCGAAAAATTTAATATAAAAGCTATTAACTTTTCTACTTATGGTGCTAGTTTTGTTCATTTAGATGAAAATGGAGAGATTTTAACACCTTTGTATAACTATACAAAAGAAATAGAAAATGAAGTAGCTGATAGGTTTTACAAAGAATACGGAAACGATTTAGAATTGGTAAGATCTAGTGGATCTACAAGATCACCAGGTTTATTAAATTCAGGGTTACAATTATATTGGTTAAAGCATTATAAACCAGAAATATTTAGTAAAATTAAATATTCTCTTCACTTACCTCAGTACTTAAGTTATGTGTTTACAGGTATTCCTTTAAGTGAGTATACAAGTATTGGTTGTCATACTTCTTTATGGAATTATGAAACTAAAGATTACCAAGACTGGGTGTATAAAGAAGAGATTAATAAAATTTTGCCTCCAATTGTTTCAACAGAAACAAGTCTTAATATCAATTATAATGGTAAAAGAATTAAGATTGGTGTAGGTATTCACGATAGTTCATCAGCATTATTACCATATGTAAGAAGTGTGAAAAAACCATTTGTACTTGTATCTACAGGTACTTGGAGTATTGCACTAAATCCGTTTACAGATACACCACTTACAGTAGATGATGTAAATGCAGATTGTCTTAATTATATGCGTATTAATGGTAAGCCTGTTAAATCTGCTAGATTGTTTTTAGGAAATGAATATAAAATTCAGGTAGAGAAATTAAGAACTCATTATGGTAAAAAACAAGGTTATCATCGCAAGATTAAATTTGATAACCAATTATTTTCTAAATTAAAAAAATCTACCAAAAAATATTTTAAATTAGAAAGTATCAATGGTAATTCGAAGAAAAACACAAAAACTGATTTGTCAAAATTCTCAACCTTTAAAGAAGCCTTTCATCAACTGATGATAGAACTGATGGAATTACAAATTCAAACGGTAAAATTAGCGATTGGTAATTCTTCCATTAATAAAATATTCATTGACGGTGGTTTTGCGGATAATGATTTATTTGTAAAAATGATAGCTCATCATTTCAAAAACTATAAAATCAGAACCACGCAGTCTCCGCTAGGATCTGCTTTAGGTGCGGCCATGATCGTCTCCGAAAAGAAAGTGAAAAAGAATTTTCTAAAAAAGCACTACGCTATGAAAAAACAATTGACATGGAAATAAAATATAACCCCAATTATCCTACCGTTGATGATTTAAGAATTAAGGCGAAAAAGCGGATTCCACGTTTTGCCTTCGAATACCTGGACGGAGCTTGTAATCAGGAACTCAACCTGAAAAAAAATACGGATGATATCAGAGCCGTAGAGCTAAAACCCTGGTACCTAAAGGATTATAAAGGTGCGAATATGAAAACCGAATTGTTCGGACACACGTACGATGCACCTTTTGGTATGGCGCCTATTGGTCTGCAAGGATTGATGTGGCCCAAAGCTACCGAAATATTATCGAAGGCGGCTTTTGACCATAACATTCCTTTTATTTTGAGCACCGTAGCTACCGCAAGTATTGAAAAAGTGGGAGAAATTACAGAAGGCAAAGCATGGTTTCAACTGTATCATCCTACCGAAGACGATTTGAGAGATAAGCTCATCACCAGGGCTGCCGAAGCCGAATATCCGGTTTTAGTCATTCTTTCGGACACACCTACATTCGGTTACCGGCCAAAAGAAATAAAAAATGGACTGGCAATTCCTCCCAAGATGACCATTTCCAATATGTTACAAATATTGGGTAGTCCAAACTGGGCACTTCGTACGCTTTTTGCCGGTCAACCCGAATTTAAAACCCTGAAGCCTTATATCCCCAAAGGCATGAGCCTGCGTCATCTGGGACTGTTCATGAACAAGACATTTACGGGCCGCATGAACGAAGAAAAACTCAAACCTATCCGTGATATGTGGAAAGGCAAACTGGTCTTAAAAGGGGTGGCCAGCGAGGAAGATGCCGAAAAAGCAATTCGATTAGGAGTGGATGGATTAATCGTTTCTAACCACGGTGGAAGACAGCTGGATGCTGGTCAAGCCACCATCAAACCATTAACGCAAATTGCCGAAAAATATGGCAGTCAGACAAAAGTGATGATGGACAGCGGCATTCGATCGGGACCAGATATTGCGAGAACGTTAGCGTCCGGCGCTGACTTTACTTTTTTAGGTCGCTCCTTTATGTACGGCGTAGCAGCACTGGGAAAGTCAGGAGGAAATCATACTATCTCTATTTTAAAAACTCAGTTTAAGCAAATCATGGAGCAATTAGGCTGCGAAGAAATAGCTGATTTACCAAAACATCTTATTGAAGAATAAAGTCTAATAGAGCCATTCAGTTTTAACCCATATCAAAACAAAATCATGACAGACGAAAACCAAAAAAATCAATCCGAAGAATTCGAAAGAGAACCGGTACCTAATTCCAAATTAAAAGGCTGGAAAAGTTTCCTGGGAATGTACGCAGGAGAACATGCCGCCGGAACGGAGTTTATGATTGGTCCGCTATTTTTAACCGCAGGAGTAAGTGCTTTTGATTTACTTATCGGTTTATTAATCGGAAATCTAATGGCAGTACTTTCCTGGCGATTTTTTACCGCAGAAATAGCGGTTAAAAACAGATTAACCCTTTATTACCAATTAGAAAAAATATGTGGGAAGAACTTAGTCATTTTCTATAATCTTGCCAATGGCGTATTATTCTGTTTTTTAGCGGGAGCGATGATTACCGTTTCTGCCACCGCAGTTGGAATTCCTTTTAATATGGAAATGCCAAAACTGTCAGATACCACGCCCAACGGAATGACCTGGATTATTATCGTAATTATTATCGGAGCGGTGATTTCATTGATCGCGGCCAGAGGTTATGATACGGTCTCCAAAGCAGCCAATTGGATGTCTCCGATTATTGTATTGGCATTTTTAGCCTGTGGGTTTGTTGCGCTTGGGCAATTAGGCGTAGGCAGTTTTGAAGATTTTTGGAATATCTGGGGAGAAGGAAGTGAACCTTTTCCTGGTCAAATTAAATATACTTTTTGGCACGTAGTGCTATGGTCATGGTTTGCCAACGCAGCAATGCACATCGGGATGTCTGACCTTTCCGTTTTCCGGTTTGCAAAAAAACCAGAGGCTGGCTGGATGACCGCTGCGGGAATGTACGTTGGTCATTATATGGCTTGGATTGCTGCCGCATTATTATATGCGGTTTATTTAAAAACCCCGGAAGCGCAAGCTTTTTTAAGTGCCGGCGATGCGCCTCCTGTTGCACCTGGTCCGTTGGCATATAATGCCATTGGCGTATTTGGTATCATTGCCGTCGTATTGGCAGGCTGGACCACTGCCAATCCAACGATCTATCGGGCAGGGTTGGCTTTTCAGGCAATTATCCCCAAAGCCTCCACTTTCTGGGTGACCATTTTAGCCGGAACGATTGCAACGATTGCAGGGTTATTTCCTGCCTTCGCAATGAAACTTTTGGGATTTGTCGCTTTATATGGTTTTATTCTGGCACCCGTGGGAGCAATCATTGTTTTCGAACATTTCTTTGCAGAAAAATGGGGCGTAGTGAAAAATTATGCGGAGAAATCAGGTGTTTCTTTTAACTTAGCGGTGTTATTAGCCTGGGGAATTAGTTTTGCTTTATTCTATACACTATCAATTACCCAGGATATCTTTCTTTCTTTTTTAACTTTACCAGCATGGTTATTATGTGGAATTTTATTTATGGTTTTTAGTCGGATGATGCAGCAGCGGTCGAATCCTGAAAATTAAAATCATGCAACCATGGTGACGATAACCGCAAAAAAAATGAAAGAGGTGCTTTTTAAACTATTTAAAAAGTATCAATTTTCAGAAAATAAAGCGTTATTACTGGCTGGAGTAACTACGGAAAATACATTATATGGAATAAACTCGCATGGCATAAATCGAGTACCTCGCTTCCTGGACTATATAGAAAAGGGCTTGATTAATATCAAAGCAGAAGCAGAGAAAGTAGAAACTTTCGGGAACATTGAAAGATGGGATGGCAACCTTGGAGCGGGTATTATTAATGCTGTGAAATGTACCGGAAGAGCGATTGAATTAGCAAAAAAAGATGGAATGGGCTTGGTGGCACTTCGCAACACCAATCATTGGATGCGGGGAGGATATTACGGGCGACAGGCGGCAAATGAAAATTGTATTTCAATTTTGTTTACCAATACTCAACCTAATATGCCAGCTTGGGGTGGAAAAGAAAGTCGGATTGGTAACAACCCTTTTGTAGTTGCTATTCCCAGAGCGGAAGGCCACATTGTACTGGATATGGCACTTTCTCAATTTGCTTTTGGAAAAATAAATGAATACAAATTAAATGGAAAACAACTGCCGTATCCAGGTGGATGGGACGAAGAGGATAGACTGTCTCAGGACCCTGAAAAAATTCTAAAGAAAGAACGAGGACTTCCGATTGGATACTGGAAAGGTTCGGCACTTTCTATTGTTTTAGATATGTTAGCCACGCTACTTTCAGCAGGCAACTCCACTTACAGGATTGGATTAAAGGAACATGAAACAGCCATTTCTCAGGTATTTCTTTGTATCTGTCCGGAAGTGTTTGCTGACCAGGAATTACAGCAATCTTTAATCGAAGAAATAATTAAGTACACGCACGATGTAACGCCAATGGAAAAAGGAAATAAAACCTATTATCCGGGAGAGCAATCAGCTATGGCTTATGAAAACAATTTGAAAAATGGAATGAAAGTTAATCAGGAAATTTGGAATAATATTTTAAAAAAATAATAATATAATAATGAAAGGAAAAGTAGCAGCCATCACCGGAGGTAGCGGAACACTTGGAAGAGCGTTTGCCAAAGGATTAGCAGCGGAAGGTGTAAAAGTTTTTACCCTTGACTATAACGAGGAAGCCTCCCAGGCCATGATTGATGACTTCAAAGAAATGGGGTATGAAATCCATGCGGTCAAATGTGATGTACTCAATGAAGCATCCGTTGAGAATGCCGTAGATCAAGTATTGCAAAAAGCGGGAAAGATAGATATTCTGATTAATGGCGCAGGTGGTAATATGCCCGGCGCAACGGTCATGCCTGAACAAACGGTCTTCGATATTTCGATTGACCAATTCAAAAAAGTGAATGATTTAAATTTATTGGGAACGGTGATTCCTACCATTGCTTTTACTAAACCAATGGTCAAACAAGGCAAAGGTTGTATCATCAATATTTCTTCAATGTCCGCATTTTTACCGTTGACCAGAGTCGTCGGTTATTCCGCCTCCAAAGCAGCGATCAATAATTTTACCCAGTGGATGTCGGTAGAACTGGCCAATAAATATGGCAATGGAATTCGGGTCAATGCCATCGCACCAGGCTTTTTTGTCGCCAAACAAAATCGGTCTTTGTTGCTCAACGATGATGACTCTTTGACCGCAAGAGGTGAAACAATTATCAGTCAAACACCTATGAAAAGATTTGGCGAACCTGATGACTTGATTAGTACTTTGCTATGGTTGTGTGATGATAAATCTTCCTTTATAACCGGAATAGTAGTTCCGGTAGATGGAGGTTATAGCGCTTTTAGCGGGGTATGATATTTTACAAAAAAAAGGTTTTAAATTGTCACACACGCACATTTCTTTGGAATGGCAAATAAAAAATAAATGAAAAAACTTGAACAAACATGGCGATGGTATGGCCCGAAAGATGGTGTAAGTCTTGCCGATATCCGACAGTCAGGAGCCACTGGAATAGTGACAGCGTTACATCATATTCCGAATGGGGCAGTCTGGCCAGTAGCAGAAATTCAAAAACGAAAAGATGAAATCCATGCTGCAGGACTCACCTGGTCTGTGGTCGAAAGTATTCCTGTACATGAGGACATCAAACGGGCAACGGGTAATTATCAGCAGTATATCGAAAACTATAAACAAAGTATTTACAATTTGGCAGAATGTGATGTTCGAATTGTGACTTATAATTTTATGCCTGTTTTAGATTGGTCAAGAACAGAGTTGGAGTATAAAATGCCAGATGGTTCAACGGGCCTGTTTTTTGAAAAAGCCGCTTTCGCAGCATTTGATTTATTTATTTTAAAAAGACCAAACGCAGCAAAAGATTATACCAAAGAAGCGCAGGAAAAAGCTGCTCAGTATTTGAAAAAAATGTCAGATGCTGACAAGACCAAATTAGTTCAGAATATCATCGCAGGTTTGCCAGGAGGAACCACGGAAGGTGTTTTGGATCTACAAAAGTTTCAAGCCATTTTAGATACGTATCAAAATATAGATGCGGATACTTTGCGACAAAATCTTGTTTATTTTTTAGCGCAAATTACGCCAGTAGCTGATAAAGCAAATGTCAAACTGGCCATCCATCCGGACGACCCGCCATTTCCCTTATTAGGATTGCCAAGAATTTTGAGTACAGAAGCAGATGTAGATTATATTTTTGAAAAAATAAAATCAACCAATAATGGCTTGTGTTTTTGTACGGGTTCATTTGGGGTACGCCCTGACAATGATTTACCCAAAATGGTAGAAAAATTTGCGGATCGTATTAATTTTATTCACCTCCGGGCGACCAAACGGGATGAGGAAGGCAACTTTTTTGAAGCAGACCATTTGGACGGAGATGTCGATATGTTTGAGGTAGTGAAAAATTTATTGATGGCAGCCGGCAGACAGAACTGTCACATTCCGATGCGCCCTGACCACGGTCATAAAATGTTGGATGATTTGAATAAAAAGACAAATCCTGGCTATTCTGCCATTGGAAGGTTAAGAGGATTGGCCGAGTTGCGAGGGTTGGAATTAGGAATCATAAAATCGAACCGCTGACTATCAAAAAGTAAGTAATAAATATTTTATAACACTTTAAAATTTATCGTTCCTTATTCAAGGAACAAGGGTATGAAACCATTTTTAAACGAAAACTTTCTTCTACAAAATTCGATTGCCGAGCAATTATATCATAACCATGCAAAGGAATTACCCATCATTGATTATCACAATCATTTGCCTCCCGATGAAATTGCAAACGATAAATCTTTCTCGTCCATTACTGAAGTTTGGTTAAAAGGTGACCATTACAAATGGCGCGCAATGCGTGCTAACGGAATTGATGAAAAATACATCACAGGAGCAACAAGTGATAAAGAACAATTCTTAAAATGGGCTGAAACGGTGCCTTACACCATGCGGAACCCTTTATACCATTGGACGCATTTAGAATTGCAACGATATTTCGGTATTACAGATTTACTGAGTAAAAAAACGGGACCGCAAATCTTTGAACAAACCAACGCCGCTTTATCTACGCAGGGTTTTTCCGTAAAAGGATTGTTGCAGAAAATGAAAGTGGAGGTAGTATGCACCACGGATCATCCGACCGATAGTTTGGAATTTCATAAAAAAGAAAAAAAATCGGAAAGTGATTTGAAGATGCTTCCTACTTTTCGACCTGATAAATTTGTGGTAATTGATAACCCTGAATTTTTAGTTTTTTTAGAAAAACTGGAGGAAATTATAGGTAGTGATATTTCCACTTTTGATGAATTGATGTCCGCATTGGAACGTCGAATTGATTACTTTCATTCGTTGGGGTGCCAATTGGCGGATCATGGTTTGTCACAACTTTTTGCGGTTCAGTTACAGGGAAAGCACCTGGATAAGATTTTACAAAAAAGAAAGAATGGCGGAAAGATAAAACGAAAAGAAGCAGCCGTCTTTCAGATGGTGATGTTGCACGAATTGGGAAAAATTTACCATCAGAAAAAATGGACGATGCAGTTTCATTTAGGGGCAATTCGAAATAATAATAGTCGCCTGCTCAATCTGGTCGGGGCAGATGTTGGGGCAGATAGTATCGGTGATTACGAACAGGCAGAAGGACTTTCAGCCTTTTTAAATCGCCTGGATACCGAGGAGCAATTGACCAAAACCATACTTTATAATTTGAATCCCAGGGACAATGAATTATTTGCTACCATGATGGGAAATTTTAACGATGGTACTATGGCGGGTAAAATTCAATGGGGTTCTGCCTGGTGGTTTTTGGACCAGAAAGACGGAATGGAAAAGCAGATTAACACGTTATCCAACATGGGATTACTGAGCCGGTTTATCGGTATGCTGACGGATAGCCGAAGTTTTTTATCCTTTCCCCGGCACGAATATTTTCGAAGAATACTTTGCAATTTGATCGGAGAAGATGTTGTAAATGGAGCATTACCCAATGATATAAATTGGCTGGGAGAAATGGTTGAAAACATTTGTTATAAAAATGCCAAACGATATTTTGAATTTTAAAACAACCACATGAAGCAATACATTTATATTTGTTTTTTATTAATTCTATCAACGTCCTGTAACCAACTAGGGGATAAAAAAGTAGCTTACCTGGCACATACGTTGCCGGTTACGCATCCTGTACATCAGGGGATGGAAGTATTTGCCGAAGAAGTGCTCAAGCAGTCTAATGGGAAATTAGCGGTTAAAATTTTTCCGGACGGACAGTTGGGTTCAGAGCGGGAAGTTTTAGAATTACTCCAAATTGGAAGTATTGCGATGACTAAAGTAAGTGCTGCAACGATGGCAAACTTTGCTCCTGAATACAAAGTTATGGGCGTACCTTATTTGTTCCGTGACAAAGAACATTTATTTAGTGTATTGGAAGGAGATATCGGGGAAAGTATCCTGGAAGCAGGAAGTGAATATTTATTGCGGGGACTTTGTTTTTATGATGCGGGTAGCCGAAGTTTTTATACCAAAAATAAACCCATCAAAACTCCGGATGATTTAAACGGGTTGAAAATTCGGGTGATGAATCACCAGATGTCCGTAGATATGGTGAATGAAATGGGAGGTTCCGCAACCCCGATGGCGTATGGCGAACTGTACACCGCTTTGCAACAGGGAGTGGTGGATGGTGCAGAAAATAACCCTCCTTCATTTGTTACTTCAGGACATTATGAAGTTTGTAAATTTTATACACTGGATGAGCATAGCTCTATTCCGGATGTTTTAGTTATTGGTACCAAGTACTGGGAGACCCTGACTTCAGAAGAACAAAGTTGGATGAAAACTGCAGCTAAAATTTCAGTAAATGCACAGAAAGATTTTTGGAATAAAAATGTGGAAGAATGTATGGTAAAACTTAAAGCCGCTAATGTAGAAATATTTAAACCTGATAAAACACGCTTTGCTGAAAAATCAAAAAAAGTTTTGGAAGAATTTAAAGAAGATCCCAAAATGAAAAATTTAGTTGACGCTATTCAAGCAAAGTAATATTCGAAACAAGACATTTGTATTTAAGAATTATGACCAGAATTTATCAAAATATTAACCGGATTATTGAGTTGGTACTCATTACTATTTTTGCACTTTTAGTGGTGGATGTCTTGTGGCAAGTCTTTGGACGCTACGTATTGAAGCAGTCGTTTTCTTTTACAGAAGAGTTTGCAAGATTTGCATTGATTTGGTTGGCTATTTTAGGAGCAGCTTATTTGAATGGAAAAAGAGAACATTTATCCATGGATTTTTTATTAAGAAAGTTAAGCCCTGAAAAATTAAAAAAACGAATGCAAATCATTGAGGTAATAATGTTTGTTTTCGCATTGGTAGTCATGGTAATTGGTGGCGGAAATCTGGTTTACACGACCCTTTACCTGGGACAAATTTCTCCCGCTATGCATATTTCATTAGGGTACGTTTATGCGATCATACCAATAAGCGGGCTACTGATTATGTTTTTCTCCCTATATAATTTTTTACATTTTGACAAACAAAATACGTAAATTAAAAAAAACGAAAACCAAAATATGTCTATCGAAATTATCAGTATAATTCTCTTATTTATTAGCTTTTTTGCTTTACTGGCTTATGGTGTTCCTGTTGCGTATAGCATCGGGGTTTCCACCACTTTGACGATTTTGTTGAATATTGCAGTCCTGCCGGGAATCACAACCGTAGCACAAAGAATGACGACCGGGATAGATAGTTTCGCATTGCTGGCGATTCCGTTTTTTGTGCTTGCAGGGGAGTTGATGAATAGAGGAGGAATAGCCAATCGACTCATTAATTTTGCAAAATCATTGATGGGAAGTTTGCCGGGCGGCCTGGCTTATGTAAATGTTTTAGCGTCAATGTTGTTTGGTGCCATCTCTGGTTCAGCCGTTGCCGCAGCCTCCGCAATTGGAAGCGTGATGACGGAACGAATGGAAAATGAAGGCTATCCCCGACCTTTTAGTGCAGCCTTAAATATTACGGCTTCAACCACCGGATTATTAATTCCACCTAGTAATGTTTTGATCGTTTATGCGCTGGCAAGTGGGGGCACAGCATCCGTTGCATCTTTATTTATTGCAGGATATTTGCCTGGAATTTTAGTAGGGGTTGCTTTGATGTTGGTAGCAGCTTTTGTAGCCCGGAAAAATAAATTTTCAAGAGGGGCAAGCGTGAAAGCGAGCCAGGTTTTTACTGATTTTCGAAAAGCTTTTTTTAGTCTTTTAATGTTAGTAATCATTGTGGGAGGGATCGTTCAGGGAATTTTCACAGCTACGGAAGCCGCAGCAGTTGCCGTTTTGTATGCGGTGATTTTAGGATTTAGTTATAAAACGATTTCTACCAAAGACCTTCCAGGTATATTGTTAAATAGTGCGAAAACAACTGCAATTGTCATGTTTTTGATTTGTACTTCGATGGCGATGTCATGGTTGTTTTCGTTTGAAAGTATTCCACAATTGATGACTGGCTTTTTACTCGAAACGGTCAGCAATCCATTTCTGATTTTTCTCATAATAAATATTACTTTATTAGTCGTTGGAACCTTTATGGATATGACTCCTGCGGTATTAATTTTTACCCCCATATTTTTACCGGTAGTTACTCAATTGGGAATGGACCCGGTGCATTTTGGAATTATCATGGTATTGAATCTTTGTATCGGTTTGTGTACCCCCCCCGTAGGAACAATTCTTTTTGTAGGAGCAGGCGTAGCTAAAATTTCTGTCTCAAAGGTTATCAAGCCATTGACGCCATTTCTGGGAGCAATGATCGTCGTACT
>CAKZUV010000384.1 GCA_937921555.1 uncultured Saprospiraceae bacterium
CCACACTAGGTGTACTGTCAGTCGTGTTAAGGTATGTGATCCTTTCCTATATGGCGACATACTTTTTTGACGCTAATTTAACATAATAAATTGTTCCCACTGAAGTGGGAGGTTTTAAACCTTAAAATGAGACCAATAAAAAGCACTTTCAGATATTTATAAATAAATGAAATTAAAATACTTATTATTGTTTTTTATAAGCTCACTACTTATAAGCAATACTTGTGACAAAGTATCTTCACAATCAAAGTCTAAAACCTACAAAATCTGCGATGAATTAGTCGATGCTGCGCATAGCTATTGGATCACAAATAAAGATAGCACTTATGCACCGGTCCTTATCCATTATTGTGATATATCCTTCGTTGAGGCTTTTAAAGATGCTTTTTCAAGCAATAAAGATTGTCGCAATAGCATAACCTTACAAGAGATTAAATTACTACTCGGCGAACCAGATAAGAGTACCCCTGGCGTTGGTGGTATCTTTAATATTTATGGTGCCAGATTAGCAACAAAAGTTGATACAAATAAAACTTATCAAACAATACTATACGAATGTGTAACGAATAAAAAGTCTCGCTTTGACCGTAGTGGAAAAAAATACCAAACCCAGAAATATCACTTTTTATTTGAGCAAGAAACGGGAAAATATGTTCTATCTCTTCCTATGATGGGGGAAACGCCATTTTAAATTTTGTTGAGTTGTTGAGTGATTTTCAACTCAACAACTCAACACTTCAATAATTCAACACCCTCCCCTACTGCACCTTCACCACCGTCGTCGTATCCAATTCAAACACCTCAATATTTATCCCGTCACTCAAACCCGTCTTCACCAGGCGTTTTTCAAATTTATCCTCGCCCGTTTTTATTTCGACGAAAGTAGAATCCTTTTTAAAAATCAGATCCCGTTCCTGTAAGACGATGACCTGATCGCGGCGATCCAAGATAATATCTCCACTCGCACTGTAACCGGCCCGGAGAAAAGATTCGGAAGTTGGTTTGATCGCAGCCTTTACTTCAAATTTTACGGCGCCTTCTTCTTCCACCCCTTTCGGAGAAATGTATTCCAGCGTGGCCGCAAATTTTTCGGATTCGATGGCCCCTACTGTCAATTCCAGCGGCATCCCTTCCTTGAGTTTTCCGACATCCGATTCGTCGACGTTGCCTTCAAAAATCAGGGACTGCATATCGGCGACCGAGGCAATCGTAGTTCCTTCGTTAAAGTTATTTCTTTCGATCACCGAGGCGCCTTCTTCGATCGGTACGTCCAGCACCATTCCGGCCACGGTCGAAACAACAATATTGGAAACTTGCTTACTGTTTCGGGTCGCACCTTCGCGTAACAAAGCGAGATTGTCCTGGGCCGCAGCGTATTCCTGTTCCCGGATATCGAGATCCGCTTCGAACTGTTTGAGACTATTGAGTGCTCCAATTCCGGCATTGTCAAAAGCAGCTTGCTGGATATTCAGGCGGAGTTTAAATTGATTGTATTCCGTTTGTGAAATAATCCCGTCGTCGAATAAATTTCGTTGCCGTTCTTCTTCTTGTTTGGCATCGGCGAGGTTGGCGCGGGCTGCTTCTACGTCGAGTTGCTGATCAAAAATTTTCTTTTGACGGTCCAGCTCCCGGCGGGCTTCGTCGCGACGCATCCGGGTAAGCTCGACACTGCTTTGAGCGTTGTTGATGCTTACCTGATCAGGAATCAATTTGATACGCGCAAGTTTTTGACCCTTGGTAACGAGTTGCCCGGCTTCGACGAAAAGCTGATCGATGACGCCGGAGACTTGTGGCTTAACCATAATCTCTTTCCGGGGCTTGATACTCCCGGTTGCCACCGTTTTTTTGACTACATCTTCGATGGTTGGTTTGGTGGTTTTAATTCCTTCGGTTTCGTTGTCGCCTTGTTGATTGAAATAGGCAAACAGTCCGGCGGTGACGAGTAAGAGCATGAGTGCAATTCCGAGTAGACATCCTTTGTTCATAGTTTTGAGTTTTGGGTTGGTGAGTTTTGAGTTGTTTATTTGTTTATTCGTTTAACTTGCCTTTCTGCGACGGTGGGTAGGTCTGTTTATTGTTTACTCACAACGCAATGCAGACAAAACATTCCAGATACAATTGATTGAATTCCCTACAACCGCGCAGCGATTCAACCGCGAAGCGTCTCAACCGCGCGACGCCCTCCCTTCGGTCGGGGTCGGTGCATGCCCCTCCGCTTTCGCGGTTCGTTCCCTCATCGCGCTGTCGCACGATGCCCTCCCTTCGGTCGGGGTCGGTCACTCATCCTTCAGCGCAATTACTGGATTTACATTTGCGGCTTGCATGGCAGGAATCAGTCCTGTCAAGGCACCACAAATAACCAGAATAGCCAGTGCCAGCAGACAGATGCCCAGGTCGATTTCCGGATTGGAAAAGAAGGCCGTAGCGTCTCCCATAAACTGACTCATCATAAATAGTATACCAACGCTGCAGGCCAGTCCCAGATATCCGGCAATGGTGGTCAGAAAAACAGATTCCATTAAAATCATACTGATGATGGAAGTTGGAGTGGCACCCAACGCTTTTCTGATACCGATTTCTTTGGTCCGTTCTTTTACTAAAATCAACATAATATTTCCGACACCGATGACACCGGCTAGCAGACTGCCAATTCCCACAAACCAGACTAAAACAGTTATACCCGTAAATAAACCAGTTATTTGTTGATATTCTTCCTGAATATTGTCCGACCAGATGGCTCGCTGGTCATCGGGGTGAATGTTATGACGATTTTTTAAGAGCTTTTTTATTTTTTCTTCTACTATTCCTACATCAACCTTCGGATACATAGCGCAAACAAACCAGCCAATCTGCCCGGGTTGGTTGCGTAATTGCTGGACGGTGGTAATTGGTAGTAAAACCGTTTTTTCATCCTCCACCGCATCTTCTCCCCGTCGGTTGGATTTGAGCACACCTACAATTTTAAATTCGGTTCCCCGCAATTTGATATATTCCCCGATCGCCTCTTCTTCTTCGTCAAACAATGCTTTTACTACTTCGCGACCGACCACCGCAATCTTACGTTTGTTTTTCACATCTAACTCATTCAAAAATCGTCCCTGATAGACTTCCAGCGCATCAATATGTATCAGATCGGGCAGATCGCCTCTTACATCAAAACTCGCGCTTTTTTCTCCGTGCGATACATTCCCTGCCGGCATCCACAAGCGGGGTGCAATATGAGCAATCTCTTCTTCAAAATTATTTCTGATCGCAGCCACATCATCGTTGTCTAATGAGAAATATCTACCGGGTTTCATGCCTTTGTAAGGCAACGAAGTACGGTTTGATCCCATGTACACACTGTTTTTTGCGTGACCACCAAACAATCCATTTACACCATTCTGCAAACCATTACCAGCACCCATCAAAAAGACGAGCATAAAAATCCCCCAGAACACCCCCAATGCGGTGAGTCCCGTACGAAGCTTGTGCTTTGCAATGGTATTGAATATTTCCTGCCATTTATCGTAGTCAAACATGGTATTGCTGTTGGCCGTTGTCTATTCGCTATTGGCTTCCTTCGAACGTGTATTTAACGTTAACATCAGGAAGTAAATCTCCTGTAACAAATAGTGATTAATATTTTTTAGTCATAAAATTTTCCATCGTTCAGGGCAAATTAATATTACCCAATTTTGATAGCACGTTATAGAGAAGCTAATAGCCAAAAGCAAATAGCTAACCGCCTCTTTCAACTTTTCATCGCCACTACCGGGTTAATCCGCACAGCTTGCAACGCGGGGATTAATCCACTGATGACGCCGCTGGCTACCAGAATAAACATGGCAGCTACGATGGTTCCCAAATCTACTTCCGGATTTTTAAAAAATTCAGCTTCGATATCATTGGCGATAATAAATTGCTGAATGCCATAAACCAGTCCGAGTCCGCAGGCCAGTCCAAGATAGCCCGCCAGAGAGGTCAGGAAGACGGCTTCGTAAACAATCATACTAATGATCGACCCCGGCGTGGCACCTAGTGCTTTTCGGACACCAATTTCTTTGGTTCGTTCTTTTACAATAATCAACATGATATTGCTCACTCCGATCACTCCGGCGATAATACTCCCAATGCCGACCAGCCAGATGAAGATAAAAATAAAGCGTAGCATTATTTTAGCATCCTGTGCTCCTTCGACGGAATTCCACATACCAACGGCCATTTCATCTTTGGAATCAAATTTATGATAAGCCGCCAAATCCGCTCGAATTTCGTCTTCGGCAACTTTACTTTCTTCGACCGTTTCGACGTTGAGATCTACTACCAGATTGCTAAGGCGGTCGGTACCGTCGATTTGTTGTGCGGTAGAAATGGGCAGGTAAATTCTTTCTGTATCCCGAAACCGATCTTTGGTAAAGACCCCTACCACCTGATATTCGATTCCTTTTATTTTGATGTATTTGTCCAGTGGTTCTTCCAGTTCTCCAAAAAATTCTTTAGCTACCGCCGTACCGATGACCGCTATCTTTCTTTTTTCCGCAACATCTATTTTGTTAATAAATCTGCCCTCGGTCATATCCGGTTTCTCAATGTGCAGATGATCCGGGTAGACACATTGTATACTGTAAGAACGGCTTTTGTTTTTATAATTGGTAAAAAATTCTCCACGCATCCAGTATTGTCCGCTGACATGATTAAAGTCGTCTCCTTTTTTATCTTCTAGTAATTCGTAATCGTTTTGATTGAACTCAATAAATCTTCCCGCCGGTAATCCTTTGTAAGGGATAGAGGTTTTATAAGACCATATATATAATCGGTTTTTAGCCCGATCCCCAAAATCTGCTTCGGCACTATTTCTCAGACCATTACCGGCTCCCAGTAAAATAACGAGCATAAAAATTCCCCACCAGACGGAAAGTGCGGTAAGAAACGTACGGAGTTTATGCCGCTGAAGCGAAGCAAAAATCTCCTGCCATTTATCGATATCCGGTTTAAGAAATTTTAAGAATTGCAATTCGTTTTGGTTTTTTAATCTTTTTTAAAAAAAGTGAATAATAGACTTTATTTATCGTTCAATCAATCCATCGCGCAGACGAATGACTCGTTTTGTTTTTTCGGCAATATCATTTTCGTGCGTAACGATAACTACGGTGACACCATCCCGGTTAACTTCTTCAAAAATATTCATAACATCATGAGAGGTTTGAGAATCCAGTGCCCCCGTAGGCTCATCGGCAAGAATCATTTTAGGATTGGTAATCAGTGCTCGTGCGATGGCTACACGCTGTTGTTGTCCACCGGAAAGTTGTGTTGGCAGATGTTCCGCCCAATCTTTCAGTCCTACCCGGTCCAGATAGTCCAGTGCAATTTCTTTTCTTTTTTTCCGATCCACTTTTTGGTAATACAAAGGCAGCGCAACGTTTTCCACCGCTGTTTTGAAATTGAGTAAATTAAAAGACTGAAAGACAAATCCGATAAACTGATTGCGATAAATAGCGGCCTGTTTTTGTGACAAATCTTTAATCAGCGTACCATTGAGATGGTATTCGCCGGAATCGTATTCGTCCAGAATACCCAGTATATTCAGCAGAGTAGATTTTCCAGAGCCGGAAGACCCCATGATGGAAGCGAATTCTCCCGCCTCTACGTGCAGGTCAATGCCTTTGAGGACGGGCAGCGTATTATAATCCGTTCGGTAAGATTTTTTGATCGAGTTTAGGGTCAGCATAGTATTTGTTTTCGAAATTGTTTCAACTTCAACAACTTCTTCGTAACAATGACAAGTAAGGTAAGATATAAGTTGCATATTTCTAAAAAATCCTTTTAATTAATTAGAAGATGAAGCAACGTATTTTAATATTAATCGTTATTAATATCGGATACTTCGAAGATTTTACTTTCAAAAGTCAAGTACCCCCAAAGGACGATGTTCTCTTACAACCGATTATTTTTACCAGAACTGCCTGATTATGACTCGTCACTTTTACTATTGCTGCGTTTTTCTGATCCTGTTTTTTGCTGCCTGTCAGTCAGAAAATACAGAACCGGACGTCAATATAGATATTTTAGATGAACTTAAAGTCGAATTGTGGGAAGTACTCGGTGCCAGTCAGCGAATGCTTGAGTTTCGCGTAAGCACACTGGAAAATCTGGATTGTGAAAACTATAGCATTTCGTTCAGTCTCAATCGATCAGAAAACAGCGCCATTATTTCTATCAATAATATCCTTCCTCCGCACGAATGTGCTCCCGGAATTGCGCCCGCCTCTAATCAGATTGAAATGGGCCATTTTCCGGAAGGCGAATATTCAATTCAGCTGAATCTCAAAAATAATGAAATCATCAATGTTGGTCAATTAAATATAAGACCCCGCTTCTACGAATTAGTGATGGAATCAGCTCATGGAATTTTTCTGCCATGGAAACTTTTAAAAACCGTTCCGGAGGATCTGGTTTGGGGATATCTGACCGTGGAAGAAGAGGAAGAAGAGAATGATATACTCGAAGCATTCGACAATACCATTGCTCCGTGGACCGAAGAGGTTGGGTTATCACAGGGAGAATATGGTTATTTTAAAATAGAAGGTGGAACGGCAGTTTCTATCCACAATCAGCGGGAGGCCATTACCGAAAATATTTTTCTGCTGAAACAAACAGGAACACAGGGTGAGCTCAAAACGGCCCTGGATAATTTGCGTAACGAATTTCCGGATCAGGTTTCAATTAAAGCCTTTTTATCAAACGGTAGCTCGCTTTAGTGGTATAGGTACTGAATTAATTGTTGCTCATTTAGCTTGCAGTTGCAGTTGAAAATAAGTATCCGGAATTACAGTTTTTTCACCAATAAATTTATTGCCTTCACCACTAACTGATCACCGGATTATAATTCGTAAGTAAATCCCGCATTTTCCAGTTCGCGGTATTTCTCTTTATCAAAACGATATAGTTTTGCCGGCCGGTGAGCAACGCCTTCCTGATATTCGTTGAGATCCACCAGGAGATTCATACTTAAAATTTTCTTTCTGAAATTTCGCTTATCCAGTTTACTATTTTCCGGGGGAGCATCTGATAACAATATAGCTTCGTAAAGGTGTTGAAGTTCTGTGAGGGTAAATTTTGGAGGAAGTAATTCAAATCCGATTGGTTGGGTTCGTACCCGGCGTTTCAGGACTTTGAAAGCAAATGCAATAACTTCGTCGTGGTCAAATGCCAACTCACCTAATTCTTTGTAGGAATGCCACTCTGCCCGTTGCGCTAATCCAGTTGAACCTGGTTGAATTTGGTAATCTTCAATTTTTATTAAAGCAAAATAGCCTACGGTTATCACCCGACCAGCCGGATGCCGGTCAATTTTTCCCAAGCTGCGAACCTGTTCGAGATATACGTTCTTTAGACCGGTTAATTCTTCCAGAACCCGTTTTGCGGCGGCGTCGAGCGTCTCGGTCTTTTGAACAAAGTGTCCCGGCAATGCCCATTTACCTGTAAAAGGTTCTTCTCCTCTTTTAATAAGTAAAATCTTAAGATCGCCTTCGTCAAAACCAAACACCACGCTATCTACGGTAACTGCAGCATAAAAAAATTGGTCAACCAAATCCATATAAGTTAAAATTATTTATGATAAGCAAAGTAATAATTTTTATTGCGCAGAACAAGAAATCATCAAACCAAATTTCATTTTTTAAATAGCGAGATAATTCAGATATTCGTCCCTATGAAAATAAATCTAATCAGTGATACCGTAACCCGTCCCACTCCGGAAATGCTCCAGGCAATGTTTGCAGCGGAGGTAGGAGATGATGTATTCAGGGCCGATCCGACCGTTAATGCGCTGGAAGAAAAAGCAGCTCAACTATTTAATAAACCAGCGGCTATTTTTTGTCCGTCCGGAACCATGACCAATCAAATTGCCATCAAGGTGCACACACAACCGCTGGACGAGGTTATCTGCGACCATTATTCTCACATTTATCAATACGAGACGGGTGGCTACGCTTTTAATTCCGGCGTAGCCATGAATCTTCTGCAAGGTACCAACGGAAAAATTGAAGCCGACCAGGTAGCAGCGGCCATCAAACCATTGTACGACTGGCTGCCCGTCAGCAAATTGGTGGTGCTCGAAAATACTTGTAATAAAGGCGGTGGAAGTTACTATACGCTGAACGAAATTTTGCCGATCCGCGATCTTTGTCAGCGACGGGGACTCAAACTGCACCTCGATGGTGCCCGGCTTTTTAATGCGCTGATCGAAACAGAAGAAACGACGCAGGATGTAGGCGACCATTTTGATAGTATTTCAATTTGTCTTTCCAAAGGACTGGGTGCGCCCGTAGGATCGTTGTTGATCGGAGAATCGGAATTCATCCGACAGGCCAGACGCTTTCGCAAGGTAATGGGAGGTGGAATGCGGCAGGCCGGATATCTCGCTGCCGCCGGAATTTACGCACTGGATCACCACGTAAACAGACTGAAAGAGGATAATGACCACGCAAAATTGATCGGAGAAACGCTGGAAGTTTGTCCACTCGTGTCACAGGTACGTCCGGTCAAATCAAACATTGTTATTTTTGATTTACAGACTCCGCATACAGCAGAAAAAATACTGGCCAGATTTGAAGAAAAAGGAGTACTGGCCTCAGCGTTTGGTCCTCACACTATCCGGTTTGTGACCCATCTGGAAGTTACGGCTGATATGATAGCAAAAACACAGAAAGTCATTCGGGAAATACTTGGATAAATCGTTGGCACTACTCTACCCTCATTTTTAAAACTACCGTATTTTTATCCGTTTTTATTTCCAATAAATAAAGACCACTCAACAGGTTTTGATTTAAAATCAGCTGGGTGGACTCTGCTGCTACGGGCTGGATAGCGGGAAGGCCGGTTAGCTCACCAGTAAGGGTATAAATCCGTGCTTCGAGCATATTTGTTGCCTCCGGATGTTGGAGATAAATATCGTTTACGACCGGATTGGGAAAAAGTATATAGTCGCTACTCGCTAAAATAGTCTGGGCAGAAACGAGAATCATCCCGTCCGGATCCCCCAACAAAAAAGCGTCAGATCCCATCCGGCTGGATACGTACAGATCACTGAAATCATCATCATTAAAATCAGCAATCGCCAATCCCCACGCTTCGTCGGTCATCACCGGCGGACTGATAATATCTTCCGTCCGGACAGTAAATTTTCCGGTACCGTCGTTTAGCATAGCTTGCAACGGATTTTCCAGGACATTGGTAATAAAAAGATCAAGCGTTCCGTTTTGATCAATATCGTGAAAGGCGACATTGGTTGTTTGATTGGGCGCCTGTGGTAAAAGCAAGGTAGTAAGGTCTGCAAAAAAACCGTTCGATTCATTAATATAAAGTCTGTTCTGGGGATCTTTATTAGAATTGAATTGTACATTGGCCAGAAACAGATCCGGTTTCCCATCATTATTTACATCACCAAAGGAGGCTTTACGGGTATCCATATCCACTCCCTGCGGCAACCGCTGGGATGACTGATCTTCAAAAACACCAGTGCCATCATTAATTAAAATTTGATTACCATCCCGGTTGGCAAAAAACAAGTCGAGATCACCATCATCGTCAATATCTTCCAGCAAAACATCGTCCGTAGATTTTACCGTACCAGGTAACCGATCATTGGTTTCGTTGGTAAAACTACCATCTCCATTATTGATTAAACAGAAATTCACTTCATCGATATTACCTAAAATTACATCAGGAAAATTATCATTGTTGACATCTCCCACGGCAATTGCACCTCCATTTGTGGCGGGTAAAAATCCGGCAATACTAAAATTCCCATTCCCATCATTTTTATAATATTCGTGACCGAAACCTCCCTGATTGATAAAGATAACATCCATATCGCCATCTGAATCAAAATCACCCAGGCCGATGTCTTCGGTGTCGTTCATAATGGTCGTGAAGCCCGTATTGCCCGTCACAAAATCACCCGAACCGAGATTATACAGAATGGAATTTTGCTGAAATTCGTTGCCCAGGACCAAATCCTGATCACCATCATTGTCAATATCGACAGGTTTTACCACGATGGTATTCTGGTTTACATTGGCACCAGAGAGTGTTTGTTCAGCGTATATTTGTGCCGCCGCCGGGATACAGGCAGACAAAGATAATGCCCCTAAAATGGCCATTTTAGAAAAGAAATTCATGTTCATAGTACACCGTTATTCGGGTGATCTGCCAATTGAATTTTTCCGACATAAGTAGTCCGGTTCCGGACATTTAAGACGAAAATTCATTTCGGAATCACCTAATTTATTATAAATTAAGTTAAGTCAAATAATTTTGTTTGGGTTAACAGGTGCGGTGTGTTCTATCTTCACTATCCTTATCCTGAATGGATAGAAAGTGCTTAAAAAGATAACAGCAAATCAGAATACTGTAATCTGAATAAAGCTCCAATATAAGGCATTTGCCAACAAACTTCAATTTCTCAAAAAAAAAAAACTGTTACAGTTTCAAGACAATTCGTTAACTATTTGTTCATTTCTTTATAGGCGTTGATCAACCCGTTCGTCGAAGGATCGTGGCTGGTAATTTTCTTTTTATTCAACAATTCCGGTAGGATCTTTTTGGCTAGTTGTTTACCGAGCTGAACGCCGGGCTGGTCAAAGCTAAAGATGTTCAAAATGGCGCCTTGCGTAAAAATTTTATGCTCGTATAATGCGACCAGACTACCCAGAGACCGGGGAGTTAATTGTTCCAGCAAAATAGAATTTGTCGGACGGTTGCCCTCAAAAGCTTCAAAAGGGATCAGGAATTTTTTTCGTTTTTTAGACATTTTTTTATCTGCTAATTCGGCGGCAACTTCAGTTTCTGATTTTCCGTTCATCAGCGCCTCGGTCTGGGCAAAAAAGTTGGATAACAATATCTGGTGTTGATCGCCCACCGAATTATGGGATTTAGCCATAGCGATAAAATCACAGGGAATCATCTTGGTGCCCTGATGGATTAACTGATAAAAAGCGTGCTGTCCATTCGTGCCTGGTTCTCCCCAAATAATCGGCCCGGTCTGGTAGTCTACCCGTTTTCCATTACGGTCTACGGATTTACCGTTGCTCTCCATATTGCCTTGCTGAAAATAAGCAGCAAAGCGGTGTAAGTACTGATCGTAAGGCAGAATCGCTTCGGTAGCAGCTCCATAAAAATTGTTATACCAAATACCAATCAGCGCCAGAATTACCGGTCCGTTTTTTTCTAAAGGAGTGGTTCTGAAATGTTCGTCCATCGCGTGCATTCCTTCCAGTACTTCCACAAAATGCGGAAAGCCAACGGTTAGGGCAATCGATAAACCGATAGCGGAAGAAAACGAATAACGCCCTCCTACCCAGTCCCAGAAAGGAAACATATTATCGGGATTGATTCCGAATGCTTCTACCGCCGGTTTATTAGTGGACAGGGCCACAAAATGGTCCGCCACGTAGGCTTTCTTTTTAGCCGTATTCAAAAACCAATGCCGGGCATTGGTCGCGTTAACGAGGGTTTCCTGAGTGGTAAAAGATTTGGAAGCAATAATAAATAAGGTCGTTTCCGGATCTACTTTTTTCAGTGTTTCTGTCAGGTGGGACGGATCAACATTGGAAACAAAATGCGGCTGAATACTGCCCAGCCAGTAGGGACGCAGGGCTTCGGTCACCATCACATTTCCCAGATCACTTCCTCCAATTCCAATATTAACAACATCCGTAATCGTTTTTCCGGTATAACCTTTCCATTTTCCACTATGAATTTTTTTACAGAATTTTTCCATCTGCCGCAACACTGCTTTTATTTCCGGCATGACATTTTTTCCATCTACTTTGATGGCCCGGCGGGAGCGGTTGCGGAGCGCCACGTGCAGGACCGCCCGGTCTTCCGTCTCGTTGATCGCTTCCCCGCTGAACATTGATTTTATGTTGTCCTCCAGCCTGGTTTCACGGGCCAGTTCAAATAACAGTTTTAATCCTTTTTTATCAATCCTGTTTTTAGAATAATCGAGCAATAAATTTTCGAACCGCAGTGATAACTGAGGAAATCGCCTTTTATTTTTTTGAAAATAATCTTTGATCTCATCGTCTTTTGTGGCTTCATGATGAGCCGTCAGCTTTTGCCAGGTAGTTGTTTGAGTTGGATTGATACGGTGTAACATAGGTGATTTTTTATTTTTAACAAAAGTACTAAATAAGTAATCATTTTTTATTGTTCTTTTTTTCTTTTTTCTATCTTGTTTTTTATGGCGAAACACAACGAACTGGGCAAATTGGGAGAGGAGATCGCGCAGGAATTTTTATTAGAAAAAGGCTACAAGATTGAAGCCGTAAATTACCGGCACCGAAGGCTGGAACTCGACATCGTAGCCAAAGACGGAGCAACCCTCGTTTTTGTAGAAGTCAAAACGCGGTCTGATGATTTTTTGTTTGATCCGGAAAAAGCAATGACGGAGAAAAAGGAAACGCTGATGCGCAACGCGGCCATCGCATACATGCGGGAAACCGGATACGATTGGGCCATTCGTTTTGATGTGATCGCGATTGTGGTGCGGGGCGAAGACCGGTACGAGGTACGGCACCGGGAGGATGTGTTTTTTTAAGAGCAGCGATTGAGATCCGGGGAAAATAGTTACGAATTACGTCCTGCAGCAGACGTTTTTTCTAAAGATCATCTCTGAACTATCGATTCTCATGTCTGTTGTAGGAAAAAGTAAAAGGCTATTCTCACAATTGAGGTACCCGAAACTTTGGCCTTCATGCTTACATTTAGATTATGGTTTGTTCGTTTGAAGTTATTAATTTTTACATCTTACTAAATCATTCTGACCATGTTTAAAAATATGCTGTTTCTGACGTTCTTACTCTATGCTTCATTTGGCTACAGCCAGATAACTCCAGATAAAATAACGGTAACGACCAATCATGTCGATCATGATCATGCTTATCATTGTAATGCCTGTCATACGCATTTATTTGATGCCGCTGAATCTACCATCATAAAAAACGAAATCCACTATCATGAACCAGCTACGGATAACAATAGTGTAGCATTTACTTGTGCGGGATGTAGTAGTCCATTAGGTTACCTGACGGATAACTTGTATCAGTTATCAAACGACAAGGTGAACCAGAAAAATTCGGTTTATCACTGTGCGGCCTGTCAGGCTGCTGTTTTTGATGCACAAAATCTTAATCGTTCCGATAATTCTTTCTCCTATTTTTCTACGCCAATTGAACAGGCCATAATTACCACTAATACGGAAAGAAGAAAATTTTATAAAATGGAGGCAGATAAAGAAGCTATCCAGTGTGCTGTTTGTGAAATCAATTTTGGGAAAGTAGTCCAGGACAATGATACAGGAGGCTTTGGCGTAAGAGTAAATATTAACTCCGTCAACAAGAAAAGAAAAAACTAATTCACCCCTGATGCTGAGAGGAGGAAGCAGAGCATCTTGTATGTTTTGCTTTTTCCTACTCCACCCACCGAATCCCTTCCTTTTCCAACAAGATCATTCTTTTTTTATACAAATTTCCTACTGCCTTTTTAAAAACCTTTTTGCTGACGGCCAGTCGCTCGTAGATGGCTTCCGGCGGAGATTTGTCCGTGAGTGGTAAAAACCCGTCGTTTTCTTTCAGCACGGTAGCCAGCCATTCTGCGGTATCGGTGACTTGTTCGTAACCTGATTTTTGCAGACTCAAATCCAGTTTCTGATCTTCCCGGACATTTTTAATATAGCCCGTAAAACGATCTCCCCGCTTGATGGGCTGAAAGACATCCGAAAAGAAAAGCATGCCCCAATATTCGTTGTTGACGATCATTTTCCATCCCAGATCTGTCGTCGTAACAGCGAGTACATCTACCATATCTCCGGTTTCGAGTCCTTCCGATTTTTCTTCGAGCAGATTGCTCAGACGGGCGGTAGCGGCGAGTCGGTCGCTTTGCTCATCGACGTACGCGTAGACGATATAAGACTGACCTTCCTGCATTCTGATCGTCTGTTCCCGGAAAGGAACGAGCAAATCTTTTCCATCCAGTCCCCAGTCCAGATAAGCACCGTTGGGACCATTTTGCCGGACTTCCAGATAGGCAAATTCTCCTACGATAATTTTAGGTTTGCGGGTGGTGGCGATCAGCCGGTCTTCCGTATCGGTGTAGATAAAAACTTTAACTTCCGCGCCGTCTTCCAGCGCTTCTTCCGGCGCCTGACTGGTTGGTAAAAGTATTTCCCCGTAGGGACCACCATCGAGATAGTACCCAAAATCAACGGCCTTGACGACCTCCATGTTATTGTAACGTCCTATTTTCAGCATGGTGCAAAGATACGGTTAAGCGGCGTAGTTTATGTAACAATCGATAATTAAGTTTTACGAATATTTTTTATCCCGTAGGCTAGTTATCGGCCAGGTAATTCGCAATGTAACTTGGTGCCTTCGCCACTAAATTTCTAGCTAATTAGGATAGCCACGAAGACTCTAAAAGCACGAAGAAGAATCTTTGTGTCCTTTGTGACTTTGTGGCAAAATAAAGTTGTAAAGAATTTTTAAAAGCTTTAGCGTAAAATATGCTTAGCTATTAGTGCCTTTGCCAATAAACTTCTACTTCATTAGGATAGCCACGAAGACTCGAAGATCACGAAGTAAAATCTTTGTGTCCCTGGTGACTTTGTGGCGAAATAAAGTTGTAAAGAATTTTTAAAAGCTTTAGCGTAAAATATGCTTAATCACTAGTGCCCCAAGCATTAATTAACCAACCAGCAAAAACTATTCGTCAACCTTCAGAGACGAAGGCTTCTGCTGGCCAAATTCGTCGCCCATCATTTGCCAGCAGGTAATAAACATGGCAGCGATGATCGGTCCCAGTACAAACCCTGACAGGCCAAACCAACTCAATCCGCCCAGCGTAGATAAAAGGATCAGCCAGTCCGGCATTTTGGTATCATTGCCCACCAGACGGGGACGCAGCAGATTGTCAATCAGGCCGATAAACAACGCACCGACTACGACCAGAATAATCGC
>CAKZUV010000385.1 GCA_937921555.1 uncultured Saprospiraceae bacterium
CTGGGACGTAAATATTCCTGTTTGATGCGTTCGTCGCCTTCCGCGTTCAGGTGTTGCATAGCCAGATAGGCGTGCGCCCACATCGCGGCGGCAAAACCACCGGAATTGATGCGCTGCATTTCCTCTAAAAAGATAACGGTATAAAAAAGGTCGAGGTCCATTCCACCATAAGTTTCAGGATAAGCAATTCCAAAGTATCCCATCTCTCCGAATTTCTCCCAGATAAAGCGTTCAATGGTTCCGGTTTTTTCCCACTTTTCGAGGTGTGGTACCACTTCTTTCTGTAAAAAATCACGTAATCCTTCCCGGAACATTTCGTGCTCTTCGGTAAAATAGGTATAATTCATTATTGTCAATTTAGTTTGGTAAAACCTGGTGCCTTGCGCATAAATTTATTGCGAATAAGGACTGCCATTAAAATCTAATGCGGAATTCTCATATTAACCGCTGCGTTGATCGCCTAAAAGTAAGATTAACTGAGCAATTTAACCACAACTATATAGACAAATTTAAGGCTGGATAGTTGAAAAAACGGGTCCAAATATCTTATACGGCCCGCGCAGACCGGAAATTTCCGCAGCAGCGGACATTACGCGGGTGCTTTTCAAGTTAAGTAATGGTAAAACAATAACTTCCCGATTTATGGCTGGCCCTTTTGATCCAATATTTCGTTAAAAAGCCTTTTTGGCGCTCGCTCTTTGTGCTACTAGCACAAGCATGCCCAGGATGCTATGGCATCGTCTTGAGCCAGCCCATCCGCAAGCAGTTCATTCGCTTTGCGAATTCATGCCTCATCTTGAACCAAAATGCCCTTGCCAAAATGAGGAACTTATTATTCGACCATTACTAATTCTTTTTTAACACCTGATTCGCATTAGGAATAACAATCCTCCCGTATTCCCCCCACAACCATCCTCCTGAAAAAATCGCAACAAAACAGTATATTACAGAAATATCTCTTATATTTGCTGCCAATTCCTACCAAATTCAAATCATTCCAGTTACAATCATTCTTTTAACAATAGTATCAGAAAAAACAGCAACTTCTGTTTACACTGATCCCTAAAAATTTTCGTCATGAAAAAAGAGACACTCGCAATCCACGCAGGATACGAAACGGAGCCTACTACCAAATCCGTCGCGGTTCCGATTTATCAAACCGTTGCTTATGAATTTGACAACGCCAAGCATGGAGCGGACCTGTTTAACCTTGCCGTTCCCGGTAATATTTACAGCCGGATTATGAACCCCACGGTAGGTGTTCTGGAAGAAAGAATCGCCGCCCTGGAAGGTGGAATCGCTGCTTTGTGCGTAAGCGCAGGTAGTGCGGCCATCAACTATGCCATTCTCAATATTGCAGAAGCAGGTGACAATATTGTCTCCCTTTCTCAGCTGTACGGTGGAACCTATACGTTATTCGCACACATGCTTCCCAAACAAGGCATCGATGTTCGTTTTGCGGAGTCTTCCGACTCAAAGGATATTACCAAACTAATTGATGAAAATACAAAAGCTGTTTACTGTGAATCTATCGGAAATCCAGCCGGAAATATCACCGATATCGCAAAACTGGCCAAAGTAGCACACAAAGCAGGCGTTCCACTAATCGTCGATAATACCGTCGCCAGTCCGGCCATCCTGAATCCAATTGCTTACGGTGCGGATATCGTGGTACATTCCCTGACCAAATATATCGGCGGTCACGGAACTACTCTGGGTGGTGCCATTGTGGATAGTGGAAAATTTCCGTGGGCAAAACACAAAGAACGTTTCCCCATGTTGAATACACCGGAACCATCTTATCATGGTGTCGTGTATACTGAGGCATTCGGCCCCGCTGCTTACATTGGTCGTGCCCGTACGGTACCTTTGCGTAACACGGGTTCTGCAATTTCTGCAATGGCAGCTTTCCAAATCCTGCAAGGCCTGGAAACATTACCACTACGGATGGAAAGACATTGTGACAATGCGCTGGCCGTCGCCAAATATTTAAGTAAACATCCGCAGGTTTCGTGGGTAGAATATGGTGGTCTGAGTAGTAGTAAATACTACAAATTAGCTAAGAAATATTGTGGTGGAAAACCTTCTTCTTTACTTACCTTCGGAATTAAGGGAGGTTATAAAAAAGCAGAAAAATTCTACGATGCTTTAGGCTTATTTAAGCGACTGGTGAATATCGGTGACGCAAAATCACTGGCCTGTCACCCTGCTTCTACGACTCACCGGCAGATGAGTGTCAAAGAACAGGCAACTGCCGGAGTTACCCAGGATTTACTCCGTTTATGTATTGGAATTGAACACATCGACGATATCATCGCAGATTTGGATCAGGCATTTAAGGCCGCCAATAAGCGTGGTAAGAAGTAAATCTTCTCTTTTAAATTATCTGGTTTTGACACAAAAGCACAAAGTACCCAATAGTTTTACTCCGGGTTCTTTGTGACTTTGTGGCCGGACCACAGGACCTAAGAGCTTGTCTAAAAAAACAGAAAATTTTTCCCTTCTTCAGAGAGATTAAACACCGTAGTTGCGCTCCCCTTACAACACGTTGGTAAAATATTAAAAACCAGCTTATGCAAAAAAAAATTGACGTTGCTCTGCTCGAAATGATTCGCCAGATCGCAGTCCATCGCAAAGAATTATTGTCTGCCAACGCCAAGGACGTTGCCAACTGTGACCGTTCGGATATTGCCCTTTACGACCGGCTTTTTATGGATGATAAAAAAATCGATGGCATGATTGAAGCGTTGCAGACCGTTCAGAAAAAACCTTCTCCCCTCTACAAGTCTATGTACCAGTTTCGGCACGAAAACGGAATGATGATTGAGAACAAAACGGTTCCTTTCGGAACTATTCTGATCGTTTACGAATCTCGACCGGATGTTACCGTGGAGGCCACCGCAACGGCCCTGAAATCCGGAAACTGTATTTTATTAAAAGGAGGAAAAGAGGCCCGGAACAGCAATTTGTTGCTTAGCAAATGCTGGTCCGAAGCCCTAATTTCAGCAGGATTGGATTCCCGCATGGTACGTTATCTCGACCTGAACAGAACAGATTTTCAGGAATATTTAAAAGCGCCGGATACAACAATTGACCTGATTATTCCACGGGGTGGACAAAAATTAATTGACTTCGTCCATAGCGTCGCACGCTGTCCGGTGCTGGTCAGTGGGCGGGGAAACAATTTTTTATACGTCGCCTCCTCTGCCGACCTGGAGATGGCCCGTTCGTTGATTATCGAGTCTAAAATTTCCAAAATTTCCGCTTGCAATGCGTTGGACAAAGTATTGGTGAATGCCGATGTCCCGGAAGATTTTTTTATAAATATTAAAAATGAATTAGCGGAAAAAGGAGTGAAAATTATTGCTGATCCTACGCCCGGAATCTGGGAGGAGGAATTTTTGGATATGAAGATTGTGGTGGAAAGGGTGAGCGACTTTACCCAAGCTGTGCAATTAATTAACAAATATTCTGGTCAGCATTCAGCGACTATTGTTACGGAAGACACGGCCGAAGCGGAACGTTTTATGGAAACGGTAGATTGCGCCGCCGTTTACCACAATGCTTCCACGCGATTTACGGACGGTTTTCAATTTGGACTTGGTGCCGAAATGGCCATCAGTACTCAAAAATTACACCAACGCGGACCGTTGGGTATTGAACATTTGGTGACTAATAAATGGTATATAAAAGGAAATGGACAAATCAGATAAACCCAAAATATTAATCAAACTTGGAACGGCTACGCTCACCAAAGGCGGAGACAAAATTTCCCGTGCGAAGCTGGAAGATCTGGCCAATCAGGTCATCCAAATTCAACAATACTATGAAGTAATCCTCGTTTGCTCGGGTGCGATCGCGGCAGCAAAGCAATTTATCAAACTGGAAAAAATCGGGAATGATCTTAAAGAAAAACAAGCTCTGGCAGCCATCGGACAACCCTTTCTGATGCGTTTACTTTACGAATCTTTCCGGGATTTTGAGATTCCCGTCGGGCAATGTCTGTTGTCTTATCACGACTTTAAAAACGAACAATCCAAAACAAATATTTATAATACAATCAGCGTGTTATTAACAAACGGCATCCTTCCGATCATCAATGAAAATGACACCACTGCGACGGAGGAAATCAAGTTTGGTGACAACGATAAATTGTCCGCGATGGTCGCTTCCCTTTTAAAAGTTGACCGATTAATACTGGCCAGTAATACTTTTGGAATTTACGACGACAACAAGCAAACCATTGAAGTAATTGATTCTATTACTGATGTCAGAAAGTATATTACGGACGAGAAATCCAGCCAGGGAACGGGAGGTATGCACTCCAAACTGGACGCCGCGCAAATCGCTCAAACGGCAGGCATTGAAACCTGGATTATCAATGGACACGAAGATAATTTTCTGTTAAAGGCCTTGGCCGGACAGGTTACATTTACCAGCATCAGAAAAATCTGACTTTATTGCAATGTAATAAATTATTTACATTTTAGCCCTTGATTCGTGTTAGTAATGGCAAATAAATAAGTTCAGATTCCAGGCGAACTATTTTATTTATTTAACATTACTTAGTTTGACTTTTTGAAAACAAATATTCACTTTGGCCGCTTTTCCACAGTAAGCCGGAAATTTCCCCAGCAACTGACAATCGTATTTTTCCTTTAGTGTAGTGATGGTATTTTGATAATGTTTTTTTCGTTTTAAAATAAGCGCATCTTTTGTTAGTTTCTTTTCCAGCGCATATTCTTCCATCCGGATAGAGACCGGTGCGATGTGCAAATAATCATTTTCAATTAAATAAAATTTCGTAAAAGGCCGATCTACCAGGTCGTGAATAGAGTTATAGATTAAGTGAAAATCATGATCTTTGGCCGCAAACCAGTTGTCAGCCATCCCTACCACCGGAATGGATTTATCGGGAATCAGGGCTTCCGTTTTTACCCGGATGGCTTCCCCGTCGTAGCTGTGATTCATCCGATAAAGATTTCCGTAATGCAGTAGAAAGATGACCAGCAGCAGGTAGGTAACGGTCTTTAATTTTCCGGCCTGTTCGGCGGTGGAAAGCAACATCAGATGAAAAGCGGGAAAGATAAACACCATATAAACCCGGTTGGGACGTCCGGTCACGAAGGTAGAAATAATCATAAAAATCAGGAACCACCCCACGAAACTATTTTGTCGCCATCCCTTTTTCACTAAATACCAAATGACCGTTCCGAGCATAAGAAAAAATTCCCAGAAATGCAGGTACCATTCGGTTTGAGCAAAATAAGTAATTAAATAATTGGGGAGTTCTTTGGCGTTATTCCGGTTGTCCAGTAAGGTTTTCTTTAACCGTTCAGGATTCAGAACGTGGGCGTGCAGTACCAGATAATAACCAATTCCAAGGATCAATCCAAGGATTAAAGGACCGATTGCCTTTCGCCATTGCCGGGTTTCCCCGAAAAATAATTTCCTTTCCGATAGCACGTAGGCTAAGATATAAAATCCGGTAATGATCCCCATCGGATGCGTTTCGACGGCCATACAACCCACAACGGCAGCAAAGAAGTATTTTTGTTTTATAAATAAATAAAAACTCAGCGCGCTGAAGAAAAAAGTCAGCGGATCGGTCCGGATCAAATTGGCCGTACCATAATAAGCGGGAAATAAAAACAAGGTAAGCGTAAAAATTACCACTACGCTGTGTGAAAAGTTTAGCGCCTTCAGAATATGATACCACACAGCGGCGGCCAGGGTCATAATCAGGATACAAAGCAGATGGGCACTGGATTTGGTCCAGCCAAAAAGATGCAGCCAACCCGTATAGAGATAATTAAAAAGCTGATTGAATATCTGAATGCGCTCGTCGGTGGTAACGGCCCGGAAGATGGTATCCATATTGATGCCCGTTTTGGAAAAATGATAGAGTCGGGTCATCGTCCAGGCATCGTCTCCGTTGTAAAGGACGTGGGAGCCGTGCAGAAAATAGTAAGCTAATAGTATTAAAATTACAAAAACACCAATCAGTATATTTGTTTGCTTCCGGGTATAATCAAAGACAGGTTTCAGCATAGTTTGTTAAGGAATCCGTTTATTTTATTTTTTTCGCTTTTTCTTTTTCTTTGTTTGTTCGAAGGCCTCCGCTTCCTGAATGAGCGATTTGTAATCATTTTTGCGTTCTTTCTCAACGTCCAGCGTATCGACGTATTCCGTTCCTTCCACTTTAAGTACTTTGATTTCTTTTTTCAAATACTGTTGTATTTCCTGTAACAATGGTTTTTCTTCTTTTGCGCAAAAGCTGTAAGCATGTCCCTTTTGGTTGGCACGCCCCGTACGTCCGACCCGGTGCACGTAGTTTTCCGCTTCGACGGGCAGGTCATAATTTACAACGATTTCGACGTCGGGAATATCGATCCCTCTGGCGGTGATATCGGTAGCGATGAGGAGTTGTACGGTCCCGTCCCGAAACTGGTCCAGCATTTTAGAGCGGGTATCCTGGTCTTTGTCTCCGTGGATGGTGATGGAATCGATGTCTGCCCGTTTCATGGCTTTGGAGACCCGTTCGGCGCGAACTTTTGTCCGAACAAACACCAGAATTTTGGTCTCCGGATTTTCTTTTACGACCCGTTCGAGAAAAAACCGTTTATGATCCATTTCTACAAAAATAACCGAGTGGTCTACCTTTTTGGCCACCGGATCTTTGGGAGATAACTGAATCCGGATGGCATTTTGGCGAACGATGCTGTAAGCCGTTTTTTTGATCCGTTCGTTGATAGTGGCGGAGAAAAACAGCGTTTGCCGGCGCCGTGGCAACTTACGGATCAGGTCTTCGATATCTTTAATAAAACCCAGATCGAGCATATAATCGGCTTCGTCGAGTACGAGAATTTCGATCCGGTGCGTGGGCAGATGTCCCTGGCTGATGAGGTCAAACATCCGGCCAGGCGTAGCGATGACGATGTCTACCCGTTTTTCCAGCTGAACAATCTGCGGAGCCTGGTCTACCCCACCGATCAGCGCCATCACCTTCACGGTCGTAAACTGCGTAATCTGCTGAAAGACCCCTTCGATTTGCAGTGCCAGTTCGTGGGTTGGAACGAGGACAATACACTTGGCCCCTGTGGGCCGGCGTTCTTTCTGCTTTTGTTCATAAATCAAATCCACAATCGGAATAGCGAACGCAGCAGTTTTCCCGGTACCGGTCTGTGCGACGGCCAGCAAGTCTTCCCCTTTGAGAATATTGGGAATTGACTTGAACTGAATATCGGTGGGTCGCCGAAAGCCTAATTTCTCCAGTCCCCGTTTTACCTTTGGGTCAAAATTATAGTCTGAAAATTTCATCCGGCAAAAATAGGGAAAAAAATGAAGGTGAATGAAGCTCCCCGAGGCAAGCTGTCGGGGTATCACTCAGAGCTGTATACCGTTAATCGGTAAATGAGTGAGTCTGCTCTAAAAAGTGATTTTTATTAAATATGATTAAGAGTTTCTGTTTTCCTGGCTTTTAGAGCAGGCTCATGAGTTAATCAGTCCCGCTAACCTGCCTTTGCTGGATTTCCTGCAGCAGGCACGGCAGGCAGGCAGCGCCTCGGAGAATTCTTATTGATTAATGGAAACATTTATTATCGGAATGAATGATATTGTAAATCTATGCAGACCTATTATTTTAGACACAGTTGATTGAACAGTCCCATACGCGATCCCGGTTAACGGTAATTTATTTTTTCACTTCTAATCAGCATCAGTCTCTGATCGGAAAATTCCATCCAGGCATAATTGTAAATATAACGATACAATTTTTTTTGGTTGTTCATGTAGCAACCCGTGGAGTACGCATAATGAAATCCCATTTTATCCAATACAATTCTGGGTACCATCAACTTGTTCTTTTTTTCATCCCGGAATACAGATTCCATGATCTGAAAATTCTGGTATAAAAAATTATTAACCATTTTAATATGATCTCCTTTAAGGTTTTTGGAAGGATGGTGGAATTTATTTTTACATCCGACGCTGCAAAACTTTTTATCAGAACGGCCAACCATTGTATTATCGCATACGATACAATTTTTTCTCATAATACAAATATAGGCAATTAGCTGCTAACCGTTAGCTAAACGATTATTAACCGTTGTACTAACCGTTAATATACTTATTTTATATAAAATACAGGTATTCAGTTTGTTACGAACCATTATTTTTTATAAGTTTGGCGAATATTTCTTTATAAAAATATATTTATGATAACGCTATTTAAAACTACCTGGAAAGGAGAAGTCCGTATAGGATTACGATTTGGAAAGGATCCATTGCTTATTGCTAAAATCCGGAAAATAAAAGGGGCCTATTATACGCCGGAGATTGGAAGCTGGCACATTAGATATGACTCCGGTACGTACCGGCAATTTTTAGAATTGAATATACCATACAAAGTTGAAGAGGCAAACGGTACCACGGACTGGCAGGAAGATCAGTCCAATTGTGATATTACCGACATAGGATGGAAAACATCCGTTACTGCAGTTCGTCCCAAAGAGGAAGATGCAGACATACCTGCCGAAAAGTCAGGGATTAGCATGCGTTTTAACAATGGCCACATTGCGGTGCAATTGCCATACGTGGAAGAAGATGTACGTTTTTTAAAATCACTTCGTGGTGCCTGGTGGCATGCTGCCGGGCAGGTTTGGCTGACCAAAGCTACGGTTGAGAATTTAGAAAAACTGCAAGGCCGGTTTGGATGTTGGGAAACGGAGGATTATGAGCGGGTAAGGCACTTAATTGGGTTGCGGGATGATCCCCGGTTGGTAGAGATTTATAGTACTCCGGAATTTCCCAGGCAGATAATGGTTAAAATCCGGGGTTATGGAGCAGATATAGATTTTATGAAAAGGATTCCGGAGCGCATTTATCAAAAAGCGTACAAACGATGGCTGGTACCAAGAGATCAAAAGTTATTGGATCGGTTGGTGGAACATTATCAGCGCAACGGCACTCAGGTCGTCAACCGGATTAAGCAAGCGAGGAAAGATTATAATAAAAAAGCGCATAGCTTAAAGGAAAAACAAACGTATTTTCTGTCCCGGTATCCTGGACCATACCAGTCTATTTTACGAAAGTACACGGATGTATTAATCGCCCAACGGTATAGCTGGAAAACGGTCACCAGTTACGCGGGGCATTTTATTAAGTATCTAAAATTTTCTGCTCCTAAGTCATTAAGTCAATTGACGGCGGAAGATGCCAATCGTTATATTGCTGAAATTGCCTCACGCAGGGTATCTGAATCGCTGATTAATATTATAATCAGCAGTATCAAATTCTATTATGACAAAGTTGTTTTCCTTTCGGGATTTGAGATAAATCGAATCAAACGACCAAGAAAAAGCCACCGGCTGCCCAGAGTTCTGAGTGTACAGGAGGTGGACCGGATGCTCAGATCACTGGAGAATGTCAAGCATCTGACGATTTTGTATACACTATATAGTAGTGGACTTCGGCTGGGAGAAATTCTGAAGTTGAAGCTGGAAGATGTACTTTTTGAGAGGAACCAACTCTTCATTAACGGAGCGAAGGGAAAAAAGGACAGAGTGGTTATGCTGAGTGAAAGGCTGAAGGAAATCTTGCGAATATATCTGGACGAATACCAACCCATCTACTGGCTGTTTGAAGGGCACGATCGTCAGGGGCCGTACAGTGAACGCAGTGTTCAGAGTATCGTTAAGGCGGCCAGCAAGAAGGCCAATATAAACAAACGTGTAACCCCACATACACTTCGTCATTGTTTTGCGACCCATCTGCTGGATGGTGGCGTAAATATCCGGTATATCCAGGAATTGCTGGGCCATAAGGATATTAAAACTACGCTGATTTATACACATGTGAGCACGGATAAGGCGACGGCGGTTGTCAGTCCTCTGGATCGATTACCAGCAGGTGATGATTAGTAATGCGAATCAGTGGTTATAAAAGAATTCGCATAGCATAGAATGGGTGTTTTTGCTATCTGCTTTTGGCCATTGGCTATTTGCGCTCTTTCATTGTGATTGAAGGCAGCAAATAGCCAGAAGGAAACGGCAAGGATCATCATTCAGAGACTTTTTTTATA
>CAKZUV010000386.1 GCA_937921555.1 uncultured Saprospiraceae bacterium
AAATTTTTACTAGAATACGAAGCTTTATCGTCACGGCTCGTAAACAAAACATCAATGTCTTTGATGCATTGAACAACTTGTTTATGGAAAATTCTATAACATATACCTTGACCAGCTCTCATTTGGGCTGAACAGTTACAAATAATTTTGTTTACCGTCAGATAACTTACAATTCTTGCGGCGATGTAAAATTTATTGCCACCGCTCGGACCTTGTTTTCGATTACGGTCATACGCTCTTTTGATTTGTAAATCGGTCGCCGTTTTTCCGACGGCCGCTAATTGTTCTTTGACCAGTGCACGGAACACTAAGTTGCTATGTATTTTGAATAGGTTATTTTTAGTGAGTACGATTCCAATATTTTTGAAAATAGCCGTAGCTATTTGATAAAATTTGGAAGAAGTAATCGCTGAAAAGAAGCATTCTAAAATGCGTATGAATTTAGTGATCCGTGCACTACGCTGCTAATGGTCTGTGCCATAATTTTTTTGTTTTAGAAATTAAAGAATATTTAAAAATTGGCTCAAAGGCCATTTCATCCGAAAACTCCGAAACGGGTTCCCAGTCGTATTTATGTATTTCATTTGTTATAGAGTCCGGGTACCCGTGCCAGGTCTCCCCGTTTTTCACCACCTCCAAAATCTCAATATGATTGCTTGCCGGAACACTCACCGGATAACCCCAAAAGATTTCCTGGTCTTCTTCCTCGTCGCAAGTAAATCGAATTTCGAACTCAATATCCATACCGGTGGCTGGACATTCCTCGTAGAAATGAATCAAATAAGTCATCGTAAATTTTTGTTTTTATTTTTTAAAAAGGAAGCGGAGTCGCTCCACGCTGATACCCCTCGTTGAAAGACCGCATTCTGGCCTCATGAATTTTAAACTCCAAACCGTACATCAGTTTTCGGCCTTTATCATTTTCGTTTCTCAAAATTGCTACCTTCATTTCTGCCAGCATTATTTCCCATTCCTCCTCTTCCCGGATCGGCTCAGGTCCAAAATTGGCGGCGAACATATCGTTCTCAAAGTAGTCTGCTTGTAAATTAAAATTGGTCATCGTTATAAAAATTTTGTGCGTTTTCTGATACATTAAAGATACGCATAAACGACAGAAAAAACAAACAAAAAGTGCTAAAAAGATGAAATAAAAACAGTATCTTTATAAAATGAAAGTACTAATAAGCGGCTCCAGAAAGCTAGACAATAACAACACATACACGCAACTGGAAAAACTACTAAACACCCTGCGCCCGACTCACATCCTGCACGGAGGCGCTAAAGGCGTGGACGCACTCGCGGGCCGCTACGCCACTGAAAACCGGCTACCAAAAACAGTCATAAAACCCGACTACAAAAACCGGGGAAGACACGCGCCCCTGATACGCAACACAGAACTTGTAGAAAAAGCAGATAAAGTAATCTGCGTGTACGCCGCCGACCGAATCAGAAAAGGCGGCACGGGCGACACCTACCGAAAAGCCAAACGAGCTGGAAAACTCGCCGCCGAACTAACCCCGGAAACAAACCACCTAACCAAACCGCTGCGGCTCTTCTAGGCCACCAAAGACCCCGCCTGCGGACCAAACATAAAAGCCTGAATACCTTTCTTCCAATGAGGCGGGAAAGCTCAGAGAAGGGCAGCTGGCAAGCGTCAGTAACTGCTGAGGATTTGCGCCGAGCCAGGAGGCAGGAACAAGCGCCCGCAGCCCGGAACTGAAGCGTTAGCAGGCGCCAGCAAAAAAGGAGCATGCGGGCATGAGCCGATGCAAGCCGCTACCGCGCGCGGATTTTTAAAAAGCCAACGGCTGACCAGGATAAAATAAAAAGGGATTCCATCTTCAGAGAGCGGGCCTGTAAATCTCCCACCGAAGCATGGGAGATTGTTTGGCAGAATCAGTAGTCGGAGATGAGGGCCAAAGAGCGCTGCTGATCTGTTTAATAGCTTAGCGGGTAGATCAGCTGCGCGAGCGCCAGAAGCAAGTGCTCAGTCCAGCACAGGGCGTCTGCGAGCGCTTGTGAACGAGGGAATAGGCCAACAGCCAGAAATAGAAAAAAGAAAAAGGGAAACCAAAAATCATAGAGCGGGTGGCAGCTACTCCCCCGGGAGGCTGGGAGGTAGTAAGGCCAAATCAGTAATTCGAGATTCGGCCAAAGAGCGCTGCTGATCAGTTTAAGGGCATCGTGGGTAGATCAGCTGCGCGAGCGCCAAAAGCAAGTGCTCCGTCCAGCACACAGCGTCTGCGAGCGCTTGTAAACGGGATTTTTCGTTACGGTCTAATTTGATAGTATAAAAGCTATAAAAATTTTATATCTCTCCGATTACCCATTTTCTTTTTTAAATTAGTGCGTGCAAATAATTTGCCGTATCGTTCAATCCATTTCTCCGTAGGCAGTCTAAAACCTCATACTCATCTAAATCAGGATTTCTTCTGTTTACAACTAATTTTCTGAAAGAGTTAACTGCAATTTTTTGGTTCAAGTCAATTGTTTCAGTCAGAAAATCATCTGCACTTTTAGCTGACAGTCCAAAGGTTGAAAGATAATCCTCGGGGAAGTCCTTCAGGTTATTCGTGACAATTATGTTAGCATTGGTTTTAATTGCCGCTGCCAAAACATGGCGGTCTTTTTCATCAGGTAATTCTAATCCTTCAATCAGAACTTCATAATTTTCGACCATTGCATCTGGAAAAGCCTGATTTGCTAAGCCTATTCTTTTTTTGATCTCTTCTTCGCTGACATTTCTTCTTTTCATTACATCTTTCCATTCATCGAAAATATGCCTGCTCCATTTTGGAGTATATAAATCATCGTGGGCAAACCAAAAAAGTAAATCACGGATTTCAATAGGAAACATTACATTTGTGTCAAGAACACATATAAATCGAATACTATATATCATATAAACCTGATTCTTCGTCTGCCTTCATTATTTTGATAAGGAGTTCTTGCTGTTTTGCCTTCATCCTTTTTTTGTATGCTATTACATCTTCAAACTTTACTCTTCTGTGCTTCCCAATTTTTGTATATTCAATCTCCCGTTCTTCAAGCAATTTCACCAAATGAGGTCGGGAACAACCAAGCAAATCTGCCGCTGCCTGAGTGGTCATCTCAGTTGCTATGGGAACTATTGAAATAGGCTTTCCTTGACTTGTAACTTTTAGAATTTTTGCAAGCAATTTTAATGCGTTCAGAGGTATCCGTATCTTCTCCTTTGTTTCTTCTATTTCTATTTCAGGGTTATCTTTACGAAGGCTTTTAAGAACTTCTACCAGAGCATTATAAGATTCCATTGCCACCTTCTGTTCTTCCTTCGAAGGCTTGTTGATATTCGCTAAATAGTCCATACTTTATTTTAATTACTTTTGATTTGACTTCATATTGCAAATATAATCGAAATAAACGAAAAAATCAAAATAAACGAAACTACTTTATTTTTTATGACGAATTATGAGCATATGCGAACAACAGGAATCTATTTCCACTAACCATTTACACCGTCACACAAACTATTCCTTTTTTGATATAAAACATCCCGAAAACCTCACCCTCACGGAAACCCAAATTCTAACTTCAACTCCTGACAAATATCCCTGATCTCCTCATGACTGTAAAACCCAAGATACGGACTCAAACAATTAGCAATCAAAGTAGAATTCACACCAACCGGAAATAAATGCTTCACCTCCGAATACGCAACCCCCAGTCTTTCAGCCAGTGCTCGCCTGAATTCCTTTTTAACCCTGACTTCCTCTACCGCTTTTCTAAATCTCATTTCCCATTCGTAAGCAATATATAAATTCCGTTCAATCACTTGGTGGTCCAATTCCATCTCATAACAGATCTCCCGTTTTTCTTTTTTCAGGATCTTTAGATATTTCTTTAGCTTTCTCCTGGTTTTCATAACCTTTAGTTTTTAGATTTCATTAAACCGTTTTTTCACAAGGACAGGTTGGACAGTGTCCTCTTTAAAAGTCAAAAATCCTTCTGATCATTTCAAAACTCAACGCTAATCACAAGATAATTTCACCTTTTCTATCTTGATAACTATATAATTCTTTAAAATGCTCCCAAATTAAAAACAGACTAATATTTAGTAATTCATTTTTTCACAAGGACAAGTGTCCAGGTTGTCCAACCTGTCCATTTGTCCAACCTCCCCGATAAACAGTACTTATTACTCAAACAGGGTTTCAAATGAACCTAACTTGGACGACTTGGACAACTTAGACAGGTTGGACACGGTCCTCTTTATAATTCGAAAATCTTCTCAATCATTTCATAAATCAAACCTTCCCTGTCTTAAAATATTCCCCGTATCTACCGGTAGCGGATCTTCGCAGCCAACCCTCCTTTATTAGTGCCTGCAAATATCTGCCTCCGGATCGGGAGACCATATTAAACTTTGGACAAAGTGCGTCTGCTTCTTTTCGCATAAAATTATCCGGCAAAGCATTTAAAAATAATTCCATCTTTTTATACCTGGGACAATAACCAGTGTTGTTACTCTGAGGCAATCCTTCGTACATCAGTAATGCGTGTTGATGGTAAATCTTTGTTAAAGAGATGGCCACCTCGAAATCATCATCCCGGCATATCAGAATATGCTCCTGGTTATTCTCCTCCGCTTTTCGGATTCCTGATAAAATCATGGCCAGTCTGAAACAAATTATTCCATGACGTTTGGCCATACTATCCGTCTCATCTCCATAATCCTCTCCGGTTTCTTCCAGAATTTTTTCAAAAGTACTATTCAGTTCCTTCCATTGATGGTCAGCTAAATCAAAATCTGTTTCATGGTTTTCAAAAAAGTGGATGATCTTTAAAACTTCTTTTGACAAATCTTTGTAATAGTTTTGAAAATTTGCTACCCTTGACTTCCGGGAAACATCTCTCCACTTGGCTCTTTCTTCGAATGTATAGAATATAAATCTGGAAAATAAACCATTCTTCGGCGACGGGACCAAATTTGTTACCTGGTCCGGGGTGCCGGATAATACCAGTGATAATCTTGGAAAATCAATTTCAATGTCAACCGCATCACTGGTTGATTTTCGTTCAAGACCAATCTCTTCGTGATGGAATGCCTTTCGTAATAAAGGAGATAAGTCCCCCCAATCCTGTTTCAAATTATTCCCCATGGTATCTGCCTCCGAATCAAACAAAATTCCGCTTTCCCCATTTCGCTTTAACCGGTGAATCAACATCGCCGAACTTATATTTGCTGAAATAAACAGTTTTCTGTAAACGGGTTGCTCCGGAGCCGTTGGCGGTTCTTCGATTTTACCCTTTTTAAATTTCGCACATTCATTCTGATAAATCATCGAATCCTTTTCATATTCTATTCTTTTTTGTTCATTCGATGCTCTCAGTTCATTATGATATGCCGTCCCTAAAGCTCTCGCATATTTCATGGCTCCTTTACCAGAAGCAGCACGGGCAACCACGAAAACAAACAGATTCGGATGATAAATATCCCCGTCATAAACCCCCGTCAAATTATTCAGACATCCACTCAAAACTCCAAAAGCAGCCGTTAAAAAAACATCTCTTTCTCTCCCGGGTCTTGCCGTTTTACAAGCTCTTTTCAGCAAAGATGGCAACCTGTCAAATATCCTTTCAGGGATAGCCATAGAGATTTCTCTGGGCAGTTCCACGGGACCTTTTACCGGGATGTCCGGAGATGAGGCAGGCTTCCAGGTATAAGCACTTTTGATCGTTCGTTCAATCTCCATCTTATTTAAATCAAACACCTTCTTACTTTCATTAACAGCCACCTCCAACGGGATTCCCGCATGAATGCAATTCACTCCCAATTGATAGATATAATTATTCCGGTTTCCTTTTTTAAATTCCAGTTTGGCATTCGTCTGCATCACACAGACTCCAAAAGCATCCTGATAACTCCCTGATAAATTTGATTCTTCCACGGATAAATCCGTAACACTTTCCGGAACCTGAGCAGCTGTCTGATCAATGCCTTGAATACCATCTACAGAATTATCATTCTTATTTGGAATATTAAAAATAGCATTGTTTTCATTAAAATAAGCTTCCGGATCGTGGGACATAAAACAAAGCCGGGTGATATCTTTTCCACTTTGATCAATCTCCACTTTCAGATTTTCTTTATAAAAATTCATCACCTGCTAGTATGCAATACCGTGCTTTTCCTTATCCGTATTTACCTCCACGACAATCTTCAAACCTCTACCACTTGGACTCACAAACAATACTTTTGTAAACGGAATTGCCTTTGCTTTTAAAATCAAATCCGGTAATATTTCCATATCCAGTTTATCAATATCCAGAATGACAAATGGATTGTAAGACTTCAGAAAAGACAACTTTCGACCTCCTTCAAATAACCCCGAAACCGTAAAAGCCATTAATCCCTTTTTTAATTGATTCGCCTTTTCTTTTTTACCTTTCCTTTGTGATCGGTTAAATACCTACGGATAGAGTCTTCCGCAAAACCACTTTTTATTTTAGAAAAATTATTGGCAATTAATCTTGAATATTCACTGATGGTTCCTTCAAAAATTAGATCATCATTTTTATCTCTCAGATTTTTAAACTGACTAAAAATTTTTGCTAGCTCTCTGCCAGATCCTTTGAATATAATCTTTTTCGTTTCTTTCTCTTCCTGCTTTAAGCCTTGAGTCTGTTCCAAAAAATTCAACTCCATATCAATCGCATTTACAAAACTTGAATTTTTATCAGGTGATATTTCCTGTAAGTAATCTGTTCGCCTCCGTAACAATAAAAAACGTTTGGTATCCAAATTAGCTTTAGTTTTTATTTCTTCCTTCAAGTTGATAATATTAAATCTTTCATCTGGTGTGAAAATTGGCGATAAAACTAAATTAGGTTTTCTACCAATTGTTCCATTAAACTGATTCCACTTTTCTAGCAAAAGAGCTTTTACCAAATCAAATTGTTGCTCATGAATTTTACCAAAATGATTCTGCCGGTTTACATTTAAAAGCGCGTTAAAATCTTCCAGCCAAAGGCTGGGAGCTGATAACTGACTACACTGATGTCTTAGGAAGTTTAATAGTTGAATAGAAGAAAAGGAAAAAGTTTTATTGATCAGGCATATACAATATTGTTCTTGGCTAAAGTGACCATTTTCTATAAAATCAGGAATAAATCCGGCAAACTTTTTAGTAGAGATATCAAACAAGGTAACCTTATGATGTCTGAAATCTACGATTGGGTGTTCCCTGAATTCCACGCATAGGAATCCGTTTACCGTGTGTTGGCTAATAAACATAGGTATTGGTTTTCTCAGTGATCAATCATGGGCACAGGAGTTTTCTTACTCCAAAGCTGAATGATTGGATAGTATGTAAAAAAGTCTCTTAGTTATGATAACAATTTCTGGGAAACGATCTTTGGTAGAAGTCTACAACTTAGAACAGTGTATCTCTTTCTTTTATGATCAATAATAGAACTTACTGATCGGTAGGTTTTAAAACTAAAAGTGAAAAAACGAGTATGTTCGGCAATTAGCTGAAAAACAGAAAGTGTTCAACAATTTTTATAACGATTACTTAAGTGTAATGTTGTACTGTACTGGTATTTAAAGTAAATGTATAACTATAATTTTTATTTGTATAGCCTCCTTTAGAATCAATTTTTTCACTCATCGGTCAAGTTAGTTACTGCTTACTCTTCCATTACCCATTGTCTAATTTCAGGAATACTTTCCCTGGGGATTTATTTGCTTGGTATTCGAAGCATTAAGTGTCTGGAGAATAAGAAGGTTTTATACGGTAGTAATATTAGGAAAGGAATAAATATAGTATCGTTCGTTGGTCCACAAAGTGAATGTATCACTATTTTGGGATGGGGGACCGGAGTATTATTTCAATAGATAGAAAGGACAATAAATTTTTTTTGAGCCCAAAAAGGGAGCAGGGTACAACATTTAAAAGCAAGTAAGCGCAGGGAGGTACAAAAGCACAAAAAAATCAAAATGTTGTACCATAGTTGTACCCCTTTCATAAAAAAAGGCCGTAACAAACTGATAATCAGTTCATTATGGCCTAGCTTTGTACCCGAGGCGGGACTTGAACCCGCACGCCCCGAAGAGCACAGGATTTTAAGTCCGGCGTGTCTACCAATTCCACCACTCGGGCAACATTTTTCGGAAATACACCCTGTATTTCCGGGCATTAGTATTTTAAAAAACACTAAAAAAAAGCCCTCAACCGGCCTGCGTGTCTTGGCAGGCAGGTTGAAGGCTTTCTGGAGCGAAAGACGGGATTCGAACCCGCGACCCCGACCTTGGCAAGGTCGTGCTCTACCAGCTGAGCTACTTTCGCATTTTTACTTATTTACAGTCTCTTATGACCGCTTTTTTTTAAGGTGTCGCAAATATAATAGAATTAGGTAGAAATTGTCAAATATTTCTGATTTTTTGAGCAATTTTTTCTGACCACCATAAATATACTTTTTACAACTGTAAAGTGTAATCAAATTTAAGCCCGTATTCCGCTCCCAGACTTACCATAATCAAACCGGCACCAGTGCTTTTTAGTTCCTCGTCAATCAGTCCGCCTGCCTGTCGGATATTGGCTTTATCCAGATGACTGAAAGGCTCATCCAATAACAGGTAATCATACGGTTGACAAAGCGCCCGGATCAAGGCAATGCGTTGTTGTTGTCCGTAAGAAAGGGTAGTGGGGTATTGTTCCAGGGTGTCTACAACGTTCAACCGCGCTGCCATCTGACGAATTTCATCCGCCGTCTTATGCTTGGTAAGTGAATTTTTAATCAATATATTTTCCAAAGCCGTCAATTGCGGAAACAGTCGTAAATCCTGAAAAACAATGGCTAGTTTGCCTTTGCGCATGGTAGCCAGCTCCGCCGACCTCATTTTTCCGACTTCCTGCTCATCAATCAGCACCTCCCCCTGATAATCCCGACGCATTCCATACAATAAATGCATAAAACTACTTTTCCCCCGACCGGACGGCGCCTTTATCAAATATCGTTGCCCCTTCCGAAAAGTACACTTCCCCAACCATACATCTGACTTCCCGATCTTCGGATGATCAAGCAACGGTACCGGACAAACTTGTTCCAAGAATATAGACAAACCAATTATTTAAGTCACATAGGGATGACATCCAGACAGCACCGCAGGTGCAAAAAAAATCAAAAAATCCGCACATTTACACCTCAAAAACCGCCCTCCCGTCCGCTTGCGCGGTTCCTTCCCTCGTCGCGCTGTTACACGCCGCCCTCCTTTTAGTCGGGATCGGTCAGTCATACACATCAAAAAATCCACCCATCCGCACATCCACCCATCCGCACATCCACACATCCACACATCCACACATCAAAAAATCCACAAATCCGCACATCCGCACATCCGCACATCCGCACATCCGCACATCAAAAAATCCGCACACCCCAACAATCAAGAAACCTTCACACTATCCGCTCTTTCCGACCGTTCCCAGATCACGCTCTGATTATCCCCCAGGTAGCGGAAAAAACCACGATACACCGCATAATTCATAATACAAAAATAATAAGGAACGAAGAAAGCCTTTAATTTAATCTTTTTGGTTTCCAGAATATAACCCAGTAAAGCCATGGCGTAAAACAATATCTGACCGGCCAGTATAAACTGATAAACAGGATGGCCACCCAAAGCCAGCATGATATTCGTAATCAAAATGATCGGTAAAGCCAGCGGTGCCAGCGTCCACCGTAGCACCCGGTGACTGATATATTGAAAACTAAGCACGCCGTACTTAAATATATTAAGCAGCGATGCCAGCCGGACAATCGCCTGAATACCTCCCGCCGCAATTCTGATTTTACGTTTTAATTCTTCTTTAACGGAAGCCGAAGAATGTTCCGCAGCGAAAGCCTCCGGTTCGTAAACCACCCGGTAGCCCTTTTGGGCAATCCGCAGCGTCATATAAAAATCTTCGATAATCGTATCCTTCCGGACCGGTTCAAATAATTCCGTTCGCAGAGAAAATAACTCTCCTGCCGCTCCGACCACCGATTTCAATTCAGAATCCCATTTTTTCAGGGTAGATTCATATTTCCAGTAAATTCCTTCTCCGGCAGCGTTGGCCGCATCCTTCTCGCTGAGGCGAATACGTTTTTCTCCGGCAACTGCTCCAACTTTGGGATTTTCGTAATGACGAACAATATGACGAATCGCCATTTTATTCACGAAGGTGTTGGCATCGGTATAAATGACGATTGGTGTATCGACAAAAGCCATAATTCTTTCCACCGCCGCAATTTTTCCCTGACGGGCATCCTCATGGTACAGCCGGATTTCTACCCCCGGAGGCGCGGAATAATTCCGGACGACCGACGGAGTATCATCATCTGACCCGTCGGTAACGAATAAATAACTGATTTTATCTTTGGGGTAATCGAAATCCAGACAGTTCTCAATCTTCTCTACCATATAATCTGCTTCGTTATAAGCAGCTACCACAAAGGTAACATCAGGAAGGTCCGCATCCCGTTCAATTACGGGCGGTTCGTAACCTCCTTTTACCAGCCTTTTTAGTTTGATAAGAACAAATAACACGATACCATAGCCTACGTACGCGTAGAATACGACGAACAGGCTGATCCAGAAAAGTATTTTTAGTGTGACCATAAGTGTGTATATACAGGAATTGTACCCAAAATTAGTAAAATTGTTGCGGGAACGAATGAATTCCGAAAGAAGATTATCAACAATAAAGATTTTAGACAAGCTCTTTATAAAAAATGGCCAATATACCCTTAATAGGGTAATTCTTCCGATAACTACCCTTTAACGTTGTATTAACGTTACTAAACCTGAACATTGTACGTCTTAAAAGCGATCTTAGTTAGGGTGAAAAGTCACCTCTTAGGATTATATTAAAGAATAGGCGCAAATGAAGCAGCCGAATGTTATAAGTTATTCTTTTTATGATCCTTAATTAAGTAAAATTTGTTTGAATGTGTTTTCAACAAATTTTATTCTATTTGAAATTATTAAAATTTTAGCGATACAAAAAATACCTGTAATCGGGTATATATGGAACATAAAAACCCCCTAACTTTGTACTATAAGATTTGAGAATTTACTAATTATGTAAAAGGCCCATTCATTACACAGTTATTATTATACAAATAACCTTAGTGAAAATTAGTATTTGAAGAAAAAATCATATCTTTGTAGGAGTTATCGCATGAAAATTTGATTTTAAAGCATTTGCGAGAAGTCCTGTGAACATATAAAGGGAGTATTTTTGCTTCATTCTATTCGTCCCAACTACCCTCCAGCGGAAATCCCGCAGGTATAAGTTGCAATAACCCTCTAACTTAGACTTCTCAATTTTTACATTAACTGGTCAGAATACCAGTTGTTGTAAGCCTGTTGTTTGCCTTCTTTCTCCGGATTGACGCTAACAAAGGATGACTTGGTATTATTTCTAACAGCAATCATTTTACCCTCCAATAGTGAATAAATTCATTTTGGAAATTGTAAAAATATGACACGCAAGAACAAGATACTGGTAATTGAGGATCACGACAGCATTCGTATGCTGCTTAGCAACTTTCTAAGCAAAGATTTTGATGTAGTGACCAAAAGTGATGGCTTTGAAGGCCTGGCCTGGCTCAGCAATGGCAATATCCCGGATTTTATTCTCCTGGATTACGATATGCCGAGAATTAACGGCCTGGAATTTCTACAAAACATCCGTACCAGCGGTTTTTTTCAATCTATTCCGGTAATCCTCGTGACCGCCGAAGAAGACGAAGATCTAAAAACTGAATGTAGAAAATACGGTATTACTGATTTTTTAATAAAACCTTTTAACCCTATAAAACTCAGAGAAAAAATTCAAAAAGTACTGGCATCATCCTCCAGAATAATTTAACGATCCCAGACTGATTATTGATCAAACCCATTAGGAAAACAACAAATAGAAACGAATTACTTACTCTCTTACAATTGTATTTTGATCAACAAACCATGCTGACATGAACCAGAAATTTACGACAACTAACATTACCTCCACCGACACAAAAAATGTTCTTATCGTAGGATTTGACAACTTTTCCTACATTTTGATGAATGAGAACAACGAGGCGGACTTGGGGTACTATAAGTTCGAAAAATCTGATGACTCTTTCAAGGCTTATCGCTGGCTAGAAGCGCGTATGGTTGAGAACCCCTCCTCTAAAACCGCCGTAATCTGTAGCTATGATTTTCTGCAGGAAGATAATTTCAACCTGCTAAAGAACATTCAACTAAACAAAAGTCTCAAAACACTCCCTTTTTTGGTGGTTTCCGAAGAAGAAGAGTTTGATCTGGACCGGGAGATTGCCCTGAAAATGGGAATCGACGATTGTTATACCGAACCCGTACAATGGAACAACTTACGTACCCGCCTGGAATTCTTATTCTCCTTTAAAGCCGACTTGATGAACGCCGTCGGGCAGCCCGAAGAGGATATGACCATTAAGATGCCTATCGGAAAACGTATATTTGATATATTTTTCGCTTCCTGTGTTTTACTGGCGCTGGCTCCGGTTTTACTGACCATTGCACTCCTCATCCGCATTGGTTCCAAAGGGCCGGTCATCTACCGCTCCAAGCGAATTGGTCGGGGCTATCAGGAATTTGACTTCCTGAAATTCCGCTCTATGTGTGTGGACGCAGACGCAAAGCGTGCCGAAGTTGCTCACTTAAATAATTATGAAGGTGCTTTCCTCAAGGTAAAAAATGATCCTCGGGTCACTACCGTCGGAAAATTTATCCGTAAAACCAGCCTGGACGAATTACCTCAATTATGGAACGTTATCCGTGGCGATATGTCTATCGTTGGTAACCGTCCGCTTCCGCTCGATGAGGCAGAAGCCGTTACAAAAGATGGCTGGGCACTGAGATTTGGCGCTCCCGCCGGAATCACTGGTTTGTGGCAGACCGTTCCTACCGGAAAAGATACCATGTCCATGGAAGAAAGAATTGGCCTGGATATTGAATATGCTAAGAAGTTCTCCTTCTTAATGGATGCCCGGATCATTTCCCGCACATTGCCGGCGATGATTCAGAAAGGTGAGTAATTTTACTGACTTGCATCATTTGACATTATTCAAATTTCCTTTAAATTGTTCAAGATCCACCGGGGTCTTGAACAATTTTTGTATAATAGCTTGGTCTACAATTAAAGATAATTGTCAATAGTTTCACTATCGCAAGATTTTTACGATTGATGGAAGCCAATAGCTAATATCCAACGGCCAATAGCCTTTTAAATCACCTAACAACCGACTCAATCACGTGTATCAACCACTCGTTTCAATCATCACCGTCAACTACAATCAGCCCGAAATGACGGTCGCTATGCTGGATTCTATTCGTAATCTGGCCTATCCCAATCTTGAAATCTTCGTAGTGGATAACGGTTCAAAAGAAAATCCCATCCCCGCTCTGGAAACCCGGTTCCCGGAAATTATCGGCATCAGAAGTGATGTAAATCTGGGATTTGCCGGAGGGAATAATCTGGCCGTTCCCAGAGCTAAAGGCGAATTAATGTTTTTTGTAAATAATGATACCGAACTGGCCGATGGTCTGATTGAAAAACTCGTGGCTTGCTTTGATAATATTCCCAAACTGGGCGTTGTCAGTCCACTGATTATGTACTATCCGGGTCCGGAAACGAACGGAAAAAATATTATTCAATTTCTCGGCGCCACGGAGGTCAACTCTTTTACGGCCCGTAATAAAACCCTGGCCGTCGGAGAAGAAAATACCGGTCAGTACCGGAATAAGCCAGCCTTCCCTTCGCCGTATGCCCACGGTGCCGCCATGATGGTACACCGGCAGGTAATCGAAGAAGTGGGGCCATTATCGAATCTTTTCTTTTTATATTACGAAGAACTGGACTGGTGTGATCGTATCAGAGCTGCTGGTTATCAGGTCTACGTAGAACCCAAAGCAGAAATTTTTCACAAAGAATCGGTTTCTACCGGAAAAGCAAGTCCGCTAAAAACCTATTATCTCAACCGTAACCGGATTTACTTCATGCGACGCAACCGAAGCACGCTGGAAGTAATGGCTTTTTACTGTTTCCTGCTTATTTTTACGATTCCAAAAAATCTGCTTCTCTTTGCCGTCAAAGGTCAATGGGACCATTTTAAAGCGTTTACCAGGGCCATAAAATGGAACTTTACGCAGGCAGACCGTAAACACCAGGAGGATCACCAACCGGTAAATACTTTTTTTGAACACGCATAAACTTAAATACACATGGCAATTTTAGCAACCATTTTTATGATCATCAGTGCGATACTAATTTTCTTTTTGGTATTCCCCTTCGTCATGGTATTGCTGTCCGGAATATTTAAAGACCGGGTAAAGGATATTAAAAAGGGAGACGCCGGCTACAAAGAAGTGGACTACGGTTGTATTATTACGGCTTATAAAAATGCAGAAATCGCAAAGCCGTTAATCGAATCACTGGTAAATACACAAAAGTATAACAATCTGCACGTTTATTTAGTAGCAGATGATTGTGATATGACCGGTTGGGATGTAAGTCACGCCAAATTAACGGTGCTGAATCCGCAACCACCGCTCAAGCTAAAAGCAAAATCGATTATTCACGCTATCGAAAACTTTGTACGTCCACACGAATACATTGCCGTTTTTGATGCAGATAATCTAGCCCATCCGCAGTTTTTTAATGTAATTAATAAATACGTTAACAACGGTCACCGTGCGGTACAAGGTCAGCGAACTGCCAAGAATCTGGATACAGTTTACGCTTGCGCGGACGCCACCGGAGAATTTTATAAAAACTACGTGGATCGTTATTTGCCGTATGTGCTCGGTTCATCTGCCGTAATTTCCGGTTCGGGAATGGCCGTGGAAGCAGAACTTTACAAAAGCTATCTGGCCAGTCCTGAAATTGAACAAGGCAAGCATCAATGGAAAAAAATGCTGCAGGAAGATAAGATTTTACAAAATGTTTTACTACGGGAGAATGAACGAATTACCTACGCCTGGGACGCGGTCGTCTTTGACGAAAAAGTCGTGTCCGGCGAACAGGTAGAAACGCAGCGTAGCCGTTGGTTGTTTTCTTATTTTCAAAATTTTCCCAATTCTTCCGGACTTTTGCTGAAAGGAATTTTTGGCCTCAGCTGGAATAAATTATTATTCGGAATCGTAACCATTTCGCCACCATTATTTATTTTATTGGGAATAAGTATGCTCGTTGCTTTCGTAGGATTATTTATCAATCTGACCTGGGCAATTTTGCTTGTCGGTGCCATCGGTATCTTTGCATTCAATATTTTATTTACCCTGTATCTTTCTAAAGCACCCAAACAAATCTGGTCTGCTCTCTGGGGTTTACCACTGTTTGTATTAAATCAATTTAAAGGGTTATTGAAAATGGGCAACCCGAATAAAAACTTCAAACATTCCGAACATACCCGGAAAGTATCCATCGATGAAGTGTTAAAACAAGGTACGCACAAGGAATAAAGGAATATCGAATACTGAATGTTGAATGTCGAATGTCGAATATTGAGTGATTGAAAATGCACTCATTGCTGCTAGGAGAGACAAACACTTTGAAAGCAAACTAAACACCTCAACAAAAACCACCGAGACCACCATCTCCAAAATGAAAAAAATCATCCTAGTTGCCTCCATATTACTCAATCTACTACTCGTTATCATACTCGCCTACGCAGTACATCGCCTCGGTGGGCCCAACGCCATCCTTTCCCGGATTCGCAATGGTGGAATCGCCGAATCCTATCAGCATCGAACCCAAATTTTAGAAAAATTGACCATTGATTCTTCCAACGTTGTTTTTCTGGGCAATTCCCTCACTGAGTACGGAGAATGGCAGGAATTTTTTAATAATCCCAATATCCGAAACCGAGGGATCGCCGGAGAATTTACCGATGGTATCCTCCGCCGCCTCGACCCCATCATAAGCGGAACACCCAAACAAGTTTTTTTAATGATCGGAATTAACGACCTGATATTACACCGTCCGCCGCATATTCTGGCAAATTACCGGTCTATTGTTGAAAAAATAAAAACCGGTACGCCGCAAACCCAACTAATCATTCAAAGCATTTTACCGATTAATAACACCGTAAAAAATACGGGTCTGTCCAACGCCGATGTGCTCACTTTAAACAAAGGTATTCAGGAAATAGCCGCTGATTTTAACTTAAAATACGTAGATCTCCACCAAAAATTTAAAGATGATTCGGGAAAACTGAACGCTAGTTATACCCTTGACGGCATCCACCTTAACCGTGCTGGTTACGAACAGTGGATAGGTGAGATCAAGGATCTGGTTCAACCATAAATTATTTACCAATAATAAACAAGAGGGCAGGATAATTGCATCGTAAAGTGTAAGTTTGTGACGTCGTTAAGTAACAAGCTTTGATGTGGTTCGTAAATAAACAAAGTTTACTATATTTTTTTGGGTATCTGAATTTGTGATACCCTCAGCAGTCACCAAAAACATGATTTTTAACAGTATTGCTTTTTTTGTTTTTATAGGAATATTTTTTCCACTTTACTTTGCACTCAAGGGAAGAGCAAGACTCTTTCTCTGTTTGGTTGCCAGTTATTTTTTCTACGGATGGTGGGACGAACGATTTTTGGCCCTGGTGGCATTTTCAACTTGTGTTGACTATTTTGTCGGCCTTAAACTAGATAATACGGAGGATCAACCCACTCGAAAAAAACTACTCATTGCCAGTATGGTAGTCAATCTTGGCTTCCTTGGTTTTTTCAAATATTTTAATTTCTTTATAAAATCCTTTCAGGAAATGCTCACGGGATTCGGCTATGATGGTTCGATGCATAGCCTGAAAATCATTCTGCCAGTTGGTATTTCATTTTATACCTTTCAATCGATGTCTTATACGATTGATGTATACCGAAAAGAGATTGCCGTAGAGAAAGACTTCATCCGGTTTTCAACTTTTATCTCCTTTTTTCCGCAGTTGGTGGCCGGACCGATCGTTCGGGCGAGTGATTTTTTACCTCAGTTCCAAAAAGATCGTGAATTTTCCTGGGATCGGGTAACTGCCGGAACAGGGCAAATTATCTGGGGATTTTTTAAGAAGGTTGCGGTAGCGGATTCCCTGGCGCCCTTTGTAGATCAATGTTTTCAGGCGCCTGAAACTTTTGGATCTTTACACCTTTTGATTGGAGTTATCTTTTATAGTTTCCAGATCTATTGTGATTTTTCAGGATATTCTGATATTGCGATTGGATTAGCGCGGATTATGGGATTTGATTTTCCGGATAACTTTAAGAAACCTTATTTCTCGCGTAATTACAGTGAATTCTGGACGCGATGGCATATTTCTTTATCCAGCTGGCTGAGAGATTATTTGTACATCCCGCTGGGAGGAAATCGGGGAGGAACGTTTGCTTCCTGGTTTATTCTACTCGTCTTTATGATCCTGACGGTTTTCCTCACCGGGTGGTGGTGGCTTGCCGTGATCTATTTATTGAGTTCGGTTGGAACCTATTTTTATATGCAAAAAAGCGAGTATAACAATAAGAACGCTTACAATTATATGAACCTGATGAACACCATGTTGCTCGGTGGATTATGGCACGGAGCGAGTTGGGCGTTTGTATTCTGGGGATTTCTGCACGGTTCTTATCAGGTCGTACAGCGATTGGCCGGACCCATCTGGAACAAAGCATTAGATACCATTCGTACCCCTAAATTATTTAAAGATATTTTGGCGATGGGATTGGTATATGCTTCTACCTGTTTTGCCTGGATTTATTTCCGGGCGCCGGATTTCGACGTGGCCAGTCAGGTGATTACCGGCATTGCGTCTTTGGAAGCCTTTAATTTTGGTTCGGTAATTAATAAATTTTGGGTGATTAAAGGAGTGATGGTCATTGGTATTTTGCTTTTAGTAGAAATACTGGATGTCAGATTGACACTCTGGAAAGTAATTCAGACCAATCCTGCTTTCAGAGTAGTAAGTTTTGTTTTACTATTATGGGCCATTGCATTTTTCGGTTCCTTCGGAGCTAATTCTTTTATTTATTTTCAATTTTAGAAAATTGTGAAAAAGTTATACTGGGTATTTATTGTCATTGTATTGTTTTTTGCTGGAGACCGTATCTTTGGTTGGGTGTTAAAGCAGTTGACCGGGAAGAGCCAGTTTCGCTATACCCGTCTTTACGAAGGAAAGGCGAAGGCAGACATTTTGCTGGTGGGGAACTCCCGTGGGCTTATTTTTTATCAACCCTACATTGAAGAAATCACGGGCAGTAAAACCATGAATATCAGCTATAACGGAATGCCCATCGATCTGGCGGAAGTGCTGGTCAAAGATTATCTCGAAAAATATCCGGCACCTAAACAGATGATTCTGGATGTGTCGATGTGCGACCGTTTAAACAAATCCCTGATTTCCGGATTCAATTTATATACGCCTTATTCGCCCCGGATGTATGACCTCATTCATTTGAATGATCAAACGGGGGCCGTGGCTGGAAAAGTTTTTCATCTCTACCGTTACAACAGCGAAATTTTTCAGCGGTCCATGTTCTATCTGAATAAAACGGACGAAGACTGGCTGCTTGATCGGGTCATCAACGATGCAATGGTGACAGGTATTACTGAGTATGTACCCGACACAATTAAAATTGTCCAGCGCGATACCATAAAACCCGGAGATAAAAAAGAAAGACTTTTCAAAAGCATCATGAGCAGTCTGACCGCTTCAAAAAATGGAGAGGTTGAATATGTAAAAGGCGTCATGGAGCACCTGGCATCGACCGTAGCATTTGCGAAAGCAAAAGGCGTTGATGTCCAGCTCGTTATTAATCCATATTACCCACCTTACCTCGATAAATTAGTCAACCTCGATCAGCTGAAAGCAGAGGCCGAAAAAGCCACAGGAATGAAAGTCCATGACTATTCTAACGCCGTTAAAGATAAGGAAGGCTTCGGTGATTACCAACATCTCAATAAAGCTGGCAGCCGGATTTTTCTGGATAAACTAATGGAAGACGGGGTCTTGAAAAAGTAGGTTTATTAAATTTTACTAAAAAATAATCTACCAGGATTTTGGTTTTAACCCAGGATTCGAAATAAGTTATTGGAGGACGGAATCTTGAAAAAGCAGGTTTACTAAACTTTACCAAAAATAATCTGCCAAGATTTTAGTTTTAAACTAAGATTCAAAATAAGTTATTGGAGAACGGGATCTTGAAAAAGCAGGTTTACTAAACTTCACCAAAAATAGTCTGCCAAGATTTTAGTTTTAACGCAGGATTCGAAATAAGTTTAGTAAACCTACGAACCTACGAACCTACGAACCTACGAACCTACGTACGACCCTACGAAATCAAAATAAAATAAATACGATGATGAAATTTTCAGGAATATTAATAATCTTCATTTTACCACTATATGGTATTGGTCAGAATTTTCAGGAAATGATGAGCGATTGTTTTCATAATTCTGATACTATTTGTCAGCGTACTACCTTGACTTCCTGGGAAAAGGTGAAGCCAAATGATCCGGAACTTTTCGTTGGTTATTTCAACTATCATTTTTTAAAATCAATGTCGGAAGTAGTAACACTCTCTACGGATATGCCCGAAGCTGATGCGCTTGAAATTAAAGACAGTACGGATAGAGCTGTTGGGTTTATCAGTAGTGGCATTCGTTACGATTCCAAAGAAATAAAATTAGCTTTTGATAAAATAAATACCGGAATTGATAAATTTCCCGATAGGTTGGATATGCGATTTGGAAAAATATATGTACTGGGACAGATCAAAAAATGGGATCAGTTTACCGAAGCGGTCATTAAAACTGTAAATTATTCTGTTACCAACAATAATCAGTGGATGTGGAATAACAACGAAAAAAGGGATGATGGAAAAGAATTGTTTTTAACTTCCTTGCAGGATTATCAGTTAGACCTGTACGATCAGAATGATGATGATCTATTACCAAGCATGCGAAAAATAGCGAACGCTATACTAGCGCATTATCCTGAGCACATCGAAAGCCTTTCAAATCTGGCTATCACACATATGGCAGTTGGAGAATTTGAAAAAGGACTGGTTTCACTGCTTAAGGCAGAAAAAGTAAATCCGAAAGACCATATCGTTTTATTAAACATTGCGCACTGCTACAAATCTGTAAATAAAGGAAAAAAGGCTATCGAATACTACAAAAAAGCCATTCCTCACAGTGATGAAGAAACTGTTAAGTTTGCCGAAAAACAAATTACCATACTTAACGAGAAATGAGTAATCATGTGGTTTTAATTTTAACCCAGGATATTAAAATAAGTTATAGGAGGACGAGATCTTTAAAAAGCAGGTTTACTAAACTTTACCAAAATAATCTGCCAAGATTTTAGTTTTAACCCAGGATTCGAAATAAGTTATTGGAGGACGGAATCTTTAAAAAGCAGGTTTACTAAACTTTACCAAAAATAATCTGCCAAAATTTTAGTTTTAACCCAAGATTCAAAATAAGTTTAGTAAACCTACGAACCTACGAATTCAAATTTATTCCTTATCTTCACGGTGCATCATTTCCTAATGAAGAAGCACCACTATGAAAAAAATAGACCGTAGAAATTTTATCCGAAAATCCACTTTATCCGGCGCTGCCTTTGTCACAAGTTCCGCTCTGTCAGGTTGTAAAATCGCTCATTCCATCCCGCCTTCTGAAGGCACTTATATGGGCGATTATGCCGCACCAAAACTGAGTACCGTCCGGGCCGCATTTATCGGAGTCGGCAATCGGGGAGGGGACCATTTAAAATTTCTGGCAACGCTCGACGGAACCGAAGTTGTTGCAATTAGCGATCTTTACGAAGACAACGTGCGTAAATGGGCCGCCGTCGCGGAGAAATCCGGAGCAGAAAACCGGCACCAGGATATCGGTTTATACTACGGTGACGAAAATAAATGGAAACAAATGCTCCGGGAAGTTAAACCTGATGTGGTCTTTATCGCTACCAACTGGACCAACCACGCGCCTATGGCGATCGAGGCGATGGAGCAGGGAGCACACGCTTTTGTGGAAGTGCCGATGGCGGTAGCCATAGAAGAATTGTGGAAAATAGTAAATACTTCCGAAAAAACACAAAAGCATTGTATGATGATGGAAAATGTCAATTACGGAAGAGCCGAGTTGATGTTTTTAAACATGTGCCGGCAGGGAATCGTCGGCGAACTGCTACACGCGGAAGCTGCCTATATTCACGAACTCCGATGGCAGATGGAAGAACAGGAACGCGGTACTGGCTCTTGGCGGACAGGACATTACGCGCGTCGCAATGGCAACCTTTATCCCACGCACGGCCTTGGTCCGGTGGCTCAATATATGAACCTGGCCCGTACCGAAGATAATTTTAACACCCTGGTTTCTTTTTCTACACCTGCCCTCGGCCGGCAATCCTATGCAAAGAAAAACTATTCCGCTGATCACAAATGGAACCAACTAAACTTTCAGGGAGGTGATATGAATACCTCGATTATCAAAACCCATCTTGGCCGTACCATTTTGGTGCAGTGGGATGAGACGAGTCCCCGTCCGTATACCCGGCTGAATCTAGTCCAGGGAACTAAAGGAACCCTCGCTGGGTTTCCGACTCGCGTGGCATTGGAAGGCGGCGTTCCCGGGATCACAAAAGATCATCATTCCTGGGCACAGGGTAAAGATCTGGAAAAACTCTACGAGCAATACGATCATCCACTTTACAAAAAACTCAACCAAAAAACGAAAGAAAGTGGTCACGGTGGAATGGATGGCATCATGATCTACCGGATCGTAGAATGTTTGCAAAAAGGACTGCCACTGGATCAGAATGTTTATGAAGGTTGTTTGTGGAGTGCGGTGGCGCCGTTGAGTGAAGCGTCTGTGGCGCAGGGTGGAGCACCGCAATCGTTTCCGGACTTTACGAGAGGGAAGTGGGGAATGACGAGGCCCTTGGAGATTGTTGAGTAACCGAACTGACCAGGATGGTCAAACGCAAATTTAAATGCCGCTACCATGGAGGTACTAAATGGTATCAACAATTTAACTGTTTAAAATGAAATTAAGCAGTTGGCAGAAATGTATTTCGATAAAAATATTCAAGGAACATCTTTTGACTTGAGACCAGAATTACCGTTGGAGGGTTATTTTGATGTGTTTGAACGACCATTGAATACGTCAGAACCGCTGATTAATCCGCACCTCAAAAATCTATGTATCAGAAAATCCACCAATCACCTCCCGCGCCACCTGTTGCCCGAAATTTACCGCAGTACTCATATCTCCTGATCTAAAATATTCTAATAAAAAAGCCATCGCAAAACTATCTCCCGCTCCCGTTGCATCTTTTACGTCAATCGGTTCCGTTGGAAAATTCTTAGTCTGATCATCCTGAAAAACACGAACGCCATTCCGTCCTCTCGTCATAATTACAACGGGAACAAAACCAGTAATCACCGGAATATAATTTTCAAAACCCAACATATCTGTATCACTAAAAACCAGAAAATCCAGCGGAGTCAATCCTGCCCAATTCATAGGCTTTGGCCCGACCAATCCCTCCGCGTTCCAGGCTCTTAACCAACCCTGAATTGTAGCTGCTTTCAACGAATCAGGAAAACATGCTAACAAATTCAGATCCACCTCATCTGCAATCGGACAAAACAAAACCATATCGGGAACCGCTAAATTATCGGGAATATGTTGGCTGGAAATAGTCGCAGCACGTGCGTGTAAAAACTGAGTTCGTTCACCACCATCCTCCGGATAAATATTTTCAAAAACGGTTGTTTCTCCGGCTGGAATATTAATCAGTGAAATTCCCTCTTTTTTAAATAATTCATAAAAAGAAAAATCGGGGCCGACACTGGTAAGAATAGTCACCGACACGCCCATTTTTTTAGCGAGCAAACCAGCATAAGCCGCCGTTCCGCCAAGCTTGATCTCTCCCGAAGGCATCCGATCATGACAAAGATGACCAATAACAAGTAGGGTAGGCGTAGCCAAAATTTATTATCTTTTTTATTTTAAAATTTTTTACAAATAACATCGGAACTTAAAACTTAGAAGTTGATTTGTTGATTTGTTGAATCGTTTAGCCTGTAGGTAGAAGATCATTAACGAAATACGAATGATACTCGCGATCGTAAAAACTCAAAACCCAAAACTCAAAACCCAAAACCCAAAACCCAAAACTCAAAACCAAACCCAAAACTCAAATCCCCGCCACCAAATAGCTCGCCTGTTTAATCGCCCGCTTCGCATCCAGTTGACTCGCCTCATCCGCACCACCAATCAGATGTACACGATCATGTTTCGAGGTCAAATCGTCCCATAATTTCCGCAAAGGCTCCTGTCCCGCACAGACAACTACATTATCTACGGGTAATACTTTTTGTTCTTCACCCACTGAAATATGAAAGCCCTCATCGTCCACTTTATGATACGTTACGTTTGCCAGGTGAATGACTCCTTTCATCATCAAGCTGGCCCGATGAATCCAGCCTGTGGTTTTTCCCAGTCCTTTGCCATGTTTTCCAATGGAACGTTTGAGCAAATAAACCTGTCTGGGAGAAGCCTCCGGTTCTGGTTTTTCCACGGCTCCGCCAGTAGCGTAATCCATGTCCACGCCCCATTCTTTCATGTATTTTTCTACGTCCATGCTCGGCGAAACGTGGTGTGGATTATGTGTCAAAAATTCAGCCGTATCAAATCCAATTCCACCCGCTCCGATGATCGCAACGCTTTTTCCAACCGTCTTTTTACCAGAAAGCACTTCTGCGTAGGAAACTACTTTCGGATGGTCATGTCCGGGAAAATTCACCTTTCTCGGAGAGACTCCTGTAGCAATGATAATTTCATCGTATTGATTTTTCAGTAGTTCATCGGCAGTTACCCGGTGGTTAAGTGATAAATTAACACCATGTTTTTTTATCATGGCATCATAGTACCTAATCGTTTGATGATATTCCTCCTTGCCGGGAATAACCTTTGCCATATTGAATTGTCCCCCGATTTCATCCGCAGCTTCATATAAATCTACCTGATGTCCGCGTTCCGCCGCGATGGTCGCTGCGGCCAGTCCGGCGGGACCTGCTCCGACTACTCCGATTTTTTTCGGATTTTGGGTAGGTAAAAAATTCAATTCTGTTTCGTGACAGGCGCGCGGATTAACGATACAGGAGCTTAGTTTTCCTTCAAAGGTATGATCCAGGCAAGCTTGATTACAAGCAATACACGTATTGATTTCGTGCGCACGATTTTCGATGGCCTTCAAAACCAGATTTTCATCGGCTAAAAATGGCCGGGCCATGGACACCATATCAGCGGCACCATCAGCGATTATTTTTTCTCCTACTTCCGGCATATTGATTCGGTTGGTGGCGATGAGCGGAATATTTACCTCGCCCATCAAGCGTTTGGTCACCCAGGCAAAACCAGCCCGTGGAACCACCGTCCCGATGGTTGGAACCCGTGCTTCGTGCCAGCCAATTCCCGTATTGATAATCGTGGCTCCGGCGGCCTCTATTGCTTTTGCGAGTTGTACGACTTCTTCCCACGTGCTTCCTTCGGGCACGAGGTCTAACATGGATAACCGGTAAATAATAATAAAATCTTTTCCAACTTTTTCCCGCGTTCGTTTTACAATTTCAATGGGTAATTTAATGCGGTTTTCGTAGCTGCCGCCAAATTCGTCTTCCCGGTGGTTGGTTCTTTTAACAATAAACTGATTAATTAAGTAACCTTCGGAACCCATGATTTCCACGCCGTCGTATCCTGCCTCTTTGGCCATGACCGCCGAATTTACGTAATCATCAATCGTTTCCCAAACCTCTTTTGTTTCCAGGGCCCGTGGCGTTGTTTTATTGATGGGAGACCGGATTGCGGAAGCAGAAACACCATTCGCGTGGTAGGCATAACGTCCCGCGTGCAGAATTTGCATACAAATTTTTCCTCCTTCTTTGTGGACGGCTTCGGTAATTACCCGGTGTGATTTTGCGTGTTCTGGTGTTTGCATTAAAGAAGCGTGCTGTGCCACTGCCCCGGCTTTGTTCGGCGCAATCCCACCCGTTACGATCAGTCCTACCTGACCACGGGCTCGCTCGGCGTAAAAGACCGCCGCTCTCTCAAGTCCGCCGGGAATTTCTTCTAAATTGGTATGCATGGAACCCATCAGGACCCGATTTTTCAAAGTTGTAAAACCGAGATCGAGGGGAGCAAGAAGGTGTTTGTACATTATATTTTGATATTTATTAGACTTAATTCCAGAATGTTTTGTAGAGAAACCAAATAGATATTTTTGTTCAGATTGAGGCTCTTTTTTGAGTGCATAGCCTAGCTATGGGCGATAAAAAAGCCGAAAAGATGGACAAAAAGATCATTTGGGAGCATACAAATTATTTTGGAATTAAGTCTATTGGTCGAAACAGATTAGTTTTAAGAGTGTGAAAATAATAAAAACTTTGATAGTCGTGGGATAGAAAAGTCAAGGAGTAGAAGTGGGTTGAGAATCAATGTGATATTGGAGATAGAGCGGAATTGGCGTTTGAGATGCGTAGAAATAGGTCTGATGGAAAGCTTAGAACATAGCAAACCCGCAGGGCGGGTTTGATTTCCCACCCGCTGCGCGAGGCCCAATGTCTCGCTCCTGGCCGCTGCTTTGAGAAGAGGCAAAGCAGTGGCCATCCAGACCGGACCGCAGGACGCGATCCCCAAGGAGAGCAAACCTTAATTTTTTCGCAAACGTCTCTGCGGCAGACCAGAAAATGATACCGGGTGCTAAAGGTTCCTTACTTAGA
>CAKZUV010000387.1 GCA_937921555.1 uncultured Saprospiraceae bacterium
TATAAAAAAAGGAGCAACCACATTAATGGTTACCCCTCACACTATGAAACACTATATTTTTCGGCAGTAGCCGCTATTATCAGTTATTTCGATATACTAAAGTATAAAAATAAATACTAATTTCAAAATTTAAGTAGAATACGAGCATCCTGACGAACCTTTCCACAAAAACATTTTAAAATAAAATCTGCTATATATTTATTACTTAATGTGTAAAAGTACATTGTTAGATTCATTTTTCCAAAAATATCTTTCCGGACCACCAGTTTTTTTCAATAATTGCATGATTACGGCCATAAAAATTTAAAGCGGGCTCGTTCCAGTCCAGTACCTGCCACTTCACCATGACCGCCTTTTTCTCTCTGGCCGTTGCCAGAAAGGCATCAAAAAGTACCTGACCAACCCCTTTCTGACGATATGCTTCCTGTACGACAAAATCTTCCAGATACAACATTTTTCCCTTCCAGGTAGAATAACTCATATAATATAGGGTCATTCCAACAATTTTTTTACCATCCACCGCCACATTTGCCTCAAATACTCCCTCGGCAAAGTCATTTTGGTAATCTTCCAGCGTTGCAGTCACCGCCTCTGGTTCTTTTTCGTAAACCGCGAGTTCTTCAACCAAAGCATAAATGCTGGAAAGATCATTTTTGGTGGCTTTTCGAACCGTAATTTCACCCATAAGATTTCGTTTTCTCAATTATATATATTGTTGAAAAATAAATATGTTTTCTCTTTTGAATTTCACCTAAATAGTCTTATCTTTGCATTCGTTTTGGAGAGATGTGGAAGATGAAAATCAAAAAAAACACTTTTTCTTCAGAAAAACACAAATTACACCTTATTTATAAAGGTGTTTAAAATTTATTAAAAAGAAAAGATTCAGATTGTATGCCGACTATTAATCAACTTGTACGTAAAGGCAGAAAGAAAATTGTAGAAGCGAGTAAGTCCCGTGCCCTCGATTCGTGCCCTCAAAAACGAGGCGTCTGCACCAGAGTATATACGACTACTCCAAAGAAGCCGAACTCTGCTCTGCGTAAAGTAGCTAAAGTTCGTCTTACCAACGGAATTGAGGTGATCGCCTACATTCCTGGTGAAGGTCACAATCTGCAGGAACACTCCATCGTACTCATCCGTGGAGGTAGAGTAAAAGATTTACCCGGTGTACGTTACACCGTTGTAAGAGGAGCATTAGATACTGCCGGTGTAACGGACCGTCTGCAGAGTCGCTCAAAATATGGAACAAAACGTCCAAAGAAATAATAAAATTAGTTATCAGAAATCACGTTTAGCTCATGCGTAAAAGAAAACCTAAAGTAAGACACATTGCCCCAGATCCTCGTTTCGGAGATCCATTGGTAACACAGTTTGTGAACAACATGATGTTGTCCGGTAAGAAAAGTACCGCACTAACTGTATTCTACGAGGCGATGGACATCGTGAAGGAGAAAACTAATGAAGATGAACATGCTGTTTGGAAGAAAGCTTTAAACAATGCAATGCCCCAGGTGGAAGTGCGTAGCCGGAGAATCGGTGGTGCTACTTTCCAGATTCCAACTGAAATTCGCGCCAAGCGTAAAATTTCTATCGGAATGAAGTGGTTGATTCGATTTGCCCGTAGCCGTAGTGGTAAGGGATTTGCCGAAAAAATGGCCGCCGAATTGATCGCAGCAAGCAAAGGAGAAGGTGCTGCGGTAAAACGTAAGGAGGATACGCACAAAATGGCGGAATCCAACCGTGCCTTTGCCCACTTTAAAGTGTAATTACAGATTTATCATCAACAATTTATTATCCTTATAGACAAAAAGAATTATGGCTAGAGATCTTAGATTTACGAGAAATATTGGTATTGCCGCTCACATTGATGCCGGTAAGACAACCACCACGGAACGTATTTTATACTACACCGGGTTAAGTCACAAAATTGGTGAGGTACACGATGGTGCCGCTACCATGGACTGGATGGAGCAAGAGCAGGAAAGAGGTATTACTATTACTTCTGCAGCTACCAAGACAGAATGGAAGTGGGAAGATCAAAAGTATACGGTCAATATTATTGACACACCGGGTCACGTTGACTTTACTGTAGAGGTAGAACGTTCTTTGCGGGTACTGGATGGTACCGTTGCTTTATTCTGCGCCGTTTCCGGAGTAGAACCACAATCTGAAACTGTTTGGCGTCAGGCCAATCGCTATAAAGTACCTCGTATTGGTTTTGTAAACAAAATGGACCGTACGGGAGCTGATTTCTTCGCCGTTGTAAAAGATGTACGCGATAAATTAGGTGCCAATGCAATTCCTTTGCAAATTCCAATTGGTGCAGAAGAAGGATTTAAAGGTGTCGTTGACTTGATGACCAATAAGGCCATCATTTGGGATGACGCAACTCAGGGAATGACTTTCAAGGAAGTTCCAATTCCGGAAGATTTAGTTGAAATCGTAAATACTTCCCGTGCGGAACTCGTTGAAGCGATTGCTGAATACGATGAGAGTCTGATGGAGAAGTTCTTTGACGATCCGGATTCTATCACACTGGAAGAAATGCGGGCCGCGATTCGTGCTGCTACCATTGATATGACTATTTGTCCGATGATGTGTGGTTCTGCCTTTAAAAACAAAGGAGTTCAGGCATTATTGGATGCAGTTTGTACCTTCTTACCTTCTCCACTGGATATCGAAGCGGTTACGGGTACTGATCCAAATACAGATGAAGAAATTCAGCGTAAGCCAGACGCCAGCGAGCCATTTGCTGCGCTAGCATTTAAGATTGCCACAGATCCTTTCGTAGGTCGTTTAGCATTCTTCCGTGTATATAGTGGTGCTTTGGATGCCGGTTCTTACGTATTAAATACACGTTCTGATAACAAGGAAAGAATTTCTCGTATCTATCAGATGCACGCCAATAAGCAAAATCCGGTTGATCGGGTAGAGGCAGGAGATATCGCTGCGGGTGTTGGATTTAAAGATATTCGTACGGGAGATACCCTCTGTGATCTCAAACAGCCGATCGTTCTGGAAAGTATGACTTTCCCGGATCCGGTAATCGGAATTGCCATCGAGCCTAAGACACAGAGTGATGTTGAAAAATTAGGAATGGCACTCGGTAAACTTGCCGAAGAAGATCCAACTTTCAAAGTACGATACGACGAAGATACCAACCAAACCGTCATCAGCGGAATGGGAGAGTTACACCTCGAAATTATCGTGGATCGTCTGAAAAGAGAATTTAAAGTAGAATGTAACCAGGGAGCTCCTCAGGTTAATTATAAAGAAGCATTAACGGAAACCGTTGATCACCGTGAACGATTGAAGAAGCAAACGGGTGGTTCTGGTCTTTTCGCTGACATCCAGTTCGAACTGGGACCAGCAGACAAGGAATTCCTCGAAAGTGAAGATTTCAAAAACGGAAAAGTACAGCTTCAATTCGTCAACGCTATCACCGGTGGAGCAATTCCAAAGGAATTACTACCCCCAACTGAAAAGGGTTTTAAAGCAATGATGAAGAATGGTATCCTGGCCGGATACAATATCGATAGTATGAAAGTACGGGTATATGACGGTTCTATTCACCAGGTGGATTCCAAGCCAATTGCCTTTGAACTTTGTGCAAAGGAAGGATTCAAAGCGGCAGCGCACAAAGCTAAGCCGGTTTTACTAGAGCCAATCATGAAACTCGAAATCGTAACACCCGAAGACTACGTAGGACCTGTAATTGGTGACCTTAACCGTCGTCGTGGAATTCCTACGGGGCAAGAACCACGTCCTGGTGGTGCAGTAGCCATTAAGGCGACCGTACCTTTAGCAGAGATGTTTGGTTATGTAACAACTTTAAGAACAATTACTTCCGGTCGGGCTTCTTCCACGATGGAATTTCAAAGCTACGAGCCAGCACCTAAGAGTGTTGCCGAAGAGGTAATCGAAAAAGCAAAAGGCGCAGTTGAATCGTAATTAGTGACCTTTAATTAAAAAAAAACGTTGCCGGTAGATTCCGGTCTGCCGGCAATAATTATATTTTATTTTTTAACATCCAACAGGGTAATGAATCAAAAAATCAGAATCAAACTCCGATCCTACGATCACAATTTAGTTGATAAGTCAACTGAAAAAATTGTTAAGACCGTAAGAAATAGTGGAGCTGTAGTGACTGGACCGATTCCGCTGCCAACCGAGAAGAAAATCTTCACTGTACTGCGGTCCCCGCACGTCAACAAGAAATCTCGCGAGCAGTTTCAGTTACGCACCCACAAGAGATTAATCGAAATCTACACGCCTACGCAGAAAACCGTAGATGCATTATCAAAACTGGAATTACCCAGTGGTGTAGATATACAGGTAAAGTTGACATAAACTTTCAAAGGAAAAATTAACGGAGTTGTTGCTTTTGCACAGCTCAATTATAAAAAAGTGTACCAATACTGAACGAGCTATTTTTAGCTTAAAAGTATCTAAAATTAAGTATCTTCGCGATCCTTGATGCATCGGTTCTATTGTAGCCGTTGGATACTATTGTTCTGTATATTATTTATACATAAAATCATATTGTTGTGAACGGTATAATAGGTAAAAAAATAGGTATGACTAGCGTTTTTGATGACGCTGGAAACAACCTCGCCTGCACAGTTATTGAAGCAGGTCCATGTGTTATCACTCAGGTTAAAACAGAGGATGGCAAAGACGGTTATAACTCTTTACAGTTAGGTTTTGGCGAAGTAAAAGCCAAAAATTCTACGAAGGCTATGATCGGTCATTTTGAAAACGCTAAAACAGCACCTAAACGTAAAGTAGTCGAATTTCGTGATTTCGATCTCGATGCCTTAAACGGAATGACCGACGAAGAAGGAAACACTGCTGATCCGGTTGCTAAAACTGCCGGTGATACCATCGAAGCCTGGGAAGTTTTTCAGGAAGGAGATAAGGTAAATGTAGTAGGAACTTCTAAGGGTAAAGGTTTCCAGGGGGTTGTAAAACGCCACAATTTCCGTGGGGTAAACGACGCCACACACGGTCAGCATAACCGGCAAAGAGCTCCCGGTTCTATTGGTGCTGCTTCTTATCCTGCAAAAGTTTTTAAGGGAATGAGAATGGCAGGACGTATGGGTGGTAAGCGAATTACTACCGAAAATTTGGAAGTAGTAAAAATCTTCCCAGAAAAGAATCTTATCCTGATCAAAGGTGCAGTACCGGGTCATAAGGGTGCATTCGTAATCATTGAAAAGTAAATCAGCAATGAAACTCGATATAATTAACATAGATGGCCAGTCAACTGGCAAGCAAGTAGAACTTCCCGAAGATATCTTTGGAGTAGAACCTAACGAGCACGCAGTTTACCTTGCGGTTAAATTACATCTGGCCAACAAACGTCAGGGAACCAATAAGGTGAAAGAACGTGGTGAAGTAAAAGGATCTACTAGAAAGATCAAACGTCAGAAGGGAACAGGTACTGCCCGTGCGGGTGATATCAAAAACCCTTTGTTCAGAGGTGGTGGTAGAATCTTCGGACCTCGTCCAAGAACCTACGACATGAAAGTGAACAAAAAGGTTCGTGCCCTCGCTCGAAAGTCTGCTTTATCTGACAAACAGGCACAAGGGAATATCGTGGTAGTAGAAGACTTTACCTTCGAAGCACCAAAAACCCAGCAGTTTAAAGGAATTCTGGATAAGCTGAATATTGCTGATAAAAAATCAGTTTTGGTAACCGGAGAAATGGATAAGCACTTATATCTGTCCAGCCGTAACCTGCCAAAAGCTTCTGTTACCCGGGCTTCAGATTTAAACACATACGAAATTGTAAAAGCTCAGACACTGGTTCTTTCAGAAGGTGCCATTGAGCAAATTAAAGCCACCTTCGCTAAACAATAAGATCATGGCAAAGAATAGTATTTTAATCAAACCCATCATCACTGAAAAGTCCGAACGACTAACAGAAGATCGTGGTCAATATAGCTTCCTGGTTGATAAGTCTTCCAACAAGATTGAAATCAGAAAGGCAGTCGAAAAAATGTACAGTGTCAACGTGACATCTGTTAATACCATCACCATGCCTGGAAAGTCCAAGTCCCGTAATACCCGCTCCGGTGTGGTACGTGGAAGAAGTGCTTCCTTTAAAAAAGCAATCATTACGGTTGCGGATGGTGAAGATATTGATTTCTTCGGCGAAGTATAAACTTAATTTAGATACGCCTCTGAGACTAAGAGGATTGAACTGATAAATTTTAAGAAATGCCAGTTAAAAAGTATAGTCCCGTTACACCGGGTACGCGTTTTAGAGTAGGAAATACCTATTCGGCCATCACTACCGATAAGCCGGAAAAGAGTTTGCTAGCTCCAATGTCCAAAACGGGCGGTCGTAACCGAACCGGTAAGATGACTACGCGAAATCGTGGTGGTGGACATAAGAAAAAATATCGTGTTATTGACTTTAAGCGTAATAAGGATGCCATTCCCGCTACGGTTAAGTCCATCGAATACGATCCGAACCGTACTGCTTTTATCGCATTATTGTTTTATGCTGATGGAGAAAAGCGCTACATCATCGCTCCCGACGGATTGAAAGTTGGTGACAAGGTAGTATCCGGACCGGATGCAACGCCCGAGACGGGAAATACCATGTTGCTGGAAAAAATTCCTTTTGGAGCCGTTATTCACGCAATCGAATTACAACCAGGCCGTGGTGCAGCTTTAGCAAGAAGTGCCGGTACTTACGGTCAGTTGATGGGACGGGAAGGAAAATATGTAGTAGTGAAATTACCGTCCGGTGAAGTTCGACGTATTTTATCTACCTGCCGGGCAACCATTGGATCTACTTCTAATCCTGATCACGGATTACAGGTGCTTGGAAAGGCAGGACGAAAGCGCTGGTTAGGAAGACGTCCGAGAGTAAGAGGGGTAGCAATGAACCCGGTTGATCACCCGATGGGTGGTGGTGAAGGTAAATCTTCTGGTGGACATCCAAGATCACGTACCGGTATTATGGCCAAAGGTCAGAAGACGCGTAACAATAAGAAAAATTCTACCAAGTTGATTATTACCAAGCGTAAGTCAACTAACAAAAACAAATAAAATACCTTTACAATGGCTAGATCAGTAAAAAAAGGACCTTATATATTCCATAAATTGCTTACCAAATTAGAGAAAGCAAAGGAATCCAAGAAAAAAACAGTAATTAAAACCTGGTCCCGTTCTTCGATGATTATTCCCGATATGGTGGGAGAAACCATCGCAGTTCACAACGGAAAAACCTTTGTTCCGGTATTCGTTACCGAAAACATGGTAGGACACAAGTTGGGCGAATTTTCTCCCACCCGTTCTTTCCGAGGACATTCAGGTAACAGAAAGTAATCGCGGTCTTTCCGCAGATACTTCGTTAAAAATTTAAAATTTATAAATCTTTATACAATGGAAGCTGTAGCTAAATTGAGAAATTGTCCAATGTCTGCCCGCAAAATGCGCCTGGTAGTTGACAATATTCGCGGTAAGCGAATTGATCATGCTTTAGATTTACTCCGTTATACCAACAAAGAAGCAGCAAAGTGGCTGGAAAAACTCCTGCTCTCTGCTATCGGTAACTGGGAATATAAAACTGACATGAGCCTGAGTGCTGATGATTATGATCTGGTAATAAAAACTGCTTTTGTCGATCAGGGAAGAATGCTAAAGCGTTTTCAGCCTGCTCCTCAGGGACGTGCACACCGGATTCGCAAGCACAGCAACCACGTAACGATCGTAGTTGAGAACAGAATTGCGACTGACTATGATAACGCGGAGGCGGCAGTAGAAACTACCGAAGCTGAATAAAATATTTTAATAAACTATATTATATACCTCAATTATGGGTCAAAAGACAAATCCAATTGGTAATCGTTTAGGAATCATCAAAGGATGGGAATCCAGCTGGTTCGGTGGGAAGGATTTTGCGGACAAAGTGGTTCAGGACGAAAAGATTCGCGTATATCTCCACGCACGTATCCGTCGGGGTGGTATCGCAAAGATTGTTATCGAGCGTACACTGAAGCGTATTACCGTAACCATGCACACTTCCCGCCCCGGTATCATTATCGGTAAAGGTGGAACAGAAGTAGATCGAATCCGGGAGGAGTTAAAAAAATTGACGGGTAACGATGTGCAGATCAACATCATCGAAATTCGTAAGCCGGAAATTAATGCTGCACTGGTTGGAGAATCTGTGGCAAAACAAATTGAAGCGAGAATCAACTACCGTCGTGCCATCAAAATGGCCATCCAGGCTGCTATACGTGCCGGTGCGGAAGGAATAAAAGTAAGAATTTCAGGTCGATTGAACGGAGCGGAAATGGCCCGGTCGGAAGAATACAAAGAAGGACGTACTCCTCTTCATACTTTCCGGGCTGATATCGACTACGCTCTGACCGAAGCACAAACCGTTTATGGTAAGATTGGTATCAAAGTATGGATCTGTAAAGGAGAAGTATTAGGAAAACCGGATTTGTCACCAAACGGCAAGGTAGATACTAAGCGAAACGATCGCGGTGGAAGAGGAAACAGAAGAGGAAATGATCGTGGTGGAAGAGGAAATAATCGTAATAACGATCGACGTCGATAGTATCTTAAACTACTAGCGACTTCATTAAAAAAAATGTACCTTTGCCTTTTTTTTCAGAGGCATTTTAAATAGTAAAATTTTAGGAAATGTTACAGCCAAAAAGAACGAAATACCGCAAGGCGCAAAAGGGTAGAAACCGAGGCCTCGCACACCGTGGAAGTACTATCGCTTTTGGATCTTTTGGACTCAAAACCGTAGACGCAGGATGGATTACCAACCGTCAGATCGAATCAGCTCGTATCGCCATGACCAGGTATATGAAAAGAGAGGGTAACGTTTGGATCAGAATCTTTCCGGACAAACCGATTACCGCTAAGCCGCAGGAAGTTCGTATGGGTAAAGGTAAAGGACCATTATCTCACTACGTAGCCGTGGTAAGACCTGGCCGGATCATGTTCGAAATGGACGGAGTGCCCCTGGAAACTGCTAAAGAAGCATTGCGTCTGGCAGCTCAGAAACTACCAGTTCAGACAAAATTTGTAATCAGAGCAGATTACACGGAATAATATTACAATATAAAAAGTACGTTTTTAATTTTTATAAAATGGCAAGCAAGAAATTTTTAGAACTTAAAGGATATTCGGACGAAGAACTGGCCAGCCAGCTCCAGGTCACAGAAACGGATTATCATAAACTGGTTTTTGATCATGGTATCAAAGGTCTGGATAACCCACTGGAAATCCGGGAGTTTCGACGTGATATAGCACGTATGAAAACAGAAATTCGTCGCCGGGAATTAGAGAACATGTCCGAAGAACAATTGGCCAACCGTTCTAATATTCGTCGCCGTAGAAAGAAAAAATCTTAATCATCAATCGTAGCGTTAAGTCAATATCATGACAGAAAAAAAATTAAGAAAGCAAAGAGTCGGGGTGGTATCCAGCAATAAAATGGATAAATCAATCACCATTGTAGTCGAAAGAAAACTACGTCACCCGATCTACGGAAAATTCGTAAAGAAAACCAAAAAATTTGCAGCTCACGACGAAAATAATGAGTGCAACGAAGGGGATACTGTACGAATCATGGAGACCCGTCCATTAAGTAAGCGTAAGAGATGGCGTTTAGTGGAAATTATTGAACGAGCGAAGTAATTCTGCTCTCTTTTAGGAAAATATATTAAATAAGCAGTCATGATACAGCAAGAATCCAGATTAAAAGTTGCGGACAATAGTGGAGCAAAAGAAGTGCTTTGCATCCGTGTACTGGGAGGATCTAAAAGAAGATACGCTTCTATTGGTGATCAAATTGTAGTCACTATTAAGGAGACTTCTCCTGGAGGTGTTAAAAAAGGTACGGTCTCAAAAGCCGTTATCGTTAGAACTAAAAAAGAAATACGGAGAAAAGATGGTTCTTACATCCGTTTCGACGACAACGCAGTAGTACTACTAACTGCCGCCGACGAACCGCGAGGAACCCGTATCTTCGGACCCGTTGCCCGTGAATTACGTGATCGTGATTATATGCGAATCGTATCATTGGCTCCCGAAGTATTATAATCATTTTATAAATTTAAGTGCAATGGCTAAGCAAGCTAATTCAAAAATACCGACTCACAAACTCAAGGTCAAAAAAGGGGACCGGGTAATGGTAATCGCTGGTGCTGACAAAGGAAAATCCGGAGAAATTCTGGAAGTCTTTCCTGGGAAAAACCGCGTAATCATCGAAGAGGTAAATATTCGGAAAAAACATCAAAAACCAACTCAGGACAATCCCGGTGGGATCACTGAAATGGCAGCTTCTATCCATGTTTCCAACATAATGCTAATCGATCCCAAATCTGGTGAAACTACCCGTGTTGGCCGTCGTGAAGAAAACGGAAAAATGGTAAGATATTCTAAGAAATCTGGCGAAAATATTATATAAGATGAGTTATCAACCAAGATTAAAAACAAAATACCGGGAGGAAGTCAAAGCTAAATTGCAAGCGCAATTCAACTATACTTCTCCCATGCAGGTACCTAAACTTGAAAAGATTTGTATCAATCAGGGGGTAGGAGAGGCTTCTGCTGATAAAAAATTAGCGGATAACGCTCTAGCTGAGCTAACACTGATCGCCGGACAAAAGGCGGTTCCAACCAAGGCCCGTAAATCTGTCGCAAATTTCAAGCTGAGAGAAGACATGGTTATTGGAGCACGTGTAACGCTGCGAAACGACCAAATGTGGGAATTCTTAGATCGATTGATTTCCATCGCTTTACCGCGGGTACGGGATTTCAGAGGAATTAATGACAGAAGTTTTGATGGCCGTGGTAACTATAGCATGGGAATCAAAGAACATATTATCTTCCCGGAAATTGACCTGGATAAAGTACCAAGAATTACGGGTATGGATATTACGTTTGTAACTTCTGCGCCTACCGATGCCGAGGCATTGTTCCTGCTAAAGGAAATGGGTATGCCATTTAAAAATCAGAATAAAAACTAAATAGTCATGGCTAGAAAAGCAGTAATAGCGCGTGAGCGCAAACGCGAAAAAATGGTAGCAAAATATGCTAAACTACGTGAGCAGTTGAAAAAAGAAGGAAAATGGGAAGAGTTGGACAAACTACCCCGTAATGGTTCTGCTGTTCGTTTACACAACCGTTGCCGGCTTACTGGTCGTCCTAAAGGTTATATGCGAATGTTCGGTATTTCCAGAGTTGCCTTCCGTCGAATGGCTCTGAATGGTAAAATACCTGGTGTTACCAAGGCTAGTTGGTAACCGTAATTAAATAATAAAGCGTTTCAATAAAAATAAAATGGCATTAACAGATCCAATTGCAGACTTACTGACCAGAATACGTAATGCCCAGCAGGCAGGTCATCGAGTAGTAGAAATTCCTTCTTCCCGAATGAAGAAAAGTATTACGGAAATTCTCTACAACCAGGGATATATCCTCAAATACAAGTTTGACGATAATGCTGGAAAGCAGGGAATTATCAGTATTGCACTCAAATATGATCCGGTAACTAAAGAGCCGGTGATCAGAAAACTTGGCCGTATCAGTAAGCCAGGGTTACGTAAATACAGTAAGGGTGCTGATGTTCCCCGTATTATTAACGGACTCGGTGTTTGTATTGTCTCTACTTCTCACGGTCTGATGACCGGCCGTCAGGCGAAAGAAAAGAATGTAGGTGGAGAATTAATCTGTTACGTATATTAATTTAAATTTTTAAACCAGCAATCATGTCAAGGATAGGAAAAGCTCCCATTGCAATGCCCAGTAACGTTACACTGGATATCAGTGCAGGTAATTTGGTAACTGTAAAAGGTCCTAAGGGAGAATTACAACAACAGGTGGATCCGGATTTATCCATTAAGATGGAAGAAGGAGAAGTGGTCGTTTCCCGACCTACCGAACAAAAACGTCACAAAGCAATGCACGGTTTATACCGTTCATTAATTGCCAATATGATCGAAGGTGTTTCGGAAGGATTTGTTAAAGAGCTTGAGCTAGTAGGGGTTGGATATCGTGCTGAAAATACAGGACAACTCCTGACGCTTTCGCTGGGATATTCTCACCCGATTATGTTTGCAGTTCCCAACGAGGTAAAGCTGGAAACAATTTCTGAAAAGAGTAAAAACCCGGTTGTTCGGTTGGAGTCTCATGACAAACAGTTAATCGGTCAGATTGCTGCCAAAATCAGAGCCTTCCGTGCACCAGAACCTTACAAAGGAAAAGGTATTCGTTTCAAAGGTGAGGAAATTCGTCGTAAAGCTGGTAAGACCGCCGCTAAATAATCGACCAATCTAAATAAGCTATAAATTTTTTATAATGAAAATGACTAAGCAGGATAAGCGCCGAAGAATTCATAAGCGCATTCGCAAAAAAATTAAAGGAACTTCTGATATTCCACGGTTGGTCGTGTACCGCAGTAACAAAGAAATTTACTGTCAGGTAATTGATGATCTTAACGGTCATACGCTGTTAGCGGCTTCTTCCCGTGACAAAGGATTTTCTTTTTCCGGAAATAAAGTGGAGCAGGCTAAAGCAGTAGGTAAAGCACTCGCCGAAAAAGCGAAGTCTGCCAACCTCTCAAGCGTAGTTTTTGATCGTGGCGGTTATTTATATCATGGTAGAATTAAAGCATTAGCTGAAGGTGCCCGCGAAGGTGGCCTCCAATTTTAAAAATAAATTATAATGGCAAAAAGAAGAAACGATCGCGGTAATAATAATACCGATTCAGAATTAAAAGAAAAATTGGTGAACCTTAACCGGGTTGCGAAAGTAACAAAGGGGGGACGGACTTTTAGCTTTGCTGCTATTGTTGTAGTTGGCGACGGAAAAGGGAAAATCGGACATGGACTGGGTAAGGCCAGAGATGTTCAGGAATCTATCGCAAAGGCGGTGGATGTTGCCAAAAAGAATATGATTCAGGTACCTATCTATAACGGAACTATTCCTCACGAACAAAAAGGAAAATACGGTGCGGGTAAGGTACTTATCAAGCCAGCTTCTGAGGGTACCGGTGTAATCGCCGGAGGTGCTATGCGTGCTGTTTTGGAAATGGCTGGTGTACATAACGTACTCGCCAAGTCGCAGGGTTCTTCTAATCCACACAACGTGGTAAAAGCAACCATCGACGCATTATCTAAACTACGTTCACCGATGACGGTTGCCAAGCAGCGTAGAATAACAATGGAAAAAGTTTTTAAAGGTTAATCATTATGGCAAAAGTTAGAATTACACAGGTTAGAAGTATCATCGACCGACCACAGCGTCAGAAGGATACCATCAAGGCATTGGGACTTCGCAAGATGAACCAATCCGTTGAGATTGAACTTAATCCACAACTACAGGGTATGATCAATAAAGTAAGTCATCTCCTGAAAGTGGAACAATTATAGTAAACTATTCGTACACAATTTATAGATCCTTTAAAGGAATCAAATCATGGAATTACATACGCTCAAGCCAGCAAAAGGCGCAACAAAAAAAGCAAAGCGAATTGGTAGAGGACAAGGATCCGGTCATGGTGGTACGAGTACCCGTGGTCACAAAGGTCAGAAGTCTCGTAGTGGTTACAGCCGCAAACGTGCACACGAAGGTGGGCAAATGCCATTACAGATGCGTCTGCCAAAAAGAGGTTTTAAAAACTTCAATCGCGTCGCTTACGTAGCACTTAATTTGAAAAGACTACAGGAAGTTGCGGACAAATATAATCTTACTACTATCGATATCGATGCCTTGGTTGCTAATGGTATCGTAAACAAAGAAGACCGGGTCAAAATTTTGGCACACGGTGAACTGACTACCTCAATTTCTGTCTCTGCTCATGCTATCTCCGAATCTGCTAAAAAAGCAATCGAAGCAAAAGGCGGGACTGTAAATCTAGTTTAAAAATAACTGATGAAAAGATTTATTACGACCATTCAAAACATCTGGAAAATTGAAGAATTAAGAGACCGGATTCTCTTTACCCTTCTGATTCTCATGGTCTATCGCTTTGGCTGTTTTGTAGTATTGCCGGGAGTTAATCCTGCAGTTCTGGAAGCTGCTACCAGTTCAAATACTGGTGACCTTTTTGGATTAATCAACGCTTTTACCGGTGGAGCTTTCAACAATGCGGCAGTTTTTGCATTGGGGATCATGCCTTATATCACTGCGTCGATTATTATTCAACTGGCTGGTTTTGCGGTACCGTATTTCCAGCGTCTTCAGCAACGTGAAGGTGAATCAGGTCGTAAGAAAATCACTCAAATCACTCGATTATTAACCGTAGCAATTACTTTAGTTCAGGGAGGTGGATACTTAACCTGGGTAAAATCTCAGGGTGCGGTTGATCCAGGAATCTCCGATGCAGTATTCTGGTTCTCTAACGTAATTATCTTATCAACCGGAACTATCCTGGCCATGTGGTTAGGAGAAAAGATTACGGATAAAGGTATTGGTAATGGTATCAGTTTGTTGATCATGATTGGTATCATCGCAACTTTACCGGGTGCATTGGTATTTGAAATCTCTAAAAATTTCGGTCTGCTGATCATCGTTGAATTAGCTGCACTATTTATGGTAGTATTGGCTACGGTTATGATTGTACAAGCCGTACGACGTATTCCGATCCAGTTTGCCAAAAGAATGGTTGGACGTGGTGCCAGTGCAATGCCGGTTGCCGGAAATCGTGACTATATTCCAATTAAAGTGAACGCTTCGGGAGTAATGCCGATAATCTTTGCACAGGCATTGATGTTTTTACCGGCCTCCATTATTCAGTTTGCTGGAGAGGGAAGCGATTTGGCGACCTCCAGTTGGGTAATGGCATTAAATGACTTTACATCACCTCTATACAATATTATATACTTTACTTTGGTAGTCATATTCACTTATATCTATACTGCCTTATTGGTAAATCCTCAGCAATATTCTGAATACCTTAAGCGTCAAAACGCATTTATTCCAGGTATTAAGCCCGGTGCTCAAACGGCCGATTTTATTGATTCGGTTACGACTAGAATCACGTTACCTGGTTCTATCTTCCTGGGACTGATTGCTATTTTACCGGCTTTTGCTGCCGCTTTGGGAGTTAACATCAGTTTTGCCATGTTCTTTGGAGGTACTTCTCTCTTGATCCTGGTAGCAGTAGTATTGGATACACTGCAGCAAATTGAAAGTTATCTGCTGATGCGTAAGTATGATGGTCTCGTGAAATCAGGTCGTTTGAAAGCAAGAGGAGGTATTCAGGGAATTGGTGCGAGTATGTAAGAGCGCATGCTTCGCTGTTGTTATCCCTGAAATGCCCGGGATAGCGAATATCTTACAACCATATTATTACAATTAACCATGATTTACTACAAGACAGACGAGCAGATTGAATTGTTGAGGGAGAACTGTCTGTTGGTATCTAAGGTTTTAACAGATATTGCCGGTAAAATCCGTCCGGGAATGACCGGTGCCCAGCTTGATAAAGAGGCCGAGGAACTCATCCGTGACCACGGAGCGGTGCCCGGGTTTAAAGGTCTTTACGGCTGCCCATCTACTTTATTGATTTCCATTAACGAACAAGTTGTACACGGACTGCCATCTACCGAACCGTTTAAAGATGGAGACATCGTTTCTATTGATTGTGGAACGCTGAAACACGAATATTACGGAGATGCTGCTTACACTTTTGCTTTAGGCAATATCAGTGAGGAAGTAATGGCCTTGTTGCAGACGACCAAGGAAGCACTATATCGGGGTATCGAACAGGCAAAAGCCGGGAATAGAGTAGGCGATATCAGTCACGCTATCCAGTCTTATTGCGAAAAAACACACAAATACGGTGTAGTCAGAGAACTGGTTGGTCACGGAGTTGGTAAGAAACTCCACGAAAAACCCAATGTTCCGAATTTTGGAAAAAGAGGGAAAGGAGTCGTTATGAAGCCAGGATTGGTGATCGCTATAGAGCCGATGATCAATATGGGCCGCAAAGAAGTAAAACAACTGCCGGACGGATGGACCATCGTTACCAAAGACGGCAAACCCTCTGCCCATTACGAACACACCGTAGCGGTCAGAAAAGGAGGAGCTGATATCCTGTCCAACCATATAATGATCGAGGAAGCAATCAGTAAAAACAAGGAGTTGCAGGAAGTTATCGCCCGCGAGCCGCTGAATGTGACCCTGCCAGGATAGTAATTTTTGATACTCAAATTTTCTGATTTTTATCGATTTGGGTAATTTAGAGAATTTTAAGGCTCAAATCCTAGAAATTCAACGAAAATTTAGTATCTTTGCACTCCGAAATTAGAATTTATGGCTAAGCAAGAATTAATTAAACAGGATGGTATCATTGAAGAAGCACTGTCGAACGCGATGTTCAGAGTGCGTCTGGAAAACGATCACCAGATTGTAGCCACCATTTCCGGAAAGATGCGAATGCATTATATTCGAATCCTTCCAGGAGACAAAGTTGCAGTAGAAATGTCCCCGTATGATTTAACCCGGGGAAGAATTACATATCGTTATAAATAAATTGTATTATGAAAGTTAGAGCATCAGTAAAAAAGCGTTCTGCCGATTGTAAAATTGTACGACGCAAAGGAAAACTCTACGTAATCAACAAGAAGAATCCACGTTTTAAGCAAAGACAAGGGTAATTTTTAATATTTAAAAGATCTGAAAAATGGCAAGAATTGCTGGTGTTGATTTACCAAAAAATAAAAGAGGGGTTATTGGTTTAACCTACATCTTCGGTGTTGGACCATCTATGGCTAAAAAGATTTTAGCAGAAAATGGTATTGACGAAAATACAAAAGTGAATGACTGGACGGATGATAATATCAAAGAACTGTCCGCCTACATTCAGGAAGAAGTAAAGACCGAAGGTCAGTTACGATCCGAAATTCAGCTGAACATCAAGCGTTTGATGGATATCGGTTGTTACCGGGGATTACGTCACCGTAAAGGTCTTCCTTTACGCGGACAGCGAACTCAAACCAATGCCCGTACTCGAAAGGGTAAGCGTAAAACTGTTGCCAACAAGAAGAAGGCAACTAAGTAATTCACCGTATTTTTCAATTTTATATAATTTTTCCAAATTATGGCAAAGGTTAAAAAGAAAAGAAATGTAAAAGTTGATCCGGAGGGTGTGGTGCACATTCAGGCAACTTTCAACAATATTATTATCTCTATTTGCAACAAAGCAGGGCAGGTAATCAGTTGGGCTTCCGCTGGTAAAGCAGGATTCAGAGGTTCAAAAAAGAATACCCCTTACGCTGCTCAGATGGCGGCTAACGATGCCTCCAAAGTTGCTTATGACGCCGGATTAAGATCCGTTGAGGTTTTAGTAAAAGGTCCTGGTTCTGGGAGAGAGGCTGCGATTCGCGCGATCGACCAATCTGGTATCAAAGTATCAAAAATTAAGGACGTTACACCGGTACCTCATAATGGTTGCCGACCTCCTAAACGACGAAGAGTATAATCTTTATTATAAAAGCATATTTAAGAAATGGCTAGATATACCGGTCCTAAGACTAAGAAATCAAGAGCTTTCGGAGAAGCAATTTTCGGATTCGACAAATCTTTCGAAAAAAAGAAATATCCACCCGGCATGCACGGGAATGGAAAGAGACGTAAGCAGAAGTCTGATTACGCCAACCAGTTAATGGAAAAGCAAAAAGCTAAATATACTTATGGTGTATTAGAGCGTCAGTTCCGTAAAACATTCGAAAAAGCTACCAGTAAATCAGGGGTTACCGGTGAGGTACTACTCCAGTTATTGGAAGCTCGTTTAGATAATACCGTATACCGCTTAGGGATGGCGCCCAGCCGTCCGGCTGCCCGTCAGTTGGTTAACCATAAGCACATCATCGTAAACGGAAAGCTGAACAATATACCTTCTACTCAGTTACGTGCAGGAGATGTAATTACCGTTCGTGGTAAATCACAGCACTTATTGATTGTTCAGGATAGTGTCAGCAGCAAAGGCGATGTTCGTTCTTTTCCATGGCTGGAATTTAATCCCGACAAGATGCAGGGAACATTCCTTGGATATCCGGAAAGAGAGAATATTCCGGAGAAAATCAACGAACAGCTTATCGTTGAACTTTACTCTAAGTAATCATCAATAATCATTAGCGAAGCAATCTTTTTAGGTGCTTCGCTAATGTACTTTTTCTCCCCCTCCCGTGGGGCCAATCCATCATCATTCTCATAACTTCTTTTAAAGAAACCGCAATTCATATGAGTATATTAAACTTCCAGAAGCCCGACAAAATCATTTTACAGAAATCTACTGATTTTGAGGGTACTTTCGAATTTAAACCATTAGAGCCAGGTTTTGGACAAACTGTCGGAAATAGTCTCCGTCGTATCCTCCTTTCTTCTTTGGAAGGTTTTGCTATCTCGGCTGTTCGTATCGCCGGTGTCGATCACGAATATTCCACCATCAAAGGAGTCGTCGAGGACGTCGTTGATATTATTTTGAACCTGAAGCAGATTCGTTTCAAGCAGCTGATCGCAGACGAGGATATTTCCAGTGAAAAAATATACCTGACCATTAGTGGCCAGGAAGCCCTCAAAGCAGGGAATATTGAGGAGCACACCAACGTGTTTAAAGTTATGAATCCTGATTTGGTGATCTGTAACATGGAGCCTTTCGTAAATCTGGAAATGGAATTAACGATTTCTAAAGGTCGTGGCTACATTCCCGCTGACGAAAATCTTCCAAAGGATGCGCCTATTGGTGTTATTCCAATCGATTCGATTTATACGCCCATCAAAAATGTGGCTTACAATATCTCTAACACTCGTGTGGGACAGAGAACGGATTACGAAAAATTAACCATCGACGTTAAAACTGACGGTACAATTCACCCGGAAGAAGCCATCAAGGAAGCTTCCCGAATTATGATTCAGCACCTGATGTTAATTACCGATGAGAATATAACCTTCGATGAAGGTGCCGGACGTGAAGACAATATTGTGGATGAGCATATCCTGCACATGCGTAAATTATTGAAAACTTCTCTGGAAGATCTCGATCTGTCTGTTCGTGCTTACAACTGTCTGAAAGCAGCGAAGATTAACTCACTGGCGGAGATGGTTCGATACGATATGCACGAACTACTGAAATTCCGAAACTTTGGTAAGAAATCTTTGGTCGAAATCGAAGAATTACTACAGGAAAAAGGATTAACCTTCGGAATGGATTTATCTAAATATAAACTGGACGAAGAGTAAAATCTTTGTTGATTACTAAGTATTGACAGGATGCAGCTACTTCCCGACTTAATGTCGGGACTAAGAAGCAGAAAATGCATAACAATTGGTAATCAGGTTTTTGAATAATAATTAAATTAGCAATTACCCAGTACGTTTCGACGGAAGAGTGTTGCGATGATCACGCCACTTATTTGGCATCACTTTTAAAATCTTAATAACATGAGACACGGGAAAAAAATCAACCATCTCGGAAGAAAAGTAGGACACCGTAAGGCACTCCTGAAAAATTTATCCATTGCGCTGATTACGCACAAGCGAATCAACACAACACTGGCTAAAGCAAAAGCTTTACGTCGTCACCTGGAACCTTTGATCACAAAGACCAAGACAAACACTACGCATTCCCGACGGGTAGCATTTAGTTATCTGCAGAATAAAGAAGCAATAACCGAATTATTCGGACCTATCGCAGCTAAAGTAGCCAGCCGTCCCGGTGGTTATTTGCGTGTCATTAAATTGGGATTCAGACAAAGTGATGGTGCAGAAATGGCCATGATCGAATTTGTAGATTACAACGAAGTATACACCGTCGGTGAAGGTGCAGGCAAAGAGAAGAAAAAGAAGAAGCGTACTCGTCGTGGAGGTGGAAGCAAAAAAGCCGCCGCCGCAACTACTGCGACTGCCGTAGCCGTCAGCGAGGTAACTGAAGAAATCACAGAAGAAATAAAGAACGATGCTTCCGAAGAAGAATAGATCGTAACTTTTTCTATCTGAAAAATAACAACAGGCGGTTTCCGGCAGGAAATCGCCTGTTTTGTTTTTGTGGAAACCAATTCGTAGTAGTTTTATTATTTTCTTAGAATCCGATTTATGAAATTTTATTTCAGATTACAATATCAAAGGACGATCCGCTATCTGGAAGAGCTGGGTATACATCCGATGGTGGTATTGGTACTGACTGCGATTATTTTTTCAGCCTTGTCTTTTTATCTGTTTTATAAAACAGAAATGGCGCATTGGATTTACAGTTTATTGGGCGTCTCATTTCTACTCAATTCAGGAAAGCAGGAAAGGAACGATCTGCTGAAGTCAATTTTTAGAAAATCTGATTATTTGCGGATACGGATGATTGAAAATATACTGGTAATTTTTCCATTTTGCTTATTGCTCTGTTATCAAAATTTCTTCCTTCTGGCTTTAGCACTCCTTCCTGTTTCTTTGGGGTTGGTGGTCTTCAGCAACTTACCCAAAATACAGACAACCATCCCGACGCCATTTAAAAGAATTCCTTTTGAATTTATCATCGGATTCAGACGATCATTTGGATTCATTATTTTAGCTTATTTGCTGGCGGGAAAAGCGGTTCAGGTAGGCAATTACAATCTGGGGATTTTTTCACTGATGGTATTATTTTTTATAAGTATGGGATTTTATTCCAGACCGGAAAAGGAATTTTACTGCTGGATTTTCGCCATGGGACCAGCTGCTTTTTTACGAAAAAAAATAAAGGATGGCTTGATTGCTATATCAATGTTAACACTTCCGGTTTTGATAACTTTTATGCTCTGTTTTCCGGATAAATACTGGATAACAATCGCGGTGTATACGTTAGGATATGTTTATCTTGTATCGATGATTCTGGCAAAGTATTCTGCGTTTCCCGGAGAATTGACGATCATTCACGGAATTTTATATGCATTGAGTATTTTATTTCCACCAATGTTAATGATTATTATTCCCATTTTTTATGTACAGGCAAAACGCCGGTTGACAATAATATTAGGATGGTAAACGTAAAAAATCTTTCTAAATCTTATGGTAGTAAAAAAGTCCTGAAGAGTATCAATCTCGAATTGAAAAGTGGCCGGGTGATGGGGATCGTTGGCGAAAACGGGGCTGGAAAAACGACACTTTTCAGATGTATTGCCGGGATGGAAAACTACGACGGACGGATTGACACGGAAGCAACTCAATTGAAAGACCAGGTAGGTTTCCTTCCTGCGACGCCAGCTTTCATGTCCAGAATTACAGGATGGGAATATCTCAAACTACTTTGTGTTGCCCGAAATATCAAAGCCGATAATTTTGAAGAACAGAATATTTTCGAATTACCACTACAGCAATACGCAGCAACCTATTCTACCGGAATGAAAAAAAAGCTGGCCCTGATGGGAATTCTTTTACAAAAAAATAAAATTTATATACTCGACGAACCTTTTAATGGCGTAGATATTCACAGCAATATGATTATTGTTGAAATAATAAAAAAACTAAAAGCGCAAAATAAAATCATTCTGATCTCTTCTCATATTTTTTCAACTTTGAGTGATTGCTGTGATCGTATTTGTCTGTTGAAAAATGGCGAAATTTCACAAAATGTTAGCAGAGAAGGATTTGATGCACTTAACCAGAAAATGAAATCCTTCATCCTGGGAGACAAGGTCAGCCGTCTTGATATTTAGGGACTTGGATTAAAAAAGTCAAAACGGGCAGTTATTTATTCCACGCCCCTTAACAGGTCAGGTCGATGATGTTTCGATAATCCTTCCCGTTTTAGATTTAAGATCAGATACTACGATTTTGTAAAGTGCTGAAACCATCTCCATTTTATGACCTGAATTTATCTACCTTCCTGAAAACTTGTTTATATTTGCGGAAACTTCAAATTCATGGCTGATTTAGAACAAGTACCCGCGATACTTCTACTGGAAGATGGTAAAGCTTTTTACGGCAAGTCTGCTGGAAAAATTGGCACCACCACCGGAGAAATTTGCTTTAACACTGGTATGACCGGATATCAGGAAATTTTTACAGACCCTTCCTATTTTGGTCAAATCATGGTGACGACCAATGCCCACATCGGAAACTACGGAACCCGTCATACAGACACTGAATCCGATCAAATTAAGATATCGGGTTTAGTTTGTAAAAACTTTATCAACGAATATTCCCGCCAACTAGCAGATCAGTCCATTCAGGAATATTTTGAAGACGAAAATCTGGTAGGAATCTGTCAGGTGGATACCCGTGAGATTGTGCGGCATATTCGCGACAAAGGAGCGATGAACGCAATCATCTCTTCTGAAATCAGTGATCTGGGACAATTGAAAGATCTACTGGAAAAAGTACCTAACATGAAAGGGTTGGAATTGGCGAGTGTAGTCAGTACCAAAGAACCTTACTTTTTCGGAGATCCCGCGGCAGAAATAAAAGTAGCCGTACTGGATTTGGGTATTAAAAAAAGTATCCTCAAGTGTATGTCCGAACGCGGATGCTACTGTAAAGTGTTTCCGGCCAAAACTTCTTTTGAAGAAATGAAAAAATGGAATCCGGATGGCTATTTTGTTTCCAATGGTCCCGGCGATCCTGCCCCCATGCAGTACGCCGTAGATACGGTCAAAGCGATTCTGGCCGAAGACAAACCATTATTCGGAATTTGTCTGGGACACCAGATTCTCGCACTGGCACTGGGAATCCCAACCTATAAAATGCACAATGGCCATCGTGGAATAAATCATCCGGTAAAAAATCTGGTGACAGGGAAAAGTGAAATTACCAGTCAGAATCATGGTTTTGGTGTAAGCCCGGAAGCTTTAAAAAAGAATGAAGACAAGATCGAGATTACGCATGTGAATCTTAATGATCAAACCATAGAAGGGATCAAAGTAAAAGCTAAAAAAGCTTTTTCTGTTCAATACCACCCGGAAGCTTCCCCCGGTCCGCACGATTCCCGTTATTTGTTTAATGAATTCGTAGACATGATGACCAAGGCGGAACAACTGTCTCCACAATCATAAAAATTATAGCATTGTCCTAACCAATATTTTCCGTCAAGCGTCCTGATTTTCGTTTGTAGAAAAACCAAAAGTTTCAATAACTTATTTCAAAAAAGAAAAAAATGAGCGAAATTATCGACATCCGATCACGTCAAATTCTTGACTCCCGTGGTAACCCAACCGTAGAAGTAGAAGTGACTACCGGCTACGGAGCCGTAGGTCGGGCAGCAGTCCCATCCGGTGCCTCTACCGGAAAATACGAAGCGGTAGAACTCCGTGACAAGAATAAAAAAATATACCTGGGAAAGGGCGTTACCAAAGCAATTCGAAATGTGGAAGATCAAATCCGGGAACAACTGATCGGCGTGGATGTATTCGACCAGATTTATATTGATCAGTTAATGATTGATCTGGATGGAACGGATAATAAAAAGAAATTAGGAGCCAATGCAATCCTGGGTGTTTCTTTGGCTTGTGCCAAAGCGGCGGCTCTGGAAAACGATATGTCTTTGTACCGCTACGTAGGTGGCGTAGGAGCACACGTGCTTCCCGTACCGATGATGAATATTCTGAATGGAGGTTCACACGCAGACAACAGCATCGACTTTCAGGAATTTATGGTCATGCCCGTTGGTGCGGACCGTTTTTCTGATGGATTGCGAATGGGCGTGGAAATTTTTCACCACCTGAAAGACGTACTTAAGAAAAAAGGATATTCTACCAACGTAGGAGACGAAGGTGGTTTTGCACCAAGCATGAAATCCAACGAAGAGGCAATTATCACCGTTATTCAGGCAATTGAAAAAGCGGGATACCGTCCGGGAGAAGATGTAGTTATTGCGATGGACGCGGCGGCTTCCGAATTCTGGAATAAAAAAGAAAAGAAATATCACTTCCATCAGTCCACCGGAGATAAGTTAACTTCCGACCAGATGGTGACCTACTGGAAAGAATGGTGTGATAAATATCCGATCTTCTCCATCGAAGATGGTCTGGACGAAGACGACTGGAAAGGCTGGAGTAATCTGACGGGTACCCTGGGAGACCGCGTGCAATTAGTAGGAGATGACTTGTTCGTTACCAACACCAAACGTCTGCAAAGAGGAATCGAAGAAAGCTCCGCAAATTCTATTCTGATCAAAGTAAATCAGATTGGTACTTTGACCGAAACGATACAGGCAGTAAATCTTGCGACCCGTAATAGCTTTACCAGCGTTATGAGTCACCGGTCCGGCGAAACGGAAGATACGACCATCGCTGATCTGGCGGTTGCTTTAAACACCGGACAAATTAAAACCGGTTCTGCTTCCCGTTCGGATAGAATTGCTAAGTACAATCAATTACTCCGAATCGAAGAAGAATTAGGGGATGCAGCCGTCTATCCCGGCAAAGCGCTATTACTATAATCATGGCTAAACGAAAAAATCCATTCCAACCACTGCTGGATCGAATTCCGGCACCGGCGAGAAACCGATACTTCATGGTAAGTATTCTGTTTCTGGTCTGGATGGTTTTTTTTGATAAACATGATGTTCTGACGCAGTTCAAACTGCAATCCAGCCAGGAACGGCTGAAGGCAGATAAGGCGTATTATGAGAAAAAAATTGAAGAGGCTAAGGCAGATAAAGAAGATATAGAGCGGAATGAAGAGAAATTTGCCAGAGAACATTACTATATGCACAAAGATGACGAGGATATTTTTATATTTGTAGAAGAATAAGAGCTTACGGACAATCCGGATAAGCTCTAAAATAAAATCATAATATATGTCAGTTTTAGTTAACAAGAATTCTAACATCATTGTCCAGGGATTTACCGGAAAGGAAGGTTCTTTTCACGCCGGACAGATGATCGAATACGGAACAAATGTCGTTGGTGGTGTCACTCCGGGTAAGGGAGGACAAACACATCTCGGCCTGCCCGTTTTTAATACCGTCTCCGAAGCAGTTGATAAAGCCAACGCGGATACAACCATCATTTTCGTACCTCCTAAATTTGCTGCGGATGCGGTAATGGAAGCTGCCGAAGCGGGAATCAAGGTGATCATTTGTATCACAGAAGGTATTCCTGTTCAGGATATGGTAAAGGTAAAAGCTTACCTCCGGGATAAAGATTGCCGCCTGATCGGGCCTAACTGCCCCGGCGTAATGACACCAGGAGAAGCAAAAGTGGGCATCATGCCCGGATTTATTCACAACCCCGGGAAAATTGGCATCGTCAGCCGTTCTGGTACCTTAACGTACGAAGCGGTTGATCAGATCACAAAAGCCGGACTGGGACAATCTACCTGTATCGGTATCGGTGGTGATCCAATCATCGGAACGACTACCAAGGAAGCAGTAGAACTGCTCATGAATGATCCGGATACCGAAGGAATCGTTATGATCGGCGAGATTGGTGGTAACATGGAGGCGGATGCCGCTCACTGGATCAAAGAACACGGAACCAAGCCTGTCGTCGGATTTATCGCCGGACAAACGGCGCCAGAAGGACGAACCATGGGACACGCCGGAGCAATTATCGGTGGAGAAGATGATACGGCCGCCGCCAAGATGAAGATCATGGAATCGTGCGGTATCCACGTAGTAAATTCACCGGCAACAATCGGAGAAACAATGATCAAAGCCCTGAAACTGGCTAAAGCCTAAACCATCAGGTCTGTATTTATTTAAGCAGCTTTTGCGAAAAAGGGGATATTAGCAATAATATGCCCTTTTTTTATTTGGTTTTTAAACGTTCTGCCCTAATCTGCGGTTTAAGAGATAATATCGGTAAGTACCCACCCATATTCAATTGGAATATTCCTTGAGTATATATTCTTAAAAATCTATCATGAATAATTCTACTTCTTCACTTCAGCGCAATGAAACCATTCAGTCCATGCAATCACAGGAATTTGATTTACTGGTCATCGGCGGAGGCGCTACCGGCGCCGGAATTGCTTTGGATGCGGCGGCCAGAGGATTGAAAACGGCATTGGTTGAAAAGAGAGATTTTGCCTCAGGAACCAGCAGTAAGTCTACCAAATTAATTCACGGGGGACTCCGGTATCTGAAACAACTCGATATTGCGCTGGTACGGGAAACCGGAACCGAACGGGCAATCGTACACCGACTGGCACCACATCTGGTATTGCCCGAAAAAATGCTGATGCCACTCATCAAAGACGGGACGTACGGTTACTGGAGTACCTCTTTTGGTTTGTGGGTCTATGACGTTCTTGCGCAGGTAAAGGGAGACGACCGGCGTAAAATGCTTTCCAGAGAGCAAGCTATGAAATACGAACCTTTACTGGATGACCGCATTTTGAAGGGAGGCGGTTTTTACGCAGAATACCGGACGGATGATGCGCGTTTGACCATCGAGTTATTAAAAACGGCTGCCCGGAAAGGTGGCCTCGCACTAAACTATACGCAGGCGATTGATTTTATTTATGACGACGAAAAAAAGGTAAGAGGTGCTTCTGTACGCGATAATTTAACAAACGATATTTTTAATATAAAAGCAAAAAGAGTCGTCTCGGCAAGCGGTCCCTGGGTGGATAAATTGCGTAAGAAAAATGGTTCCCTTTCAGGTAAAAGATTACACTTGACCAAAGGGGTACACCTGGTTTTTCCACACCATAAAATTCCATTAAACCACACTCTTTATTTTGACGTACCGGATGGCCGGATGGTTTTTGCTATTCCACGTGGTAAGGTAACGTACGTAGGCACCACTGATACCAACTATACGGGTGATTTGAATAGGGTAGTGGCAACGAAGGATGATGCAGTCTATTTGTTAAACGCTGTAAATCACGCGCTGCCAACTATAAAAGTGGACAAGAATGACATTATTTCCAATTGGGCCGGGTTGCGCCCGCTGATCCACGAAGACGGAAAATCTCCTTCGGAATTATCCCGTAAGGATGAAATATTTGTGTCGGACACCGGATTGATCTCAATTGCAGGTGGTAAACTTACGGGTTACCGGAAAATGGCGCAGCGAATTGTAGACCTGGTTGACGAGCAACTGCCGGAACCGTTCGGACCTTGTCCCACCAAAGATATTCCACTAACTGAAAATCCGTTAAAGGATGCAAAGGCAGTAGAAGCTTATATTCAGGAAATAGAAGACCGGGTGAAAAAATCCGGATTGATCTCGTACTACGGCTGGTATCTGGTGACGACTTATGGTAAGCAGACCGAAATGATCCTGGCGAAAATGCAGGAATACAGTTCGGATGCTCCGGAAATTGCGCTGTTGCGGGCAGAGACCTGGTTTGGAGTACACCACGAAATGGTAAATAGTGTGGATGATTTGTTGATAAGACGAACCGGAAGATTGTATTTCGATATCGAAAGTATTCCACCGGCGCTGGAAATCGTACTGG
>CAKZUV010000388.1 GCA_937921555.1 uncultured Saprospiraceae bacterium
GATTTTTCTGGATTTGCTTACTTGGACGCCGATAAATTACCACAGACAGAATGGTTTTCTGTGAACAGTATGGGAGACAAATTGAATTTGCGACTCAGCTACGATGAACCCAAAAATAAAGCAGGAGATATTTTAAGCACCGGATTGTTGATTCAGCACGCTACCGGAAATTTATATCCTGCGACTATGATGGCCAAAAAACAGGAAACTGATTATTTGTTTTTTGAAACGAAAGGAATCCTGGATCATAACCCGGCGGAAGATATCTTCTATTTCGGTGATTCTCTCAAAATTGTTTCGGGTGTTCGGAATGGAAATTTGCTCGCTTATGATAATCACCAAGGCAAAATAAAGGCCGAAGGTACTTTTAATTTCTTTGACGACCAGGATGCTTTGGTGGCAACCGTGGCCGGAATGACCGAGTTTGAACATCAGAAGGAGCAAAGTGAAACAGCTCCAAAATCTTTTGAGTTGATGCTGGGGTTTGATCTTTTTCTACCCGGAAAACTCATGAAAATTATTGAAACGGATTTAGTCGCTAATGCCTATAATTCCCGGAATATTGATTATATGAAAAAACGGGAATTTTATCAGACGGCGCTTTCCGAATTTATTCCGGAAGGAAAGGAACTGGCTACCGCACGTGCCCGGATGTTGCATACTGGACTGGAAATACCGGAAAAATATAACTTCCCGGTTGTATTGTCTGATGTGGAAATGACGTGGGACGAAAGCCGTAACGCACTGGTTACTAAAAAAGAAAAAATAGGAATAGCTGGATTTAACGGTACGCCCGTCAATAAAAAAATGGACGGTATGCTGGAGTTTCGTTTACTTCGGGACGGTACCAAAAGGCTGACATTTCAACTGGTGATTCCCGGTGATGCGAATAAGTATTTTTTCGAATATCAGGACGGCGTACTCCTGACCGTTTCTACCAATCCAGCTTATAACGAGGCGGTAGAAAATTTAAAGAAAAAAGATCGGTTTGTTAAAACCAAAAAGGGACAAACTCTGGAAATCGGACTGGCAAATGATGCTAAAATAAAATAAAAAATTCCTTCGGAATATAAGAATAGGTAAATTGAATTGGAACAAGACTGTCTCGAGAGACAGTCTTTTCTTTTTGCCGGATAAATTATTTGATTCTCAGGATTTCTTTGTTTATTTTAGAGTCCATTAAACAAATTAAACAAAACTATGAATCTGCGAACTGCAATTTTTTTGATGCTATCTCTTTTTGTTACGTTAGCCTTTATGGACAAGGATATGGACAAAGGAAAACCTACCTATCCCGGGTTTCTGATCTGGAACGACGGGATCAAAGAAACGGCCAATATTCAGCCCGGAAGTATAACAGATAATGAGGTGAAAATAAAATACCTGGTTGGCAAAAAAGTTATTACCATAAAACCGGACAAACTGAAATCCTACGGCTACACTAAAAAGGTGGCTAATAACACTGGAGAAAATTTTCATTATGATCGTCTGGAAATGCCTTATCCCGCAAAACCTTTTGCCGGTAATACCGCCATGGTACTACGGGAAGTTACAGGGCCGTTGACGCTTTATTCCTATTTTGTGGAGGTACGGACAGATCGTAAAAATCCAGTGCAGCATCGTCCGCATGTCAAAACTGAACAAGGGAAACTCATCGAAATCCACCAAGAGAATTTTAAAAAAGAATTAGGTCTGTTATTTAAAGATTACCGCGCCCTGCACAAACGGATCGGAACCAAAGGATTTGAGTTAAAAAATCTTCGCCGGATGGTCCGGGACTATAACTATTGGAAGACCAGAGGACATAACGGTGAGATTTATAAGGTTTCTCCGGAAAATTGGGATGGTGAAAATCATACTTCCAGTGACGAATAGTGACTGCCCACAGCTAAAAAGGTAAAATCGAGCGTTTAATAAATAAGAATTCTCCGTGGCGTTGCTTCAGATGAACACGTTATCGGGACTAATTTACCGATGAGCCTGCTCTAAAAACTAGGAAAACAGAAAAATTGAGACACATTTAATAAAAATAATATTCATATTTGATTTACGATAAAAGATTTACACGTTAAAGATTCTCTGCGTTCTCTGCTCCTCTGCGCGAAAATCACTTTTTAGAGCAGGCTCACCGATTAACTGTGTTTAGCTTTGAGCGATACCCCGACAGCTTGCTTCGGGGAGCTTCATTCAATCCAATTCTCCCAAGCGGCCACACGATATTATTTACTATATTTGTCACCGATTTAATCCCTGCAATTCTGATGATTTTCAATATTTCTTGAATGAAACAAAAAGTCCAAAAACAACTTGACGAGGTAGATGATCAGCTGCATCGACTTGTAAAACGCCTGAGCCGGCATTCCGAGGACGACCTGAATCGTAAACCCAGCAACACGGAATGGTCAGTAATGCAAGTGATGGTACATCTCCGGCTGGCTGAATTTTATACCATGGAATACATGAAAAAGAAGCTGAGCGACGGGAATGTACCAAAGAAAAATTCCCTGAAAGGCAAAATAATGACAAGCATGTACCCGTTACTTTTTAACGCCCCTTTTAAGGTAAAAGCTCCCGCAATCATTAACGGAGACGCGCTTCCGGTCAGATCTTCTTTTTGGGATGTGACCAAACAGTGGAAACAGCAAAGGGCGGAACTCCGGACTTATTTACTCAGCCTCAGCGACCCGCAATTGAAAGGAGAAATATACAAACACCCAGTCTTTGGTCGTTCGGATGTGAACGGATTACTTAAATTCTATTTGTTACATACCAAACGACACGAAAAACAAATTGATCGTCTTTTATCTTATTATAAATGTTAATTTAAATGTAATACGGAATAAATGTATCTTTTGCTCATTCGTTACATTATGAGCGTATGGTGCGTCAATTGACTTGTTCCGGATTTAGTTCCCAGCCATTGCAATTCGGAGATTGTCCTGTCAAGTGTGTCAGCGCGTTGGCTTTCCTTTAGGAATACAAGGTGCGGGATGCCAAATGACACACATAACGGTACAGTCCCCAATTCGAAAAGAGAAACCCAACGATGACGTTTAGACCGATAATTATTTCCTGTTTACTTCTCATAGCTGTTGGATCTCTGTCGGCGCAGCGGGCCTTTCCCATTAAGGTCAATAATCTCTGGGGACTGATGGACGCGAAAGGAGAACTGCTGATCCAGCCGCGATATGGTGCTATTGGGGAATTTAAGAAATTTGGCTACGCGGTGATGCAGCGGGAAAAAAAGGTGGGCGTGATCAATGAATTCGGACGCGAAGTAATTCCTCCTGGCTATCAGGATATAAAAATTCTGGACTCCACGCTTTTTGCGGTAATGGTCGAAGACGACTGGATGGTCATCAACTTACAGCAATCCGTCGTTTTGGAAAAAGGATACGAACGCGTACAAATCTGGGAGAAAAAATATTTAGGGTACCGCCAAAACGGAAAATGGGGCGTTCGTTCCATTACGGGAGAACCCGTTATTACGCCCGCTTACGAAGATCTTTCTTATTTACCGGACGGATATTTTCAGTCTGCTGCCCACAACAAACTGGGACTGCTGACAGAAAAAGGAGACGTTATTCTGCCACCGGAATACGACCGGATTCAAGCGGTTGGCGATAGCCTGTTTTTTTGTCAGAAAGGCCGTATCTGGGGGGCCGTCAACCAAAAAGGAAAACTGCTTTTTCCGGTAGAATATAGCCAATACGATAAAATATCGGATCACTTTTACCGGTTAAAAAAAGATGGAAATACCTACGCGTACGCAGTAGCAACCGAGTCGCTGATTACAGGCACGGATTACGATGACTTTTATCCCTTTTCCAAAGATCACCTGCTTTGTAAAAAAGACCGGCTGCTCGGCCTGTTGAATGCTTCGGGAGACGAGATCTTATCTGCTGCCTATAATGAGATTCAGCCTTTTGGTAAAGCGACTTATCGTTTTCGCCGGGGCGAAAAATGGGGAATTATGTCCGAGGCAGAAGAAGTGATTGTTCCTGCCGGATTTTCGTGGATCGGTCGGCCTGATCCGAATATAGCCCTGGTGCGGGACCGTGGTAAATTCGGTGCTGTTGATTTGAGCGGAAGGTTGGTAATTCCTGTTGAGTATGATCGAATTGAATGGAACGGGACGCAGGCACGTGCCTTCAAAGGTCAGGCGTTAAAACTTTATGATTTTGACGAAAACGGGAACGAACAAACCAGTAGTGAATTTAAAAAACATTTTACCATCACCATTGGTGCACAGCGTGCTTCGCGCATTACAATGCCTGCACTCACGCAGGATCCTGATTTTTCGCTGGAGGATTTTGAATGGTTCTATTCCTCGGCGGAGGATAAATGGGGCTTGCGTAAACTGAGTGACGGGAGTATTCAAATCGAACCGTCTTTCCATACCATCCGGATAGAACATCGCCATAATCTGACCATCGTGGGAATTGAAAATTATAACCATTATAATTTTGAGAAAACTAAATACCGTTTTGATATGGTATACGGAGTGGTAAACAATAAAGTAGGATTATTAGTGACGGATGTTAATATGCTGGATATACGACTATCGGATTATAGCGCAGGGAGTCGGGTAGCCCGGTGTGTTTTTTCGAATGGCCGCCATGGATTAATCAGTAACAATCCGATTGGGTTATTTGTGAAAAAGGATTACGCTTATATCGGTGATTTTCACGATGGTGTAGCCCGCATGAGTGTCAAAGGGCATTTGTCGGGGAAAATAAAAGCCGGACGTGATCACCTCGAAAATTTGAATGATCACCTCGACGGATTTCTTTCCAATAATTATATGATCGATTATACGCTTTACGATCAGGACTTTGAAACCAATGCCGGACTGGTTTGTGAAGAATGCGAATTCGGATACGTAGATACACTTGGAAATGTAGTGGTACAACCGCAGTTTTCCATCGCAGAAAACTTTGTCAACGAAGTGGGTATTGTGAAATCAGAAAACAAATGGGGCATGGTGGATGCGAAAGGAAAAATGTTAATCCCCTGCAATTTTGACCGGGTAGATTTTTTAGAAAATACAGACAACAAGATTATTCGTATTTCCAATAATACAAAAAGATACGGTGTAATTGATACACTCGGAGAAGTCGTAGTCGATTTAAAATACGACGAAATAGGAATTTTTAAAAATGGACGGTTGCCCGTAAAAAGAAACGGAAAATGGGGATTTGTAGATCCCTCCGGCCAGGAAGTTATTCCTTGTCGTTATACCAAGGTAAATAATTTTTCCGGTCAGTTAGCTTCTGTCAAGCTGGGGCGTAAATGGGGATTTATTGATCAGCAGGGAAAAGTGATCATTGATTTTAAATACCGGAACGTCGGAAATTTTTGCAACGGCCTGGCCTGGGTAGCGACGGTACAGGGAGTTGGGTACGTAGATACCAAAGGCGAGTTGGTTATTCCACTGAATTTTAGCAAGGCCTATGATTTTGAGCAAAATGTGGCCAGGGTAGTGGTCAACGGAGAATGGGGTTTGATCAACAAAGCCGGGAAGTTTTTTTTAAAACCAAAGTATTCCAAAATCAATCCGTTCAGTGAGCACGGAACGGCTGTTGTACGTATCGGAACCGCCAATTTTAAATACGGTCTCATCAACCGTACCGGAAATATGCTGACCCATAAAAAATACAAACGGATCGGATTGTTTAGCGAGGGGATGGCTGCTGTCCGGTATAAAGGATTATACGGTTTTATCAATAGCCGGGGAAAACTTGTGATTGATCCCCGCTATTCCAAAGTATCCGGATTTAACGATGGCCGGGCGATGGTCCAACTCAACGGCCAGTGCGGCTACGTCAACAAAAAAGGAGAAGAAGTAATCGGACTGACCTATTCCAAATGCCTGGACTTTGCGGAAGATCGCGCGGTAGTTTATCACGGTTACCGCTCGGGTGGCATCATTGATACCATGGGACAATATATCGTGGACCCGAATGTAAACAAATTACTGGATTTTAGTAATGGTCACGGATTGGTACGCGATCAGCATTACCGTTTTTATTACATTTCGGAAGGAGCACAACGTTCGGATGCTTATTATCAACAAGCCGGAGAATTCCGGTACGGCGTCGCAGTCGTGCAAAAAAACGATAAATGGGGCATCATCAATCAGCGCGGTATTGAAGTTATTCCCCCCAAATACGATAAAATCGAAGCCTTCCAGGATGGCTACGCAGTCATCCGGATCAAAAGTTTTTCCGGCCTGACCAACCTCAACGGAGAGATCATCATCCAACCGGAATACGAATACATCAGCTACGCCGGCAAAGGACTGTTCCGTATCGAACAAGGCGACAAAATCGGATATTTCAGCTCAGAAGGAGAGTGGGTCTGGGGATTAAGTGAATAAGCAGTTTAAAGGACTTGTCCAAAATTTTGCATTTACGATAAAATAAACTCCCCTTTGAATAAAGAACCAATCCATCTCCCAGCGTAAAAAAAATACGAATAAAGATATACACGTCCGCTCAGCGCCCTCCGCGCCTCTCTGCGCGACAAAACAAGACCCAAGTAAATTCAAAAAACCAGGAACAAATCAAACAACCCCTCTTCACGTTGAAGCGTCTCTGCGCCCCTCTCCGCGACAAAACACCCCCCAAATCCAAAACAATTATCTATATTAGTAAAAAATTCCCATTCCCTATTATCAATTAAAAACCGCATCCATCGACAAATCAAACAACCCACCCGTTCACAAACTCATCCAGGAAACCCTCGCCGCGCTACACTCGGTAGACCTGGCACGGGAACGACTGATCAAACTCGATTTCCGGCAAAAAGAACTGGAAGATCGTATATTTTATATTCAGGAAACCCTCGAATTACAAGAAGAATTTATCAGTCAGACCGCCTCTGCGCCCTCTTTTGAAGAAGCCCGGAGGCGCTACCTCGAAATGGTTCGGGAACAAAAAGAATTATCAGAAAAAATGGGAATGCTCCTCTTCGAAAGAGAAGTGCTGACCGAAAAAGTAAGCGGGGAAATTCAGCTGCGGATCAAATTAAAAGCCCTCATGAACATGCGCGCTACGCAACTCGAAGCGTTACCAAAAAATATCAGAGTCGCCATCACCCAAATCAACAAAGACCTCGATGCAGCTTACACCATCAAAGGCGAACTGGACAAAACCATTCAGCTCAGTTACCGCCTCCGCGTCAAACTAACCGACATCTCCGAAAAACTCAACGGGATGACCCTCTGGAACCGACTCAAATCCGCCCTCGATTCCGATTACCGGAAATCTATCAACGAAACACACCACCAGATTACCCTCTCCATGCGCCTCATCCTCGAATTCGAAGATACCCTCGAACAACTCAACCAACTCCAAACCAAACAAAAATTCTATTCCCGGCTATCCCGACATTCCATCGGACTACGACACCAGCCACTCTCCCGCGAATGGCTCACCGCCGATACCATCAACCTGGCCCTCCAATCTCTCTCTCAACAAATTCAGGAACTCGACGGACTCATCGAAACTTGTAAATCTGAACGCGACTACACCGTTGATTTTATTCAGCAATTGACAATAAAGAAAAAGAAATTTTTGATGAAGTGATGGCCGGGAAATGAAATCAATATTCAATATTGGATATCCAACACTGAATATTGATTTAAAGACGTTAATTTGTTAATGAAGCTTAGCCACGCACTCCCCAATTCGTCGAATCGCCTCCCGCAACTGCTCCTCACTCGCCGCGTACGACAACCGGAAACAATCATCCGCTCCAAAGGCACTACCTGCCACAATTGCTACGTGACCTTCATTCAGAATATATTCCGCAAAATCATCCGAATTATTAATCGTCATATCACCCGCTTTTTTACCAAAATAAGCACTGATATTTGGGAAAATATAAAAGGCACCCTCCGGACGATTCACCTGCATACCCGGAATCGCTTCCAGCAGTTCAATCACCATATCCCGTCGCTTTAAAAAGGCTGTGCGCATCTCGTAGGTTGGCGTCATGTCAGACATCAGCGCGTGGGCACCCGCCATCTGACCAAACGCCGTCGCACCCGAAGTAAACTGTCCCTGAATTTTAATACAAGCCTTGGCAATCCACGCAGGCGCACCGAGATATCCCAAACGCCAGCCCGTCATTGCAAAACCTTTGGAAAAACCATTCACTGTTACCGTCTGATCCTTGACCTGTGGAAAAGAACCGATACTGACGTGCTTACCGGAAAAATTAATGTATTCGTAAATCTCATCTGAAACAATGACGATCTGTTCGTGCTTGGCAATCACGTTGGCAATCGCTTCGAGTTCGTCGTGCTGATAAACGGATCCCGTTGGATTACAGGGACTGGAAAAAAGCACCATCCGCGTATTTTCCGTGATCGCTGCTTCCAGTTCACTGGCAGTTACCTTAAAATCATTTTCTATTCCACCCAGCAAGGAGACCGGAGTTCCATTCCCCAACCGGACAATTTCATAATAAGATACCCAGTAAGGGGCTAGAATAATCACTTCGTCTCCCTCGTCGAGTAAGGTCAGTGAAAGATTGGCAATGGACTGTTTGGCTCCGTTGGAAACCACAATTTGCGAAGGCGCGTAATCCAGATTATTATCCCGCTTGAATTTGGCAGAAATCGCTTCTCTGATCTGCGGTAAACCCGGTACGGGGGTATATTTTGTAAACCCATCATTCAACGCTTTAATAGCGGCGTCCTTGATATGTTGTGGTGTATCAAAGTCCGGCTCTCCGATACTGAGACTGATCACGTCGTGTCCCTTTGCTTTCAATTCGCGGGCCATCTGCGACATTTTCAGCGTAGCAGATTCCTGCATTCGGGTAATACGGTGGGCGAGTGCCTGCGGTGAAATGGTTGGCATGTTTTACATTTTTTTATATGAAAAAATTAACCTTCCGAGCGAGTCGGAGGATGATAGTATAATCTAGTGGCTAATTTGGTGAAAAAATCTTTTTAGAGCTTGTTTAAAATTTATTTTAGAAATTTAAACATGCGCTTATCTGGTCTGAATGCCAAAAGCCGGAAAAGTGATTTGTACAAACCCGGTTATAAAGGCAATTAGGAGCTGCAAAGCTACCCATAAATGTAGATTTTTTCCCTATATTTGCGACTGTTTTACCAATTTATTTAATATTACATGAGTAAAAAAAAGAGCAAGGGTAAAACTCCCTCAAAATCAACCTCCTCCGTTTCCTTTCAGGGGACGATCTCACTCGTTATCCCTTGTTACAACGAATCAAGCCGGCTTAACCACCTGCTGAAAACCCTCAAATCTTTTGAACAAAAATGGAATGGCCCGCTCGATATTATTTTGGTGGATGATGGCAGTACGGATGACACCGCGCAGATAATTGAACAAAAATTCTCAGGTAGTTTTTCTGGTAATACGAATTTCAAATTCTTAAAGTTACCCCAAAACGTCGGAAAGGGTGGTGCGCTGAAAGCGGGGGTGGCAGAAGTCAACGCGGGATACGTACTTGATCCGGATGCCGATCCGGCTGGGCTTCCGGAAGAAATGAATAATTTTATTCTCACCCTGGATGCCGACATGGCGACCCAACCCCAGGAACTCAATAAATGGTTGAAAAAATTACCCAAAAAGCGATTCCGTCAACAGCAAATACTGATCGGTTCGCGTGAACACGCTGATTCTCAGGTCGAAGCACAGGGCATCCGGCGACTGGCTGGTTGGATTTTTAATTTCTTTATTCAATTATTTACCAATCTCAACTTACGGGACACCCAATGTGGATTTAAATTATACCCGCAGGCCGCCGCGCAGCAATTATTCGGAGACCTGCGCGCTAACGGTTGGGCCCACGACGTGGAATTACTCTACCGGGCAAAACTCGCAGGTTACCAAATCAAGTCGATGCCCGTCAAATGGGACGCAATGGATGATTCTAAAATCAATCTCCTGACCGATAGTATCAAAATGTTCTGGCAAACGGTTTTTATCTCCCTCCGCGTCAACTGGGACTTTTTTGTCACCCAGCCCATCAAAGAATTAAAAAATAAATCCTGGAACCGGAAAGATCCGTCTTATTACCGGCTTCTGTTTCTGGTCACGGCAGTCGTCCTCTTTTTTCTGATGCCGATGCTCAGTTTTGATTACGGGATCACGGGCGACGAACACGTGCAAAAAGAATACGGAGAGAAAGTGATGGCCTGGTTTGACAGCGACGGAAAAGACGATAGTGCGCTCACGTATCGCAACTTGTATTATTATGGTGGAATGTTTGACTACTTTGCCGCGCGGTTGCACAGTTGGTTTCCGTCGTGGGATGTCTACGATTTGCGCCACGTTTTCAATAGTTTAGTGGGCTTTATACTGATCCTTTTTACCGGACTGCTGGCACGGCAGGTATCGGGGAGTTGGCGGGCCGGATTTTTTGGTCTGCTATTTATTTTGCTCGCTCCCCGGATATTCGGGCATGCGATGAACAACCCCAAAGATATTCCCTTCGCTGCGGCGTACGTATTTACGTTGTTGTACATGTTGCGGTTTATGGAACAATTGCCCCGGCCGAGTAAGAAAACTATTTTGTTATTAATTGTAGGAATTGCTGCGGCCATCAACGTGCGGGTAGGGGGAATTCTACTCATCGCGTACTTCGGGTTGTTTACCATTTTATCTTTTTTATTGAAAAATGATTTAAGACCTTTATTAAAAAATACCAGGGTGGTCAGCCGGACATTTTTGACCGGATTACTGGTCGTGGCAGGTGGATACTTTGCCGGAATGATATACTGGCCGTACGCACGGGAAGCACCTTTCAGTAACCCGTTTAAGGCATTGAGCGAAATGTCTAATTTTTCTACCAGTATTAGAATGTTATTCAATGGAGAACATTTGTGGTCCGACGAATTGCCGTGGTCTTATATTCCACACTGGATTCTGATTACTGCGCCGATATTTATGTTGTTGGGGCTGGTGCTGTTTCTGGTTTTTTATTTTATAAAATTTAAACTCAACAAAAGAATAGTCCTTGGATTCTTGGCATTTACGGCCATTTTTCCGGTAGGCTACGCCATCTTTAAAGGTTCCCAACTGTACGATGGAATGCGGCATTTTCTCTTCGTCATGCCCGTACTGGCAACCCTCGCCGCCTGGGGGTGGCACCGGCTGATCAGTTTTAAACCCGGAATGCCCGCTTTGGCTGCCTCCGGAATATTAACGATTTTACTGGCTTTGCCCGCCTTTTGGATGGTCAAAAATCATCCTTATCAGGGACTCTATTTCAACGAATTATCAGGTGGTCTTCCCAATGCGTACGGAAAATATGAAACGGATTACTGGATGGTATCCGTCAAGAATATGACCGACTGGTTGCTGGAAAATGATGCCCGCATCAAAGCCGGAGAACAGGTAACCGTCCGGACCAACGCCTACGAGCCGTTGCTGCACTATATGACGCAAAAAGCGCCCAACGTAAAAGTGGGCTATCTGACGTATTCGGATCGTTACAAATACCCGACGGATTATTATATGTTTATTCCGAGGTTTGTTGACAAGGGACTGATTGATAACGGTCACTTTCCGCCCAATGACGTGGTATACGAAGAAAAAGCCGATGGTGTATTACTGGGCGTAATCACCAAACGGGTCGCCAATTACGACGCCGAAGCTTTTCAAGCCGCCAAAGACCGTAACTTTACCGAGGCCGCCCGGCTCTACGAACAACAACTTCAGGTCGATCCCAACAACGAATCCACCCTGGAAAATGCCATTAAAAATGCCATTAGTTTGCAGGACAACAACCTGCTGAAAAAATACGCGGACAAACTCGCATCGTTGTCTGATTCTTATCCCGACGGTGCCTATTATCAGGGGGTTTATTACAACAATACCGGCAATGTAGAAGAAGCCAAAAAATACCTTGAAAAAACAGTCGCCTTAAATTATAAATACAGTCCGGCCTACTATTATTTAGCGGCGATTTATGCCCGGGAAAGCAACTTTACCAAAGCCCTCGACGCCGTCGAAATGTACGACCACGTAGGCGGTAACGCTCCCCAGGTTTTTGATATTGGGATTCAAACGGCCACCCAATTGGGAGCCAAAAATAAAGCTTTGTATTTTCAGGCAAAGAAAGGATATTTCCAAAAAGACTTTCAAAATTCCTACAACCTGGTCCGGCAATCGTTGTCCCTGGACCCGACGTACGAACGGGCGGTTAAGCTGGAAGAGGTTTATAAGAAGAGTGCGGCGGGGCAGTAGGAGAGAAGGAAACTAGAATACCAAGTCTGTGAATATTTTTTGTTAAGTGAAAATCGATATTTTATGAATTTTAAAATAATGCAATAAAATGAAATTCTTGAAAGAGATATCAAGTTTAAAAAAAAATAGTGAGCAGGAAATAAAGGAGTCAGGATATAACTTTAACTTATTCAACATTTTAGATAGAAGAACAGATGAAGTTAAAACTCATTCCGCGTTTTTGGGAGAGTTATTAAGTGTAAAGGGTACGCATAATAAAGGAGATGTTTTTTTGAAATTATTCATAAAATTTGTTACGGAGAAGGCAGAAAACGATAAACAATGGGAAAAGGTAACATTACCAACTTTACCAGAACTCATTGATTGTAAAACCGAACTTGAAAAATATGTCGGAAGAGTGACTGAGGAAAGAGGTGGCTACATTGATATTACTCTATCAAATAAAGATTTTATCATTTGTATAGAAAATAAAATAGATGCAATTGATCAGCCAAATCAACTAAAGAGATATAATAATTTTTTAAAAAATAGAAAATCTAAAAAAACACTTTTTTACCTTACAAAATTTGGAGTTGAATGTAGTGAGACCGAACTAGAGTCAGGTGTAGACTATTTTTGCCTATCTTATAGTAATGATATAATTATTTGGCTTTATGAATGTCTTAAAAGTTGTACCGGAGATGAAAAAATACTAAAAACGTCGATTGAACAATATATTTATTTACTTAAAGAAATAACCTATCAAGTACAATCATATAAAATGCAGGATAAAATTCATGAAGAAATATTGGGAAATATAAAAGCATCGCAGACAATAGTGTTTGAATTCGATGTTGCCTTAAAAAAGCTATGTAATGAAATAAGAAAAAGAGTTTCCGAATCAATAGTAAATGAATTAAATATTGACAAAGTAGATGTTCGGGATACAGGTAATAATTTTTCAAGTATATTTATTCCTTTAGCTAATAAGAATTCAATGATTGGTATTGAATCATTTAATGGAAAAGGACATGAAAGTGGATCATTGTTTATAGGTAAACTTGATTTTAATAAGACGAATAAAGACGTTGAGTATAAATATGGTGTATGGTACAGAAACACAATCAGGGTGATTTGGGATAATGATGAACTACTTGAAAAGTACCAGCTCTATTATTCGGGAAAAGAGGAAGATAAGCATAAAATTATTGAAGAGATTGTAGGGCCAATTTGTGAACTTTACAAAATTGAAACAGAAAACAATGCACCGTATGGTACATCAGAGTTGTAACGATTAACTGCTAGTATGATATACATGTGAAACATCCTTTAAGTGAATCTAAGGTTCATAAATTTAATATTGGTTCTACCAGAAAAATTGGAATTGAAATTTGAACGAGAGGTTATTTAAAAACACATAAAATCAGAAGGTATGATATTTAGAAAGTCAGAAAGATTTGAAAATCAAATCCATTTCATTGTACTGAATAATACTTGAAGACAATTTAAAAAAAGAGCGTATAATAGAAAAGACATTGATCGGTCAGAATTTGTTGATACTAAATAAATTTTAAACAAGCTCTTAACCGATAAGCAAATTGCTGATTCAGTTAATAACCAATATTGAATATTCGATATTGGACATTCAATATTCCAATCATGGATTTACTAGAACTAGAAAGCGGTGTTGATCAAAAAACAAATTGGTATTACCAATCCAAAAAAATTCCGCTATTTAAATATTTTGAAAATGTTTCTTCCCGCGAAGGACAGAAAATTACGGTCGTGGATTTCGGCAGTGGTTCCGGTTTTTTTGCCTACGAACTCTACGAAGCCTATCCCGATAAAATAGAAAAAGTACTCCTCGTAGATATCGGTTATTCCGAAGAAGAAATGGCCCCGACCAGGGGAACGGCCGTAGAAAAAATGCATTTTATTCCGCCGGCACTTGACCATTGCCTGGTAGTGATGATGGATGTGCTGGAACACATTGAAGACGATTACGCCATCCTCGACATCATCCGGAATGCCGTGGGCGAAAACAGTTATTATTTTATTACGGTTCCCGCTTTTATGAGCGTCTGGTCTACCCACGATGTCTACCTCGGACACTACCGTCGTTACACCATTCCCATGCTCAAAAAACTACTCGAAACGAAAAATTGTAAAATAGAAAAGCAATACTATCTTTACGGAACGATCTTTCCACTCGTCTGGATGGTCCGCAAATTAAAACAAAATAAAGAAAACATGGAGAACCCAACGTCCTCCGATATGAAGCCTTTACCCGGTCCGATAAATGCGGTCTTAAAAGCCTACAACAGCTTTGAAATGAAATTCCGGAAATCAAATAAACTCTTCGGATTGACCACCGTCGCCGAAGGGAAGCTTCGTTGAAGTAGCCGTTAACTAGTTAGCTATTTTTCTATGGATCATAGTCAACCCGTTTTCAGTAATTAGAAGAGAATGAAAAAAGAAGAAATTGATTGTTTGGTAAAATATTATTTGCACCTATTGCCAATTAATATAAAACATACGATAAAGTATCCTTATTTGAATGAAGAAGAAAGAGAAATTGAGAAGGCTAAACTTTCTGAAATAATAGTCAAAAATCATGGAAATGAAGTGTTTTGGAATCTATGTCCTATGTGTAGAAAACTAGCAAGAACTCCCTTGGCTAAACAATGTAAATTTTGTAATCACACTTGGCATTAATTATTGGTATCTAATTTGATAAAGCCTAAAGAATAACACCTTGAAAGAAAAAAACAACACCCTCAACGATAAAAAAGCCCTCGCTCAACTCGGTGGCGGTCAGGCACGAATTGACAAGCAGCACGAAAAAGGCAAACTCACCGCCCGCGAGCGAATTCACTTTCTGCTCGACGATAAATCCTTCGAAGAAGTAGGTATGCTCGTCACCCACCGGAGCACCGATTTTGGAATGGAAAAACAAAAATTTTACGGAGATGGGGTTGTGACTGGTTACGGAACGATCAACAACCGGCTCGTCTTTGTTTTTGCGCAGGACTTCACCGTTTTTGGTGGTTCGCTTTCCGAGACCCACGCTGAAAAAATCTGTAAAATCATGGATCTCGCCGCGCAGAATGGTGCGCCCCTCATCGGACTCAATGATTCGGGTGGTGCGCGTATTCAGGAAGGTGTAAAATCACTGGGCGGCTACGCGGATATTTTCTATCGCAACGTCCGGTTTTCCGGGGTGATTCCACAACTGTCGGCTATCATGGGACCTTGTGCGGGTGGCGCGGTGTACTCACCGGCGATGACCGATTTTACCATCATGGTAGAAAATTCCTCGTACATGTTTGTCACGGGCCCCAACGTCGTAAAAACCGTTACCAACGAAACGGTGACCGCCGAAGAACTGGGAGGGGCATCCGCTCATTCCGTCAAATCCGGGGTGACACACCTGACGGCTGCCAACGATATTGACTGCCTCGAAAAACTAAAAAGACTTCTCGCTTTTTTACCACAAAACAGCAACGAAAAAACACCCGATCTGCCTTACGAACTGGGAGAGGAATACCGCGAACAACTTGCTACGATTGTTCCCGAATCGGCGAACCAACCTTATGACATGCGGGAGGTGATCGAAGGGATTATGGACGAAGATTCTTTTTTGGAAGTACACCCTGATTTTGCGGAAAATATCGTCGTCGGTTTTGCCCGGCTGGCCGGAAGAAGTATCGGAATTGTGGCCAACCAGCCGATCAGTCTGGCGGGCGTTCTCGACGTCAACAGTTCCCGCAAAGGTGCCCGTTTTGTCCGGACCTGTGATTGTTTTAATATTCCATTATTGGTGCTGGTGGATGTTCCCGGATTTCTGCCGGGCACCGATCAGGAATGGAACGGAATCATCACCAACGGAGCCAAATTGCTCTACGCTTTTAGCGAAGCGACCGTTCCGCGGATCACGCTGATTACGCGTAAAGCCTACGGTGGCGCGTACGATGTGATGAACTCCAAACACATTGGTGCCGATTTAAATTTCGCCTGGCCGACGGCCGAAATTGCGGTGATGGGAGCCAAGGGTGCTTCCGAAATTAT
>CAKZUV010000389.1 GCA_937921555.1 uncultured Saprospiraceae bacterium
GCTCGTACCCGCACACGCAGCGTAACTTTCCGTCGTTGCAATCGCTTGCGTCTCCGAAATCGTGACCGTCACAATTGAATCACAGCCTGCTGCACTTGTAAACATAACCGGCTGGGACGTACCCGCGGGAATTGACGTTCCAAAATAATCGTAGCTCGTACCCGCACACGCAGTGTAACTTTCCGTCGTTGCAATCGCTTGCGTTTCCGAAATCGTGACCGTCACAATTGAATCACAACCTGCTGTACTCGTAAACGTAACCGGCTGGGACGTACCCGCTGGAATCGACGTTCCGAAATAATCGTAGCTCGTACCCACGCACGCAGCATAGTTTTCCGTTGTCTGGAAAGATACGTTATCAACTACCGTTACGGTTACGGTGGAATCGCAACCATTTTCTGCGGTAAGCACAACCGGGGTTGTACCGGGCAATAGTAATTCTCCTGCGTATGGAACAACAACTCCGTTACAAGTATTTAACGTCAGTGAAGAAGAGAAAATCGCGCACTGTGTTTCCTGTACTAAGAGAGAAATTATTTCATCTACATCACAACCAAAAATTGTCACATCAACTTCTTCAATAATCGGCATATAATTCGAAGGCAAGGTACTTGCATCTACCTGAATCGTATAGTCTCCATTCGGGGTATTTTCAAAAATATATTCTGCGTTTTGGTTAGAAATCCTGGTAGCGACTACCGTTCCTCCCTCTATTAAATTGACGGTAACATTGGTTAATAAACTATCTCCGGCATCTACCATCATATTTTGATTTACATCATCGTAAACAAATCCGCGGATGTGTCCAAAACCAGGAGAAAGAGTCAGCGACAAGCCTTCAGAAAGTAAGGTGCAGCCCTGATTATCCGTCATTTCCAACTGATAAAATCCACTATTCGTAGCAATAAATTCTCTGGTATTTTCTCCGGAAACCGGACTGCCATCGAGGTACCACTGATAGTTGGTTACGTTAGGAACTGGTGGTACACAAATGGTATCCGGTGTGCACCGGGTATGACAACCCATGGGCACCAGGCTTACGTTGGGACCTTTTGAAACAAATATCCGGTTGCTCTCAGTTTCACAACCAAAACTATTAATCGCAGTGGCCCAATAACTTCCACCTTTCAAGGCGATGATACTCGGCCCGGTCTCTCCGTTACTCCAGCGATAAGTTAACGCGTTGTCCGGATTATTAACACTTAATATCGCATTGGTTCCGGCACAGACGGGACTCCCTCCAGCTGCACTGATTGTAAAAGCCGCCGGCAAATCGTGTACGATTACTTGTGTCGGACCAATTTCAGCGGTACAACCGGTGGTATTATCAGTAATGGTAACGGAATAATCATAGGTTCCTGCGGATAATAAATTTCCACGTTCCTGCGAATATTCCAGGATCGTTTGACTGGATCCGGTGCTCCACGAATAACTGTAATTACCCGTTGCTGATATTTCTAAAAATAAATCTTCTCCTTCGCAGCGTTCCAGTGGATTTTCATAAAAATAATCTTGTAGCTGTCCGTATTCATCGTATTCGATGGCCCGAATAGTTCCCACCGGAGCGGGGACAATATCGATGACTACTGCTGCCGGACTGTAAGTACAACCCTGGTCATCCGTCACTGTAACTGTATAGATATCCTCAGTGGCGACAGTAATGTTTTCGGTGGTTTCTCCGGAGGACCAGATCCAGCTACTCCCTCCGGCAGGAGCTGTCAAAGTAGTTGATTCTCCCTCACAAAGTGGAGACGGCTGAGAAAGCGTAATATCTCCGTTGAGTGAATTGGGTTCCACCGTAATTGTACGGTTATAGCTGTTGGTACAACCATAAATATTTGTGGCAAACAAAGTCACTTCGTAACTTCCCGGCGTATCATACTCATGAAAGGTATTTTCTAATACGGAAGTATTTGCCTCTCCACTCGCCGGATCACCGAAATCCCAATTCACGGAAGTTACGATCCCGCTCAAAGTATTCAGATTAAATTCCATGGCGATCGCTTCACATTGAACGGTTGGCTCCGCAAAATCAATAGCAGGACGAGGATGTACCGTAATCGTTTCGGTTCTGACGGAAACACAACCGGACGGATCTGTAATCGTCAGCGTTACTTCGTAGTTACCTTCATTTGAAAAAACATGAAAAGGGTTTATTTCCGTAGAATTATTGTTTGAACCACTCGCCGGATCACCGAAGTTCCAGTTCCAACTAGTAATACTGGTAATTGGTAAAAAAGTAGAAATATCCGTAAACTGGGTCGTACCTCCCGGACAAGCCAGATCCGCATCAAAAGCAGCTGAAATTAAAATCGTATCAATTATGGTTCTGCCACAAAAAATAATCTGACCCGGATTCAGCGGATCGTCAAATTGGGCATAATGTCTAATCCGATAAAAACCAGCTTCCCCGAAGCGGTGCGTAACGGTATTTCCGTTTTGCAACGGTGTATTGTCATCAAAATCCCAGCGCAGCGTACCAGGAATATGTCCAGTAGTTGTACTCGTATAACTGTGTTCGTCACAGAGTGGTGCCGGAAAATCCTTAACAAATGAAGGGATCGTTGAAAGAGTACAACCCGAAGTAACCAGGGTATCGGGAGGCGTTTGATCACAAATATCAATTACCTTTAACACATTAGAAAAATTCTGACAACCATTCTCATCCGTTACCTGCACTTGATAATCTCCAAAATCCGAAGTAGTAAAAGTAGGCGCATTCGTCCCCGTTGGAACACCATTTATAAACCATTCAAAATCATATCCGCTCTCCGTGTCTACGGCGTAGAGCGTTGGAAAAGTTCCTCCCGGACAAAACCAGATCGGCGTTGGAGAAGAGATTCTTACTTTTGGAACTGGCAACGGATCAATAAAAAAAGTAGTGTCTTCCATACAACCAAAATTATTGGTTACTACCAGCTCATAATAACCCGGACCGAGATCCGGCGCCGGATCATTGGATACCGTATTTCCGCTTTCATTGATCCATTGGTAAGTATCAAAGGTAGTGGTCGTAGAAATAATGGTCGTCTCATTTGCGCAAAGGCTACCGGGGAATAAAACCGTTGGTTCGGGTTTTCCATGGACAACCACCTGAATTGATTCTGTTTGTCCACAGACAGAAAGTTCCAGCGTTGCAGTTCCGGGTTCGTGCCAGAGCACCTCAGGATTAGCTGAAGTCACTTCCCCCGTCAGGGTTCCGGCCGAAGCAGGAATGACAGACCAGTTGTAATCAACATTATCAATAGCCGTGGCGGCGTAGCTAGTTTGTTCGTCTACACAAGCATCGCTATTTCCGGTGACACTGACGGGTGGAACCGCGTTGATGTTCAGGTCGTAGGCCTCAGAAACACAGCTGGCAATGGGGTTGGTCTGCGTAACGGAAAGTGAGTAAGGACCGTTGTTGTCCCAGACAACAGTAATGTTGGCACCATTCTGCTGAGTCATAACACCTCCGTTATTGATGTTCCATCGGAATGTATGATTTGGTTCACCCGTAACTTTGTACGTATAAGGCTGACCGGGACAAATTTCGGTAACGCCGTCAATGCCCGTCAGCGTTGGAGGTCTTGGCAGCACATTAAAATTCAGAATATATTCGTCGGTACAAAAATCGTTGGGATCATTAGCCGTCGCAATAATCTGGTAGTTTCCGGGACCAGCATTCCAGGTAGCAGTAAAGGTCGCCGTGGCCAGTTCTGTCTGAACGGACAATCCGTCGGGCGTGACCACCCTCCAGTCTACGATGGCGTTGGCCGTTCCGCCCGTAGAGCGGTTGGCCGTAAAAACATTGCTACCATTTTCACAACCTACAATAGAACCGGATGTAAAAAACTCCCGTAAAATACGAACTGGTAGATTAGCCGAACCACCACATCCCAGATAACAATTATCATAGGTAACCGAAACGGACTGATTGTTTACCGGTACGGTTCCGGAAATCCAGGAAACGGTAATCTCGTTGGTACCCTGACCGGATTCAATCGTTCCCCGGTTAGAAACAGACCAGTTAAATTCAGTACCCGTATAATTTGGCATACTGTACGTTTTTATGGTATTGTTACAAACGGTGGCATCGCCAATGATCGTGGCTCCCGGAGAAATAATGGGAATCCGAACCATTGCCGGTCGCGTACAATAGTCTCCGGTACAATTACTCACGGTTAACTCAATTTCACCGATATGACCGTCAATCCATTCGATGGTAACAAAGTCATCGTCTGGTCTTCCACCGTTGGTAATAACCCCGTTGGAACTTACCGACCAGTCAAATATTCCGCAATCGTCACTACTGGTATAGGTAACGATTTCTCCCGCACAAACAGTACCAATACAATCAATGGAAGGAGCTAATCCCTCAATAATTTCTACCGTTACCGTACTCGTATCCGGACATCCAAATTCGCCGCTTGCGATGAGGATCATTTCGTAGGTACCCGGATTCTGGTAAGCATATTGTAAATTTGTATTAGAAAAGTTTTCTCCAGTACCTGGTCTCCAGGAAAAGTCTTCTGCGCCGGTACTGGTATTTTCAAAAAAGATATTTTGTCCGGCACAAGCTTCGATGGTATTATTAACGATAGCCGGGGTAGCGGTAAAAGATGCTTCGGGACCTTCTATAATATCAACGCAAATCTCATCAAAAGCAAAACATTCGCCGATGGCAGAGACAGATCCTTGTCCCGTATCTCCCCAAAGTATGGTTACCTCATCAAAATCTTCCTGAATAATTTCACCTCCATTTACAGTGACCTGAAATGGCCATCCGGATATACCATAAGTAGCCAGTTCATTGGCATAGGCAGTCGCACAGCCCACGCCGGTAGAGCCATTTACTAAACTCCCACAAACATCGATCGGAAAGAGGAATATCTCCTGATAGAAAATGTCAAACGACTCCTCTGCTTCCCAAATAATATTTTCATTGATGCTTACGGTTGCATTGACCAACCAGAATCCTGGAAATAATTGACAAAATTCGGTAGGATTATTTTCTAACGTAGCATAGATATTTCCAGAAAAATCTGTGATCTCAAATTGAACATCAAAGAATTCAATCTCCGGACCACTCACCTCAAGATAAACACACTGGCAAAAATCTGATTGCACGGAAAGCTCAAATTCCTGAGCCGTTATAAAAAGGGAGCACACCAGAAAGAAAAACGTTGAGAGAATCGTTTTCATATTTTTTAGTTATTTCGTTTTGTAAAAATTGAGAAGAAATCAACAATTAGCGTGCTTATCTAAAAGACTCCCTAACGTAAGAAAATGCTGCCTGAGATTATTTTTTCTAAAAGTTTATTTAGTATTTTTATAGAGTACCTCGTTTGTCAAAGTAATAAAAATTTCCAAATTATTTTAACGATACAAAGTTTATTTACCATCAAAATATTCTGGAATAAAGTCTATTATAATAAAAGACTCTATGCTACCCGGAAGTAACACAGAGTCTAAAATATTTTATTAGCCTATTATCTTTATCTGAGCAAGGTCAAATCTCCCGACTCAACAACATCAATCATTCGACCGCAAACATTAATTTTTGCGCTAAGCGTATAAATATAAACACCGGAATTCTGACGGTTGCGTCCTACTCCACCGTCCCAGCCCAGCTGAACATTATTGGAATTAAAAACGCCGGAACCCCAACGATTAAAAATCTTTAATTCGTAATCCACTACCTCCGAAAGGACCGACATGGATGGTTCAAAAGTATCATTTATGCCATCTCCATTCGGAGAAAAAACATTAGGAATATAAATGATATCTCCCTCGAAATCTGCCAGCCCAACTTCCACCGAAAACATTTGACTACCGCAGAAATTAGCGGCTTCTACGGTATAAATTCCGGGCGTTGTTACCTCGTAGGTAGTACCTTCTTCGGTTCCTTCCCACGTTAAAACAAGGTCCTCAGTAAATCCACTAATGGTGGTCGGACTTAACAGAATGCCCTCTTCTTCGCAGGGAATTGTATAGCTTTCTTCAAACGTCAACTCAACCGGTTCATAGTTTTCGATGGTGATGAATTCTTCCAGTTGACAATTACTGGCATCCATCATCAGGATAGAATATTCGCCCGGCATTAAATCGGTAAAAATTAATTCCGACTGCGGAGCATCCCCATTAATGGAAAACTGGTAAGGTGGTTCGCCGCCGCTGGGATTGCTTATCTCAACTTCGCCCATACTGCTACCCGGACAGATAATCTCCGCAGATAAATTAAACGTCAGAGGAGCAAAGGCATCTACTACTACATTCACCATAGAATCACAGCCCTGGTATCCGGTAAAAGAAAAGGATTCGGTCGTACCAGCAGGAATCATATTTCCATTATAATCATAGGATTCATCCGCACAAACGGTATAGGTTTCCGTAATTACTTGTGGTAAAATTTCGGTTACCGTAATAGTCACCACGGAATCACACCCCTGCGTACTGGTCAGCGTAAAGTCCTGGGTAGTTCCGGCAGATACGGGTGTTCCATCGTAGTCAATAGTTTCACCCGTACAAACAGCAAATATTTTATTTTCCGGAGTGGTATTTAATGCATTAATCGTAACTGTAATAATTGAATCACAACCATTCACTGACGTAAAATCGAATTGTTGTGTTGTTCCCGCAGCAATCATAGTTCCGTGATAATCGTATTCAGTTCCCGCACAAGCACTATAGCTTTCATTTTCTGTAAAACTACTATTATCAATTACCGTAACCTGAACCACAGAATCGCATCCATTCCCAGCCGTAAGCGTAACCGGTGTCGTTACTCCGACAGGCAGCGTTTCGCCCGCGTAAGTAAGTGATGCACCATCACAGGTATTCAAAACCAAAGTAGTAGTAAACGATTCACAGACTTCAATAATCAACCAGTCAACGGTGATCTCTTCGTCACAGCCAGTCAATACGGTATCAATTACCGCGACCAACGCCTGATGATTGGAAGCTAAAACAGTGGTGTCCAGCGTCAGACGGTAATCGGTCGAAGGCACATTGTCAAATAAATATTCACCATTCTGATCGGCATTGACCGTATTCACTAATCCGTTTACATCATCCAGACTGACCGGAATATTGGTAATAATAGAATCCGTTGGATCAATTAAACCATTGTTATTTTGATCATAATAAACAGTTCCCGAAATATCTCCCACACCGTTGTACAGGTCGAGGGTCAGTGCCTCGGATAACAAAGTACATCCAATTGCATCGGTCATCTCCAACTGATACGCGCCAGATTCCGTGGCGATTAATTCCAGTTCATTGCCGTTCGGTGCGGGCACGGGAGCGCCATTAAAATACCATTGATAACTGACAATTCCAGGAATGGGTGGCAAACAAAGTGTATCCGGATTACAACGGGTATGACAACCGGAAGGAACCAGATTGATATCCGGTCCGGGATTTAATCTAAGAATATTACTATTTCTTTCACAACCAAAAGCACTGATGGCCACCGCATAATAATCACCCGGTTCTTCTACGGTGATGGAGGTTCCAACCTCTTCGTTATTCCAGACGTAAGTAAGACTCGCATAGGGACTATCCACACTGTAAGTAACGGTATTTCCAGCACAGACGACACCTCCAATATCTGCACTAATCGTAAATGGTGACGGGAGTGGATAAATTTCTATATTCATGGGGGCCGTAATATTTGTACAGCCCGTGGTATTGTCCGTGATGGTAATAAAATACTGGTAGGTTCCGGCGGTCAGCAGGTTTCCACGATCTTCCGAAAATTCAATTTCAGTTTGACTGGAGCCACCCGTCCAGGAATAACTGTATCCGGAAACTCCTTCAATTTCCATAAAAACATCTTCCCCTTCGCAAGTTCCGTAGCTGCCGTATATGTATTGTTCCGGCTGGTCGAAATCATCGTATTCTACGACCCGGATGGTACCGTTGGGAGCGGGAATTACTTCGATCACACTGGCAGGAGGTGCGTACGTACATCCTTCCGTATCCGTAACCGTGACTCCGTAAATATCTTCGAGTCCGACGGTAATTTGTTCGGTATTTTCACCCGTCGACCACGCCCATGTGACTCCTCCTGCGGGCGCCGTCAGCGTAATTTGATCTCCTTCACAGATTGGAGAAGGTTGTGATAATCCAATGGTACCGGTTAAATTATTAGCTTCAATATTCACTTCTCTGGACATGGAAGCCGAACAACCATAAATATTGGTGACCGTCATGGTTACGGTATAAGTTCCGGGCGTATTGTAATTGTGATAAGTATTTTTAATAAAACTACTGTTAGCATCTCCACTTCCGGGATCGCCAAAATCCCATTCAATGTCAATTACGTTGGTGGTACCGGAAAAGATAAATTCGACCGCAGTCGCTTCGCAAGTTGCCGGAGGTTGTTCAAAATCTACAACCGGATTATTGTAGATACTTACTTGCCTGTTTTTTACAGACTGGCAACCATCCACGTTGGTGACCATGAGACTTACGTCAAATGTGCCGTTACCGGAAAAAACATGAACGGGACTTTCCAGAGCAGATGTATTGTTTGCTCCCGAAGCAGGATCACCAAAATTCCATTGCCAGCTAACAATATTTTCAGTAAGTAAGAACGTAGACAAATCGGTAAACACAATCTCCTCACCAATACAAGCGCCTTCGTATTCAAAATCGGCAGATACGGGAATGGTATCAATCATCACGTCCCGGCAAATAATAGGCTGACCACTGCCGTCTGTGCTTTGCGCTACCAAATACACCTTGTAATATCCGGCTTTTTCAAAACGATATTCCGGCATTTCATCCGTACTGAAAGAAGTAAATACGTCTCCGATTTTGTGGTACCAAAACAACGTTCCGGGGATATAGTTGATGGAAGTATTCTGGTACGTACGAACGTCACAAAAGCTACCATCATCTATCCGGTCAAATGTAACATTGGTACCCGTAAAACAAACAGGACTCGGGTTTCCGGGTCCAGGTTCTTCAACATTACATAAATCATAAACCGTTAAATTATTGGAAACATTGGTACAACCATTCGCGTCCGTAACAACTACGGTATAGGTTCCAAATTGATCACCAATCGTTTGGGTAGCCGTTTCACCTGCCAGGTCAACTCCCTGAAATTGCCATTGATAAGTGTATCCTTCGGGATCGTCCAGCGCGTAGAGCACCGGAGCACCTCCGAGGGCAGGACAGTAACCGTGGTCACCGGGCGTACTGATGGTGATAACGGGTGCCGGGAAGGTTTCGATGTAAAAACTGGTATTTTCTTCACACCCAAAATTATCAGTTACCATCAATTCGTAGTAGCCGGGAAATAAATCCGGACTGGCATCATTGCTTACAAAACCACCGAATTCATCTCTCCATTCGTAGGTTGAATAGGTCTGGGTCGTACTGACCGCACCGGCGGCGAGTTCACATAAGCCGGCGGGGTGATTGACTACCGGATTTTGTTTCGGTTGAACTGCTACATTAATAATATCAAGAGAACCACAAACAATTAATGACAATAGTGCATCACCCTCTCTATGCCATAAGACTTTTATTTGATCACTCCCCTGCCCTTCTACGATTGTACCAGCATCAGTATTCGTTTGCCAGAAGTATTCCACGTCCTCTGACAACGTAGCAGAATAGGTAGCCAGTTGATCAACACAGGCATCCGTTAGTTCGTTGATCGAAATTTCGTTGATTTGCGAAACAGATAAAGTTATTGGTAGGGAACTACAACCGGGGCCTACCGTATTTTTTTGCCGGACGGAAATTTCGTAGGGTTCGTTAGCGCCCCACCTTACGTTAATTTGTGGTCCTTCTTCGGTCAGTACTGTCCCTCCATTATTTATTTCCCACTGAAAAATATGCCCGGGTAATCCGTTGGTACGGTAGCTATATGATCCGAAAGGACAAACTTCGTCCGCTCCGGTAATTCCGGCGGGTGCCACTGGTGGCGCTTCCACTTTGACAGCACGGGTCGCTTCATCCACGCTGCAAAAAATAGCACCATTCAGTGGTAACGCAGCAACTACATAATTTCCATTATCTGCACTCCAGTCCACGGTGATTGTATGTGTACCGTCACCGGAAAAAGAAACAGGTGTTCCATCCGTATTCTTAACTGTCCAGTTAGCAGGAAATAACGTATTATTGGTTGACCTACGGATAGAATATTCACTAAACTCGTTCTGGCAGGCTTCGATGGGGCCGGTGAGATAAAATTCTGGTAGAATCGAAACAGCCAACTGATCCGAGCCACCACATTCTAAATAACAATTAAAATAATCAACCGATACCTGCTGATTGGATAACGGGACCGTACCCGAAGACCACTCTACGGTTATTTCGGGCGTACCCTGGCCATCCGTGATGGTTCCCCGGTTGGAGACCGACCAGATATATTCTGTACCGGAATAATTGGGCAAAGAATAGGTAACCGTAGATTCATTACAAACCGCCACGGGTCCGGCGATGGTCGCATTATCAGAAATGATGGGTATTTGTACAGTCGAAGGAACATTACAAAAATCACCCGAACAATTATCTACGGCCAGATTGATGGTTCCGATGGGGCCATCGCCCCATTGAATGGTAATGAAATCATCTCCGGTGCCACCACCTTCGGTGATCGTTCCGTTTCCACTAACATTCCAGTTAAAAGTTCCACAATCACTACTGCTGTTGTAAGTGATGGTTTCTCCTTCGCAGATGGTTCCGACGCAATCAATCTCCGGGCCGACCGAAGGGTCCACGATGATGGTCACGCGGGTCGTATCGGCGCAAAAACAGGCATTGGCCGCAATGAGACTAGCGGTAAACGTTCCGGGATTATTATAGGTATAATTTGCGTTGACATCATTAAAGACCTGACCGGGACCGAAATCCCAGGTAAAATTTTCGGCGTTTAAACTTTCATTTTGAAAAAATACGGTTTGTCCCTGACAGATGTTGACCACGTCGTTGACCGCTGCCGGCTCGGTGGAAAAGGCGGCGACGGGTTCTGCTAAAATGTTGACACAAATTTCGGCGGAGGTATTGCAGCTCGGGGCCGGCGGAAAGCAAGGAACTGCAAAGTCTCCGGTGGTAGTACAATTGCCAGAGTCTGTAACGGTCAACGAATAATTTCCACAACAAATATCATTCAAATTTTGTGAGGTTTGTCCATTACTCCAATTATAAATATACGGCGGAACACCACCACTAACACTAATGGAGATTATCCCACCGCAGCTGTTTGGACCCGTTGGAGGGGTCACCTCTTCAGAAATAAAAGGGGGGAAATCACAACCAGGAGAGGGAGCATCTGATAATTGTATCCAGCATTGAAGCTCATTATTCACAGCATCTACGACCCTGATGGTATAAGAACCGGGGTCAGGATATTCAAAGACTATATCATTGGTATTGAAAGATCCTATAAATTCACTACTATTAAATCTTTCGACATATATTTCAAATGGAGCAATTCCGTTGGAAATATCAACACTGACCATACAAGTTTCATCGGGAGATTGATCACAATAACCCGTTTGATCACAAACAAAGGAAAAGGGAGCATTAGTACTATCCTGTGTACTGACAGAGATAAAACCTTGCCCGGGTTCGCCCCAGTCGACGGTGACCGTATTATTATTTATCGTGTAGTCAACCGCACCATCAACATTCCAGACAACGGGCTGATTGGTTTGATTATCAATGGAGTAAGTAACGGTCGTAAAAGCACAGACCTGCTGACAGGAATCGGGGGATAATTCCCGGCAACTGGGATCGGCGATGATGGTGAAACTGCCCCCCTGACCTACCGTAAGGTTGTGGGTATACATGACTGGAATTCCAATATCACTATCCACCCACAGATCAATTTCTACGTTGCCAGGCTGGTCAAAACACAGAAAAAGAATGTTTTCCAAATAAGTTTGTAAGACACCGTTATAGTTTACCGTCCAGGTCCTCTCATCATTGGGTGTTTCTCCTTCAAAATAAATTTCATGACATTCACCCAGACAAACGGCGTCGGGCGCGATAATGGTTCCCTGGCTGTGGACTATAAATGGTATGAGAAAAAGTAAGGTGGTTAAAAAGTTTTTCGTTTTCATAAAAGGGAGTTTAGAACTTGTCTAAACTTCCATTAATTGGCTACAATTGGGAAATTTTATTCTCAGTTTTGCACAATCATGAAAATTTGGTCAAGCTCTTAGTGAATAGCTGAATACATTTGTAAGAGTACCTGAGGCGGCAAAACGCTGCACTATGTTTTGACCAAGATAGGGGAAAAATCAGAATGGATAGATCTTTTTTACGGATAAGTCAGGATTCTGATTTAGAGCATCTTTAGAATATACTTCAAGTATGCGCTTGCCTTCGCAAATCTTTCACAAGCTGTCTTTCCATTTTAAGAAGAATGAATGAGAACCAGCGTTAGTCATTTCATAATTTTAACATTATAAAAAATAACCTAAAAAGGGTATTGATCGAGATCGAAAAGGCCTGCAACTTTGTATTGTCTAATACACACCGTAAGATTTTTCAAAAGTTATGTATCCATTCTAGAAAAATCTTAATGCCTTGAAGCTAATTATCCACCTCTGCTTCAAGGCCTTTTTTTGTCCTGATCCAATCTTCGAAACCGTTTTAGCAGGTTTGCCGGCTGGTGCCGGTTATTAACGGCTTGTTGATGGTATTCTTTCAGTAACCACCTGGCGGCGGAATCCACAGGTTCATTGTCATAGAAATTATCTCGGCAAAAGTGGAGATATTTCATCAACATAAAGGCATTGAACCACTGAAAGAACCGCTGTTCAAAATTTTTTAGATTGGTCGTATTTCCATTGATCTCTTCCAGTTTTTCCGAGAATTTTATCATTATCAAAAACTCCTGGACCGCATCCGAAAACCCGGATGTCAAAGCGATTAATGGTACAGATTCTATATTAAAAAAGTCAGCAGATTTTTCAAAAAATGCTTTCAAATCTACGAACGATTGCGGGGCATA
>CAKZUV010000390.1 GCA_937921555.1 uncultured Saprospiraceae bacterium
ATGATTTTATTTCTGATTTTAGTAATGGTCGAATAATAAGTTCCGCATTTTGGCAAGGGAATTTTGATTCAAGATGAGGCAAAAAACGTAGACGATGCCATAGCATCGGCGAGGCTTTTTAACGAAATATTGGATCAAAAGGGCCAGCCATAAATCGGGAAGTTATTGTTTTACCATTACTTATGGTAGGTAAATGTACGATATCTTTGGATGGATATCAACAGAACCTTGCCAGATCTACGGTCTCGTTAAAAGCGCCTCCGTCCATTAAATGATGGGCCATCCTCCTGGCCCAGTAAGGTCCGATAGAAGCACCCTTCGTACCCAATCCATTGAAAATCAGAATGTTAGACTCTTTTGGATGCGTCCCTAACACCGGTCTCCGGTCTTTGATCGTGGGCCGGATGGCCGCCTGATGATCCAGCACCTTAAAGGGCATTTTTAAATCTTTCTTTATTTTTTCCAATAATTCTTCTTTTTTGATTTGAGTTGGACGCCCGTTCTCAAATTCCCATTCGTAGGTCGCCCCCACCCAGTAACGGTCGTTGCCCAGGGGTACAAAAGTCAGTTTGGTTTTATAAATAGCCTCCAGCGCAAGGCCGGGAATTTCTAAGATGACTACTTCTCCTTTTGCCAACTCCATAGGTACAAAATTAAACCAGGGATTGTTAATAATCTGATAGCCTTCGCAGAAAATAATTTTTTTGGCAGTCCAGTCTTTGTAAGTCACCTGATCGCTATCCATCTTTAAATCGTTGTAATCAAAGTGATTGATTTCCAACAACTGTCGTCCCAAAAAATGGGCTTTCCACGCACGAATAAAAACAGGTAAATCTACCCGGCAAGCGTGCCGGACCACACCACGGGACGGCACCGGTCCCATTCCTTCGGGACTGCCAGGAATAAAGTCGGGCGACAAATAAGCGGCATAGTCCGGATATCCACATCGTGTCGTCCAAAGATTTTCGTCGGCAGGATCGTGGATCGTCCGGTGAATCAACGCAGGGTATAAAAAACGCTTATTTAGTAATGACTCTTGTTTTTTATAGGTTTTGATGGCAGCGGGAAGCAGCTCATCAATCATCCAGGACTTGACCAGCCGGCGTCCGGTGATGGGATTAATAACACCAGCCGCCACGGCGGATGCAGCTTCCTCGTGCCCCCCATCAAATATCCGCACCGTTTTTCCGGCAGCGAGTAATTCGGCGGCCAGTAAAGTACCCGCCAATCCCTGCCCGACAATAAAATAATCTACTTTATTCATAATTTTCCCAGGAGCTCCCGATCACTTTTTTTCAATTTTGCCACCACCAGATTGTAGGAATGGTCAACCATTTTTATCAGCAATTCATCGTCCAGTCCATCTTCGAAAGCGACGGTATTCCAATGTTTTTTATTCATGTGAAATCCGGGCTGAATCTGATAATGACTTTCGCGCAGTTCCTGTGCCCAGTCGGGATCACATTTGAGATTGACGGTAAAATCTTCTCTGGCCAGCCCCGTTAGTGCGAACATTTTCCCCATTACTTTAAAGACCAGCGTCACTTCGTCAAACGGAAAAGTTTCCTCTACTCCTTTTTTGTTGAGACAGTATTTGCGGAAGGCTTCGATGTGCATGATTTTTTTCGCAAAGGTACGAAAAGATGGGTAGATTGATGGGGTCATACGTGGACAGCTTTCCCTTGGGACTAGGTAGGCAATTGATATCTTGATAGTTGTGGCGAATTTATGTCAAGAGGAATTATTTCTTAAGTAGCAAAGTATTATCTAATCACAATGTATTTCCTTATATTTACAATCATACCAATACCAATACCAATACCAATACCAATACCAATAAAAAGATTGCTTATTGATAGCTGCCATCGATGCCCATTGCCAAACCGTTTCTATTCATGATTTCAACGAAATAGATTTCGTTGTCTATCCGAATCCTTTTGTCCATACCTTAATAGTGAAACTTCCAGCGGGACGTTATTTTAGTCAATTGAGCGATTTAAGTGGACACCTGTTGGTTACTCAACAAATGGACGCAGAAGAGAATACGATGGAATTGTCGAACTTAAAAAACGGTATTTATTTCCTGACTATCAGAGATGAGGAGGGACGTGTAGTAGGACGAAGGAAGGTGGTGAAAATTGGAATGTAAAATAAATGTCGTAAATTTAATGTTAATTTCTTTCATGAAAAAACTATTATTAATCATCCTCTTTCTGGGTTATGTATCATCTGTATTTTCACAAAAGGAAGATTTCTTTTGGGTATTCGGTTACTCTAGCAACACCGTTGATTCTTCCTTTGGAGGAACCAACATAGATTTTAACTTTGAACCACCAGACATTCAGTACGAATTCAGGGCGCTGGATTTTCATATAACGAACTCAAGCATATGTGATTCCGAAGGAAATTTATTGTTTTACACCAACGGTCTTTCGATTGCTAATGTATCAGGAGATATTTTGGAAAATGGAGAAGGGTTAAATCCTGATCCATATCGAGAAGATTGGATTGATTCGGGATATTCACTAAATCAAGGTACTCTAATTCTACCATTACCTAACGCTCCCAATTTACACTATCTTTTTCATGAGGAAAGAACCAGGACACCTAACGATCCTGTTCTTAATAGTAAAGTTTTTACTTTATATTACTCCCTTATTGATATAAGTGCAAATAATGGAGCAGGAGAAGTAATAGAAAAAAATATCCCGATTATTCAAGACACCCTAGATTATGGAAAAATTACGGCCACAAAACATGCTAATGGAGTAGATTGGTGGATGTTAATTCCTGAATTTGATTCTAATAAATATTACCGTATACTCTTTACGGAGGATGGAATAAGTTCCATTGATACCCAGACCATTGGAGAAATGGTATATGCTGGTGCT
>CAKZUV010000391.1 GCA_937921555.1 uncultured Saprospiraceae bacterium
TGATTTGTTGATTCGTTGATTCGTTTATTTGTTTAATCGCTCTCCCCTATTGACAAGAAGGTAAAAAATCTCAAAAACTCCCCTCCGGGGTCGGGGTAAATTTTTGAGATTTTTTGCCGACCTTTCCTTTCTAATAATTTCGTTTAATCGTTTAACCTGCCCGCCGACGCAGGAAGGCAGGTCGTTTAATCGCTCTCCCTTATTGACAAGAAGGTAAAAATCTCAAAAACTCCCCTCCGGGGTCGGGGTAAATTTTTGAGATTTTTTGCCGACCTTTCCTTTCTAATAATTTCGTTTAATCGTTTAACGTGCCCGCCGACGCAGAAAGGCAGGTCGTTTAATCACTCTCCCTTATTGACAAGAAGGTAAAAAATCTCAAAAACTCCCCTCCGGGGTCGGGGTAAATTTTTGAGATTTTTTGTCGACCTTTCCTTTCTGACACTTCCTTCGTTATAATCTTCCCAGCAGTCCCATCAAGTACACACATTTGATAAATTCCCGGTTGGTACCTTCGATTTCCGTTTGTCCGGCTGTCGTGTAGAATTCTTCCCGTAACGTTCGCAGTGCACCTTCCAGATAATTGATCATAATGACTTGTGTTTTTAATTGGATATAGCGTTCAACGTCGGAGGACTGGAGCGCAGCCAGTTTTTTGGAACGGAGCGGCTGGCCGTTGATAAAGTGATCGTAAAGATCAAAAAATTCCAAAGGCGTATATCCCTGAAAATCACGGAGCCGACGAAGCGCCACTTTGGCCGCCTCCTCGGGATTAGCGACCACGCCCGCAGCGGAACCAATCTGTTTAAAAAATCCACGGATACTCTTTTGCAAATTAGATCGCTTGACCTGTTCGTCGGCCTTGGGCAATAACGTAAACTCCAGTAACTGCTGCGCGTAATAACGGGCACGGGCCTCCGGCTTGGCGGGGGCAAAATCAGCGCTAAAATAACTCCGCGTCAAATCCTGCATCGTGAGGTAACGCCCGACGCGGGGTTCGTGGAGTTGATTATAATAAGTTCGGTCTACCGTATGTGGCGCGTAGTCATATTCGACTACTTCGATCCGTGACCAAAAATCTGCGGTGAACGGTTCGTCGTCCTGCCGGTACATCGCTCCCAGGTTGGTCGCCGCACATAACAACATATTTTCACCAATCTGATAATTCGTACCATCAGCGGCGGTAAATATTTTACTACCGGCAAAAAATGGATTTAAAGATTTTCGCAGCGCTTCCGGCCACTCTTTTATTTCTTCAATACTGACCAGACTATGCGGAGTGGTGATCGCCCGGGTAAATCCGGCGGGTGTCGTATAAGGTCCGCGTTCTCCAAAACGGATAGCAGTGACCAGACTGTTTTTAGTTTGCCATTTATCGGCCGCGTGTTCAAAATATTCGCGGTTGGTAAGCGCTGCCACAAATTTCAGAAAAGCACTTTTACCCGTACTCGGCGGACCGGATAACAAGAGTATTCCAGATCCGCTCATCATCTGTAATTTGGCCTTGATCATAAATTCCTCCAGCTTTTTTTGAAAATAAGGCGTATCATCAATAAACTCCGGTGGAATCACGGGAACCTGCCGGGTCCGGTTCTTTTCGAGATCGTCCCGTTTCTTTTTTTCCAGCACACAACGCAAAGCCTTGGTTTGTACTTTATCCTTCGGTAATAAATCATTTAACACTTCCGGATCGAATTGCGGAAAGGCTGCTGCTTTTGCTGCGCCCCGTTGAATATCCCACACAGCTTCCAGTATTTTATAATCATAAATAGCGGGTAAATAACTGTTGGTAGCCATCAGAAAGTCGGGATAATTATTTTCCTGAATTTCAAAAGCCCGCCCTGCGTTCAGGTTTTCCGTGGTATCGGGCCGGTAGATTTCCTGATCGGTATCGCGGACAAAAGATACCAGAAACCAGTCTGCTGTTCCCGGTTTTTCCAGCATTTTTATCTCCCATTCGGGAAAACGCGTTGTGGCAGATTCCAGATCTACAAAGAGGTCCGGATCATTTTGTACATACGCATATTTGCCTTCGTAGGCCACCATTTTTTCGAGGTCGGCCCGGTTCTTTTTGAGAATACGATTTTCCAGGCGGCGGCGAAGATCGAGTGATAAACGGACATCTTTCATCTCCATTTCTACCCGGCGAATATCATTAAGCAATTCCTGATAAGTGGCGTTACCGGATAACTCCACGTCCGAAAAAGTACCCGAATGGTGCTCCACAAAAAAGTCGATTGCCGTCTCGATCATCGTAGCCATTTGTTGTTTGGCCGCAACGGATTTTTTGCGCTTACGCTCAATTTCAACCATCAGCTGGCCACGGCGTTTTACGACTTTTTGAAAGAGCCGGCTTTGAATCGCGGCCGGAGACAAGCTGCGTTGTTCGGCTACGTTTTGTAATACAAAAGGTTGTTTGAGCAAGCTCATTAATTCCAGGGCAGCGGGATGTGTGGCCAGTAAAATTTCGAGTTGCCGGAAATCAAAGGTCTCATCAATCGCCTTTTCAATTTCCGAAATTTCTTCGTTGATAAAATTCTGTAAAGCCGTCCCGTCGCTACTGATCTGGCGCGAAAAAGCAAGGTTTAATTCCTGCTGAATGGACCGGAAAGAACCCATGACATTCTCAATATTTCCGGGATACATTCCGTGTAATTCCTGTTCGTACTGACGCAGATTATTCAAAATTTCGCGGTAAGCGGAAGGATCATCGAGTTCGTGAATTTCTTCCTGGTATTTCTGAACCTGCGCGAGAATCATTCTGCTTCTACCCTCCTCTACCAGGTTCCGGACTTTACGTTCCGAAGGTTTGATAATATTATTGACAATATTTTTCAAACGCTGTCCGATCAGCATGATCCCTTCGTTTTCTGCGTACACCGTCAATTCCTCTCCGACGTTCCGGCGGGCGATGGCAATTTTATTTTGAATTGCTAACAATGCTTCGTAGTCGTTGCCCGCCTCGACCAGTTGGTGTTCGATATTGGTTTCAAAATCGTAACGGGCTTTTTCGTAGATGGACGGTAATTTCTTTTCTTCCGGAACGGCTACGTCGGTAATGACTTTGGCAAATTGGGTTCTGGAAAAAAGTCGTTCTCCTTTGAAGAGATCCGCTAAATTTCGTAGCACCGTTGCCAGATTTTGCTGATCATCGGGCACTTCCAGATCATTCGAGTTGGTAATTACTTTAAGGAGTTGATCTTCTGTTTTATTTTTTAATAATAAATTTCCAACCTGATCCAGTTCGAAGCCGGGACCAAAATTTCCAATCTCCGCAATTTCAAAAACATCCGCTTCGGTGAGGTGATACGCGTATAGATTTCCTTCGGCAGTTTGCAGATAGAGGATGGTCAGATTTTCGTCCATCCGTACACAGGTAGCGGGACGCGGCAGGGTCACCTTACGCGGCCATTTGTGTGGAACCACCGACCGGTGTGTATTGACGATGGTCATTTCCTGCGACCCGGTCAGGACGATAATCAGGTAAGGATCGGCGGGCAGAATCTGATAACATTCGTGGGCCAGTGGCAGCCGTAACATGTTATTGGTATTATCTACAAGACTGTCAATCGCCAGTTCTTCCGGGGTATGATATAATTTATAACGATCGGTCGCAAAATAATGATCCATCCCGCTGGATTCAAAAAAATCCTGAATATCGGGCGACCGGAAAACAAGGGCCTGTTCGAAAGTGGCGGGATTTTCGGTTCGCGTGATGATCCATTGTTCGGGTGGTAAAAGGTGACCGCCGGCGCTTTGGGTTTCGATCATAATGGCCACACCGCTTCTTTTGTTGAGGGGCGTAATCACGATATTATTCCGGGCCGTAAAGTGGACATAACCACTGTACCATTTTTGTTGAAAGATGATCAGCGCTTCCAGAAACTTATAAAAACTATCAAATTTATTGGGAAGATTATCCACTATTTCGATGATAATTTCGTCGATTTTCAGGTGTTTCAAAAATCGGGTAAGCACCTGTTTGGTCGTTTCCAGTCCGTATCTCCGGCGCAGGCCCACGGCTAGACTTCCTTCTCCGGATTTGATACATTCGGTGAGAAAGAGGTGAAACTGGGATTTTGTTTTGGCTTTTTTCTGATCCAGATTATTGAGGTTGAGAATAATCCGGTCGGCGCCTTCGAGGTCGGCTTTTCGGTATTTTTCCGGAAGGTAGTGGTCAATGTCCAGCTCCCGGCCGTAGGCATCGTAAAAACTGAGGTTGGGACTGTCGTGGTAGGTAAGGACAATAACATCTTCGGCGGCTGTTTCTCCGGTGAGGAGTCTGATATTTTCAATTTTGGTATCGAGAATTTCAATGTGGGTATCTCGCTCGAAGTGGCCAGGAAGCTCGTGGTATTTGAATTGTTGTTGAATTGGGTGCATGGAGGATATAGGTAATGCGTATTTGAACGGGACGTCCAAACGAGCGGTATTTTTGTTTTTTCAAATATAAGGATTTTTTGCAGATAGATAAATACACAAATTCAATTATCTCACGCTCCGGTATGCTGACCAGGACAAGCTCTAACTCGTCATATCAAGTTGATCTAATTTCCCGAGCACTTCACTATTCGGAAAAGCTGCTTTGGCTTCCTTTAATATTTCAACAAAAAGCGCATCTTGTCTCAGTTGATAATAACAGAGTGCCTTGTTATAATAAACATCCGCCCGCTGTCCGAATAAATTGATGGAGTGTTCAAATTGATTTAATGCCGCGTCGTAAAAACCAAGATCATAAAAAACACCTCCTATTTCGTAAGCCAGATCATAGGCTTCGCTGATACTAAAATACATTTCCCAAACCTGATGTAACGTTTGCTCCAGTCTTCTTCTTTCATTAAAAGTAATTGCGCGGGAGACCTGTTTTATCCGGGGTAATAATTTAATAAAAATAGTAGAGTCGTAAGCACTCAATCGTATCAGCGCAATTAAATCTTTAATGTTTAATTTGGAGATATTTGCGTAAGCCAACCGTTTTAAAGTATTAAAATCATCGGGACCAAAATCATTGACAAACTGTTGGTAAGCGGCATCCGTTTGTACGTAGGTCTCACCATCCGGTAAAAACAATAAACACCCAATGTCCAGATGAAAATTTGAAAAGTCAGGAAATAAAACTTTACCACCTCGTTTTTTACAAAAAGTACTAAGCGCATGGTAGTTTACCCAAAAAGAAAAACTACCGTGCACAATAATTTCAGGCTCTTTTCTTTTTTCTAAATCGTGAATTTCATGAAACCCTTTGTCCATGGAAAGCAGTACCAAACCTTCCGTAGAAAATTCTTTTAGATTTATCAGACAGTTGATTCCCTTTTCAGGAAAAAATAAATAAGTATCCTTCACTAAAACCTTATATTCTTCCAGAATTTCATTGATCAGAGGTTTCGCGTAAAAAGGGGACGTGATTGGTTCCGTATGGTAGTTTAATTTTATATTGCTAATTAATCTTTCCGCCCGCATCTCCGAGGGATCTTCGGTCGATTGCAGGGTAACCGAACAGGCAGATATGGTTTTATCACGGATTAAAAACAAATCATTTGGAAGCGAATCAAAAAAATAATTGGCAATTACGAGCAATGGTTGATGTAGTTCTTTTGGACGAATCTTAGTTTGTGTATTGCGCAGGAACAGTTCCGTACTTTCGGTTGCATCAAAATAGGCCGTGTCTAAAAGGCCCTTTTCAAAATAAGGTTGAAATTGCGGATGATGCTGAAAAAAAGTAAGATTGTCTTCTACGATATCACTAAGCACATAACAGTAAGAAGGTATTTTTGTGCTGATTGATAGTTTTAATTTTTCCAGATATTTAAGGATATGAAATGCCAATCGCCCGTGTCCGGCGCCCAGCTCTAGGATGTAAACGGTTTCGGCCGTTTTTCCTTTAGCTCCCAGGTCTTTTAAAAAAGAAAAGATTAATTCGGCGTACGTCTTGCCGACCATTGCATTACTGGTCATGTGATGCGGGACAATATCTTCACTCCACGCAGCGAGACCACGTTCCTGATAAAAATCCCGGTTCAGTTGCCATATCAGGCTTTCAGCAAAAGGTTTTAGAGCTTCTATTTCGAAATATTCGTGGTCCATCGTACAGCCATGCTTTAAGTTAAAAAATTCATTTTCCAACTTTGCAGGCATTGACTAAAAAAGCGGTTAGCAGACGCAGACGAAATTCAAATGTTGAACCAAGTTACGCTTATTTATTAACTATTAATGCGAATCAGGGTTTGAAAAAGAATTAGCATAGCATAGATTTACAATATCATTCTAATTAACATAAGTGTTTTTGCCATTTGATATTTGCTTTTGGCTATTTGCTCCCTGTCATTGCGATTGAAGGGAGCAAATAGCCAGAAGCAAGCGGCAAGAAGCATCCTTCAGAGACTTTTTTATTAGAGATTAGAAATTTAACGCTTGATTCGCATTATTACTTAATTAAAAATCATTGAATCTACCAGATAAATATAGATAAAATGAGACGTGGTGAAAGTCCGGAAATACAGCTGACTGTCAGAAAAAATCATTTGTAAAAATCGTAAATTTATAATCCGATGGAACGACTATTTACTCCTCCCTGAATTCTTCCAGACCTTTACTAATCTGAGACAAACCGTGCCGCAGTCTTTTTGCCGGATTTTTATAACTGGACCATTGAAATTTTCCGCTGTTAAAATATCTGCCCAGCAACCTCAGCGATTGCTTGCAGTTAGCTTCGTCGGAAAAAATGCTGCACCACGAAGTAGCGTTGGATAGTGTTTTTATTTGAAATCCATTTCCGGCGACCCTTATCGGGCTAGGTACATTCTTAAAATTAATTTTGATTTTTTCTTCGTTACACCACTCAATGTGATGTTCTAAATACTGCAAATGATTTTGCAACCGGTCAATGATCTGATTGGTAGTTTGTTCTTCGGTCGCGTTGATTCTCCAGGTATTATTTTCGGGGAGAAACGGATAATTATCGGACGTGGAATTTTCCATGCGGTTCAGGCTGAAGTAAGAAAAAGGATGATCCTCCTGGTAGATACTGAACTTCATTTTGTTTTTCTTTCCATCATTTTTCGCATCCTCTTTGTAAGTTAGCTGCCAGGTCTTACCATCGTGATTGTGCAGCGTAATGATGCTGTCCTCCAACTCGTATTCACCGTGTTCATAATGATGAAATTGCATGGAATAAGTTCCATTTCTAAAAAAATCCACAAAAGTCCCGCTACTCACCAGGGGAGCTGTTTGATCGTTGGCAATAAAAGAATGAACGGTAGCTTTACCATTATAGAATGGATTAAATCCGGAGCCAGCTCCAAAATAATGTCCTTCTATTTTTTTGTTTTCTAAATTACAACTGAAACACAAAAGGGCCAAAAGACTGACCATCAGAATACCTACGCTATTTCTCATTTTATTTTTTTGTAAAAATAGAAATTCTTAAACAATTTCATAAAACATTTTTTCCTTATATTTGAAACATGAATTCCGCTTCTTCCTCTGCCATGACTCACTTCCCCGCAGCTACCCGCCAGCAATGGAAAGAGCTGCAACAAAAATTGCTGGAAGATAACTTTCTATTGTTGCTGACCGACAAAAACTGGTACGGACACGTAGAGGAAGGAAAATACGAAGCCATTTTAAAAAATAAAAAACAACCGGCGCTCACTACCTTATTTGACCCGACTTTCAACGCTACACAAAACCACTGGCGATCCCTGAAAGACGCAATGAACCTGAGAGGATTTTTCGTACCACTGACTGCGCTTAAAAAGTTTTCGGTATCACAGATAACCGAGCATCTCGCGTACTTGCGGGCGTACGAACAATGGATGAACTTGCCACAATTATTGCAGCTGACCAGATCGGCGGCAAGTGAAATGGATTATCAGGATGTACCGCTACCTTACTTATTCAGTTGGGAACATTTCCGGCGATTTTCGCTTTTTCTGACGCGGCACAACCAGGTCAAGGCCTATTTATTTCAGCACCGTTTCCGGGCGGGTGACTTTGAGCAATTTTTACCGGGACAGCAAATAATCGCATACCTCCATTTGATGGCGCTGGACTTTTTCAGACTCGGAAATCATGGTATCAAACTAAAACGATTAGCAGCAACCGCACAACCTTCCGTCCGGGAATTCATCGAAAAATACGAAGCGGCCTTGTTTACTTTTTTTGAATTTATCAGCAATCAAAAGCAGGTACCCGATACTGTTTCTGCGGCCCCGGATATCAAAACAGATTATATAAAAATTTGCCGCGAAGATCTTCCACTCGTAAAATTTCAGGAATTACTGGATGACCAGTCCGGTAAAAAACTGGGCGAAACATTACCGGAAACGACTTTTCAATTATTAAACAACGGAAACGAAAAGCCCGGAACCCGAATTAAAAATATCTTTGGTCAAAAATCAATCGTGGCGCGTTTGCAATCCGTACGGGAAAAAGGACACCAGGAAAACTGGCCGGCGTTCGCTCCAAAAACGTCCGGGTGGATTGATAAAAAACAGGGACAGTGGCACCAATGGTCTCCCCGGCAAAGAGCGACCGTTTTATCATCGCTTTCGTTTATGCCCGACCAACAACAACGCATCCTCCACAACGTAGCCAAAGACCGGCTCGCCTCATGCTTAATTCGGGCCACCAACGAAATAACCAGTCCATTTTTAGCCTGGCATTCATCGGATCAACAGATAATCCCCTCCCTCCCTGCGCTTCCGTCCACAGAAGCCCAGCGCTTGCGCAAAGCCTTCTTTCAAAGTCAGGGAGAAGAGACCAAAGCCAACCATCGCCTGACCGCCTTAACAAATAAATTACGAAGTCTGACAAGCAGCGCAGCAGTGACAATTCTGGTTGAAAAAGAAGCACCCTTCACACAATCCCATCTACAGGATAAGTGGAACAAAATCGTTCAGTCCCACCTGACTTCTATCGCCAATAAAATAACTTTTGACGAACATAAAATGCGGCAGTACGGAATTCTGACGGGAGACGAATTACCGGACGAACAAAAAAATATCTGGCTGCAGGAGATGCTTAAAATTGAAGAAGAAGTAAAACCGTATGTATTATTTGTAAAAGGAGTATTTCGAACAGCTTTACCCATCCGGCGAACGGTACGATTCGACCCCTATCGCCACAGTCTGGATGGCGTAGAATTTGATCCGGAGACTTTCGGAGACCAGTTTAAATGGCAGAGCGGAGAAGTGATGCGGACGTTGCGCCACGAAGTTGCGCGGGGTGACGTGGAGCAGCTTAATGCTTTTGCACTGGATTCGTCGGGTTCGATGGAGCACGGAAAAATGCGTAATTTATTTAAAATTTTATATTTACTGGTGCTGGGTCTGGAAGACCGGAAAAGCCACGATGCGTTTCACTTTTTTGGCACCTACTTTATTGAAACGGTCAACATTTCTGATACTTACACCAACCGTTCGGTGCTCTACACGATCATTCGAAACATTGCAAAGATTATGGGCAAAGAAGTTGTTTACGGTGGCCGTGGCGGCACAAATATCAGCGAAGGCGTTACCCGTTGTCACCAGGAAATTCTGACACTGAAAAATAAATTGCAACTCGCACAGCCCGAACTGAACTTACTCTGCTCGATCTTTGTCATTACCGACGGAGAGCCTTCCATCGGAATTGTCAACACAGATGAATTATCGGAAATGATTGAAGACTTACGCCGTGACGGAGAAATTGCCATCAAAGGCATTTTTGTAAAACCAGAAAACGAGGAAGAAGATGGTGCTTTTATGAATCCCGTTTTCGGAGAAGATAATTACGTGGAGACGGATAATTTTGAAAAAGCAATTCACGAACTGGTCTTGTTGATGGGCAGAACTTACAAGCAGCAGCGAAAGGAGATGGGGTAGTTAATTAATAATTTTTTAATGAATAATTAATAATGCCATCAATCGTATCTTCGCGTCAGAAAAGGTCATTGTTAATTTTTTCATTATTAATTTTTACAATAAAAAATGAAAAACTTTGGTATAAAAAAAGGAGATATTTTCGATGGAAATACGGTGGCGAATGCACGGGTATTCGGGGATATTCTGGTGGTTTGGTTGACGGAAGAACTGGTAGAAGTATATCCGGTCGTGGCCGTAGAAAAAGGGACAAAAACAAAGTATCGGATTGACGGAAAAACGGTGATCAAAGCCTCGATGCCACCGGACAGCGAACTACTCATTCTCGAAACGGAAAAAGGAATTTATTACCGGGATTTTGACAATCAGCAAATTCCTGATTCTGAAAACTGGGTGGATTATTACCTGGAACCGATCAAAGGACAATTTTACCGGAAGTATCCAAGTGGCGAATGGTTTGGAATCGAAGGATACCGGCTCTGGCCAACAGTTTTTCTGCAAGACGATGTACTGGTGTCTCTGGAACAAAAGACAAGCAGGCAATCCGTGGCTTTTATCGACAAAAAAATTGTTATTTCTGCGGGACATTGTTTAATTCAGGCCGGACGTATCGTCATGGACCGGGAATTGAATATCATCAGCCTGTACGGCGAAAAGGTAACAAGCCTCGGCAATCAATCTATTGCATTTAAAAACGGGGAACAATTACAGGAAGTACTGGTCGGTCTTCACCAAAAAAGATTTTTATTCGAAGATACCGGAAAACCCTATTTCATCAACGACGAATTGATCAACGATTATCTGGGACCGGCAAAACTGGGAGCCCATTATTTTGAATTATTTGCCAGCGACCGGAACAAATACGCCGTCCGCAGTGATTCCTCCGAGGTATTTTGCTGCAACGATCAACCGGTCTTTTTAATCGCTGAAACATTTACCAGCATAAAAAACAAATCAATTGTTGCCTGTCAGCAAAAAGCGGATAAATTCATGATTTATCTGGATGGAACGCCCTTACGGTTGCCAGGATTTTCGGACCACCCCATCGAAGCGGTGGAAGATCCGGTTTTTCAGATTCACCAATCCCGGGTACGCAACATTCGCGTGGCGGGAAAACCTCAGGTTTACGACGAAACCGCCGGAGCTATCTTTACCATTGACGATCAGTCGCCCGACCGTATTTCTGATCCGCAGCACTACTCCACCGATATCGGCATCGCTTATTTCGGAGAAGCAACAAAATTATTTCTTAAGAAAACCCGGACCCTGCTCCGGCTTCCGGATGGTACGAGTATCCAGGAAATCACCAGCGGTCCACACCAGAAATTACTCAACGCCAAAGACGAAAATGGGCAACCCGTTGTCCTGGATATCCGGAAGGGGTTTGAGTATCTGACCATCGCCACCGTCGATGAAAAAATCATCACCGAAGTATTCGATCAGCCCCGGAAGATGGGTTTGATTACCGTTCAGAACGTTGCGGTAAAAACCCTCGGGGGACAGACCGACCGAGTCGTCAATCTGGATGAACCCGAGCTGGAATTGTTCACATTACCCGATCAGTTTACCACCGTTCTGGCACTGGAAGATGCCTCTCTTTTTCAATCGTCGGAAATTCTGCGTGTCGACTATTCGTCCGTCACCGAACTGGGAGATATGGTTTTGGTCGAGGCGGATTTTATAGCTTACACCGAAGCCAGTTTTACCGTTTTAATAGATCAGATTACGGGACAACCTTTACACCTCGAAGGCGCCAATCATAAAATTGAACTCGTCACGGGTTTGTTGCCCACTACCTTAAAGAAAGAATTTTTTATCGGCCGCCACCGGATGATCAGCGCCCATACGCTGACCGAAGAATTACAAGCCAGACAGTTATTATTTGCCCTCGATTCGCGGAAGACCTGGCTGCCTTTTCAGGACAATGTGTTGCCCGCTTTCAGCAAATTAATTGACCTGCGGGGGACGACGACCTGGGGCTACCGCCTCTGTGAGATTGCCAACCGGAACGGAAAAAGAGAACTGGTCGCCATCGAAAGCAAACCACCCTACCGGATCCTGGTCGAAAAGAGCCGGACCGGTGCAAAAATAAAACTGATTGACCGGAATGCCCATAAATTACGGACACCGCAGGAACGGAGTCTTTTTTTAAAAATATTTATGCGTGATCCGGGAGTTTTGGTGGAGGTGGAGTAGGGCGAATTAATGTAGGGGCAAGGCATGCCTTGCCCCTACATTAATTCTACCGGAAATTTTAACCCAAAATCGTTGTCAAAACGAGTAATTTGTTGTAAATTTGCACCCCCAACCCATATTTATGGGTAAATTGGGGTAAATATGGCTTTGTAGCTCAACTGGATAGAGCACTTGACTACGAATCAAGAGGTTACAGGTTCGAATCCTGTCAAGGTCACTAAGCGGTTTTTTGACCGTAATTTATACATTACTTTAATATAAGAGACATGTCTAGAGTTTGTCAACTGACGGGAAAGCGTCCAATCGCCGGTAATAACGTATCGCACTCAAATCAAAAGACGAAGCGTCGTTTTTTACCTAACCTGCAAAAAAAGCGTTTTTATATTCCGGAAACGGATAAGTGGGTGACCTTGAAGGTTTCTTCCAAAGCAATTCGCAACATCAATAAACTGGGTATTTTTGCGTATCTCAAAAAGTTAGAGCGTAAAGGTGTGGATACTGGTGTCAAATTATAATAGCATTTTTTAAAAATATCTACCAATGGCTAAAAAAGGAAATAGAATTCAGGTAATTCTGGAATGTACAGAACATAAAACAACGGGACTTCCCGGTACTTCCCGTTATATTACGGTAAAAAACCGAAAAAATACGCCCGAACGCTTGGAACTAAAAAAATATAACCCGATATTGAAAAAAATGACGGTACACCGCGAAATTAAGTAAACGGGCCTCCTCATTATTTATTCAATTATTCAAAAAATTATAGATCATGGCAAAGAAAGTATCGAAGAACTCCAGAGTCGGACAAAGAGCGGCAAACGCTGGTTCCGGCCGTGATTTCGTAAAGGTTGTTAAAAGTGTTAAAGATCCGGCTACCGGAAAATATACTTACAAAGAATTAATGATCCACAAAGACAAGGTAAAGGAATTTTTCGCAGCGAAATAATATCCTCTTACCCAATAGGTGAAATAAATAGAATGGTTATCTCGTACAGCGGGATAACCATTTTTATATTGAAGCTGTTTAAAGTTAAGGAATGTTAAATGACTACAGCTTCATTAGCTAATCCCGAAAATGAACCAGGAACAAATAATTTTCAACCTTTCCTTGCCACGGTTTGTATTATTAATTGTATTTTCCGAATTAAATCTACTGCGTATTTTGATGTTGAAATATCTTCCTTACAAAAAACATCACCTTACCAGTCACAGTTTATTTTACAATAAGAGCTTGTCTGAACTTCCACTAACTCGCTGCACTGCAATTGGCAAATTTGGACAAACTCTAACTAACTAAAAACGATTATGAGTTTTTTTAAAAAAATGTTTGGCAAAAAAGACGAAGAAACCATTAAAGCGGAGAAGGCCGAACTCGACAAAGGCCTCGAAAGAAGTAAAACGGGCTTTTTTGACAAAATATCCAAAGCCGTAGCGGGAAAAGCCACCGTAGACGTGGAAGTCCTGGATGAATTAGAAAATGTCCTGATTACTTCCGACGTAGGCTTGGAAACAACCGTCAAAATTATCGACCGGATCGAAGCCCGCGTGGCCCGCGACAAATACATCAACACCAACGAACTGAACGAAATTCTACGGGATGAAATCGTTCAGCTGCTCGCCGAGAATAATAATACACAAGAGATCGAGGACTTTCGTCCTCCCGTCGACAGCAAACCTTACGTGATGATGGTAGTAGGTGTAAACGGAGTAGGAAAAACCACCACCATCGGAAAACTGGCCTATCAATTTAAAGAGATGGGACTAAAGGTTGCCCTCGGAGCCGGTGATACGTTCAGAGCAGCGGCGGTAGATCAGCTGGAAATTTGGGCCAATCGCGTAGGCTGTGAATTTTTCTCCAAAGGGATGTACACCGACCCCGCGGCCGTCGCCTACGAAGCGGTACAATACGGAATCAACAACGACTGCGACGTGGTGATCGTCGATACGGCGGGCCGTTTACATACCAAGAAAAATCTAATGATGGAGCTGACCAAAATCAAAAACTCCATGAATAAAAAGATGCCCGGCACCCCGCACGACGTGATGCTCGTACTCGACGCGACCACCGGACAAAACGCGATCGAACAGGCCAAGCAGTTCACCGCGGCCACCGAAGTTACCTGCCTGGCACTGACCAAACTGGACGGGACGGCCAAAGGCGGCGTCGCCATCGGTATCAGCGATCAATTCAAAATTCCCATCAAATATATTGGTATCGGAGAAGGGATGACACAACTACAGGTTTTTAATAAACGGGAATTTGTGGATTCTTTCTTTAAGAAGATTGAAGGTAGTTAATAATCCTTTAATGAATAATTAATAATGTCCTGCGACCGTATTGTACTATTAGGAGCATGTTTAAATTTCTATTGTCTGATAACCAACGCTTTGTGAACCTGACTTCCTAAAAAAGAACTCATTTAGCTCGCTAAACTCATTATTTTTTTATTCTCCCTCAGAACCACAAATCATTGATGATCATGCTAAAATAAATTTTAACCATGCTCTAATTTTGATTAGAAAAAATATAAAACAGCCCGTCTTTCTTTTTTGGAACGCTAGTTGAATAAGATAAACAGACGGATTGTCAGTCCGTTGTAGGGGTGCAAGCCTTTACTTTGATGATTTACACCAGATATGAGCACGGCTTGTATCTGGTTTTCTTTATTGGGGAATTTTATCGATTAAAGCAGGATTATTCTCTTTCTTTTAAAAAATCCAAAACCGCTTTTTCCCACGCCACCGCATCGTTTACCAGATAACTCTGATGACCAGAGTTTTCCATCAAAACCAGTTTTTTCGGACCCGCCAGATGACTGAAAATTTGTTCTGTTTCCGGGACGCTCACCCGCGCATCTTTGATACCCGACATGAGTAAGGTGGGCATCGAAATGCTTTTTGCGTAGTCTTCCGGATTGTGTTTAAAGGCGTCAAAATCACTTTGCCAGCCACCATAAAACATCAGCATTTCCGCCAGCGGAAAAGAAGGCGCACCAAGTGCATCAAAGCGTTTGCGGACCGTTCCCAACATCGTTCCGAAGGGACATTCCAAAATAATTTTATCGGGCTGAACATCGTGCGCGTGGACTGCCCGCATAATCGACGCTGCTCCCATCGAACTACCCATCAGTATTTTTGGCAATTCGGGAAACAAAGAATCCATCACTGCCAGAGACCGCGCTACGTCACCGCCTTCGTGAAATCCAATACTCGTCTCCAACCCTTCCGATCCCCCACTCCCCGGAAAGTCAACCAGCAACGTATGATAACCCGCAACGTTGAGCCGGTCGCCGTAGCCCACCATCCCCGATTTTGAATTTTGGTAGCCGTGAAAAAGCAGTACGACTCCTTTCGGTTCAGGAACGGTTACCAGCCATGCTTCCAGTTCAAAGCGACCGGGAATTGTCAGGGTTTCATATTCATTTTTTGGAAAAACTTTATTCTCCGGCCGCGAAACAGTCACCCCCGTAAATGCCAGTTTTCCCTTTTCCAGCATGGTAAGATCCTCCGGTTTCTTTTTTTCAAATCCGGTTTCCGTCGTAAAATGAGTCAGTTGCCACGCGTGATTGTAAATGATCACATTGAGGAGAACGAAGAAAAGGAGCAGGAAAATGAGGAAGCGGGAAAGTATTTTCATGTTTTGTTGAATTGTTGAAACGTTGAAACGCTTCGCTTGTTGAATCGTTGAATCGTTGAATCGTTGAATCGTTTAAACACTGTCTCCATTAAAAAACAAGGTGAAAAATCATGGAAGCTCCCCTACGGGGCCGGGGTAAAATTCCGTAATTTTTTGCCGGTTCCCACAATGCACATGTAAGCTTGAAGAAGTCAAATCGTGTTATCCATTCCAGAGAGATCGCATTATTCATCGCTTTTGATTCAAAAGAATAGACTTTATTCACAATATATCCTTTATTTTGTGGAATAAATTGAAACGGGTTACCTTTCGATCCGTTAAATTTAG
>CAKZUV010000392.1 GCA_937921555.1 uncultured Saprospiraceae bacterium
GGCTTTCAAATCGTCCATTTCGGCGAGGGCTGCCTGTAAGGTCGTTTCGTTGGTTGGATTTTGGAGCGCTTCGTTGTAGGCGCGGGTAGCGGCCACCATTTTATTTTCAGAATCAAAAACCGCTTCGATGATTGTTTGTCCTTCGGGAAAAGTGGGATCCTGTTCCAGATAGCCCGTACGGATGTGCTTGGCCTTAACTACCTTAGCGACTTCTCCCTCGATGGGTTCCAATCCGGCAATCAGCTTCAACATCGTCGTCTTTCCGGTACCATTTTTTGCTACCATCGCGATTTTGTCCCCCTGACTGATCTGTAAACTAATATCTTTAAACAGAACCTTTTCGCCGAACGTTTTGCTGACCTTTTCAAGTGTAAGATAATTCATTCTACAAAGATAATCGTTTTTTGAGGGATCAGGGATAAGCAGGTCAGAAAGGCATGGATGGTAAAATTTCTAAATAAATATTGATTAATTCTTAAAACTCTTGATCTTTGATTTTCTAATGACTAACCTTACTTTTTTGGCCCTTTTCAACTCTCTTCCCCTTAATTATAAAATCAGCATCTCTTTCTTCTTTTGAAGATGAATTTGAAGATTCTATCTCAAACAATATTGAAAATTCTGTCATAAACTTTTCTGTGTTATTAATTAGTAGCTTATCGTCAACTTTTTCAAAAGCCAATCTTACTTCTGCTTCAAATCCAAGGTATGGCAAATAATTTTCATTAAAACTTTCAATTTTACTTCTCAAGCCATGATGCTTCAAAATTATTTCAGATTCATTATTTCCATTATTTACAAGCAAGAACTCTAATTTCCCCTCTATTTCATTTTCTCTTGCTATCGGCATATACTTTATATTTTCTTGTATTTTTTGAAAGTATTCATTCGGATTTTGAGTTTTAGAAACCAAATAAGATTTGAAATCATATTTGTAATAAAATCCAGAACTCTGTCCGATTATAAATTGAGAATAAATAATAGTTATTAAAAATATTAAAATTAGTTTTTTCATCTTCTGTTATCTTTAATTAACACCAAAATCACCTAATTACTCAGAAAGCTGGGAAGTTTGAGAAAAAAAACACTACGAATATAAACAATTAAACGAGCGAAGTACTTCAACAATTAAACGCGTTATTGCCAGGAACAGCGGCAAGAAATTACGAAATTTGACCCCAACCCCAAGAGGAGATCTCATAATTTCTCACCTTACTTTGATTGGAGGATTGTGCTACTAAACGACCTGCTGCCGACGCAGGAAGGCAGGTTCAACGATTCAACGGTTCAACAAGCGCAGCGCCTCAACAAGCAAAGCGATTCAACCGCGAAGCGCCTCACCCCCGCACATCATGCAACGCCACGCTCGCCCCGACCCAATCCTTATCCCGGTTATATTTCACGCCGACCATTTCACCTTTGCTGAGTCGCACCAGATTATTGACGAGTTCCGGACGGGAAGCCCCTTTTTCCCAGACCATCAACATTCTGATTTCGCATTTAGCAGGTTCATTAGTCGTTTGAATAGCAGATTGGTATTGCACCTTTTTTTGCAACATAAAATGTTCCGGGTTGGTAACTTTTTCAATATCCTCTTTGGTAACATTGATAATAACACCGCTGCCGGAAAAAGAAAAGAGTGGTTTTAATACATAATTGTGCAAATCATCCGGAATGGATTTTAGATCACTCAGAAAAGAGCAATAAGGATTGTATTTGCTTTTGATGAGCGGCATGGTATGTTTACTGATCCGGGAAAACCAGTGGGGATGACCAATAAATTCAGCGTTGACTTCGTCAGCCAGTGAATACTCTTTGATAAATTCCGGACGTCGTTCTAACTCATCGAAAATAATCCGATTATATATTTTTTCAACGCCGATCTTTTTACCCTGCTCGTTGATGTAATATAAATCTTTACCCGATTTTTTAATTTCACTGATACACTTGATAGGCGTTTTGATCGCCGCTTCCGTGGCATAAAAATCAATCGCCGTCGCCTGATTATGCGGATCAATTTCCAGCAAGACCACGTTCTCGGGACGACTACTTCCAACAATTAAATTACATAATTTATCAGTGTAACTATTTCTGTCCAGGCCATTAAAAAAAGACTGGTAATGATCCGGTAAGTCATAAGCTGTTTTAAAACTTCGGGCCAGTAATTCCTGAAAAAAATAAAGTGTTGGAAAACCCTGTATCTCAATAAGTTGCGGAATCAGATTCCCATTGCCATCATTACAAATCCCGAAATCCAGTTGTAAAAAAGTGGTATGGTCGTCTTCTCCCGGCACTTCCTGTCCGGGCAAAATAGCTGCCTGTGATTTTTGTTTAAATTCCGGATCAAGCAAAGTTTCGCTGATTTCTTCACAAGCCTCCATCAATTGTGCGCGCAAGCCGGGCGTCAGAAAGATGGGCGTTTCACAGATCCGAAAAGCAGGTTCATAGCCATGAGCCGTAGTAATCAGTTCTTTTAATTTATGGTACCGTTCGGATGAAAATCCCTGATTAAAAAGTTGTCTTTGTGAAGCCTGCACACGTATTCTGTTTTGTTTTTTTATAATAAAAATAGCGAGTTCCGTCTCTCTAAGCAGTAACCAATTCCAGCGAACGGACAGCCTCGTCCAGAAAGTTGGGCAGGATCGTATCGTAGGTCAATGGAATCGCATCAGGATCATTCAAATCCTCCATCATCTGATCGAATTTTTCCTGACCGTGTTCTTCGACAATGACCGCTTTGTTTTCCGGTTTGTTGAAATGAATCAACATGCCTTCGGGATTGCCTTCGGGATGAAACTGCACTCCGAACATCTCTTCCGAAAAACGGACCGCCATGATGGCCCGTTCGAGTGGGATATGTTCACGGATTTTTTCGAGCGCCATAATTTTAGCACCCATTTTTAAAAACATATCGTAATCCGGCTGAACTACCTGCCAGAGTCGAAAATCTGCCGCGCAAAAAATATCGGGTAACTGCGCAAAAAAACGTTCCTGTTTTCCAGCCTGTGTCTTATGAACCGGAGTAGTACCAAAAGACCTCGATTTTCTGGGCAGTACCCTCGCCAAATCAAAATGATCGCAAGCCATCTGAAAGGAATGGCAGATAAAGAAAACATATTTTTTGGTTCCCTTTTTTCCACGATTGATCTCCCAAAGTTGGTCAATCAGGTCAAAGAGTTTTTTATTCCAAACACCGTCACCGTCAAGTGGACTACCCGGTCCGCCGCTACTGATGTAAACGTCGTAGTCCGTGCCCGGTAGTTCTGCTTTACCACGTACATCAAAAACTTCCCAGTCAAAATGATCCTGGTAACGATCCACAATATTTTTGATGGCGCGCATTCCCTGATTGGGTTCGCCGTCGTAAAGATCTAAAATCGCCAGTTTACTTTTTTTCATCTTTAAATTATTTATGGAGTTGAAAGGAACCCCTTCTTTCAAAGATAAACAAATTTATTTTCGCTTCGCCGTTCCCGGTTTTACTTTTTTACCCTGTACGCCGTGACGGAGGAAAGTCCCCCAGGTCAGATTGTCTCCACCGGCTTTGTGTTCCTGTGCTTTTTCGATGGCCATATTAGCCGCATTTTCGACCACCCACTCAAAATTGGCTTCCCCCACAGAAGTTAGTTCGGCATCCGGAGCAGGATTGCAGAAGTCAATCGCGTACGGGATTCCATCTCTGATGGCCAGTTCAACGGTATTAAAATCATATCCCAGTGAATGGTTGATCTTTAAGACGATATCCGTCATTTTTTTGAGCATCTTTTTTTCAATGGGTTTGGGATCAAGTACGTAACGCAAATGGTGTGGATTCCGCGGCTCGTATTCCATAAAATGAATGTATTTTCCACCGAGACAATAAATACGATAATAAGCTTCAAACTTTATTTCTTCTTGCAGCATCATGACCAACTGTCCGGTTTCTGCGTGTGACTTCCAGAGGTCTTCTCTGTTTTCCAGTTTGTAAACATTTTTCCAGCCACCACCGGAAAACGGCTTCATATAAGCGGGAAATCCACCGATATAATCGAATATTTTTTCCCAGTCCAGCGGATATTTCATATTCCGGAAAGAATTGGCGTTCGTATCCGTGGGCATTTCATTGGATGGCAACAGGACGGTTTTTGGAACGGGTACGCCTATTTTTTCCATCAGACAATTATTGAAAAATTTCTCATCAGCACTCCACCAGAAGGGATTGTTCAGCACGGCGGTACCGTTCAGGGCGGCATTTTTCAGATAAGCACGGTAGTAGGGTACATCCTGCGATATCCGGTCGATAATAACCGCATAGCCCGTATCTTCCCCCTGCATTAATTCCTCAGCGTGTAATAACTCAGCTTTTACACCTTTAACATTTTTACTGTTTACGCGATCTACAAATGCTTGTGGAAAGGTATTTTCCTGTCCGAATAAGATTCCTATTTTTTTCATAATAATATGTCTGTTTAATAAAATACATGAAGGAAGTTTCCATCCTAATATTAAGCATGAATGGTACTCAAATAATGTGGAAACATTTCACGCCATACCGGCCAGTCGTGTTCCCGTTCGGGACGTAAATCCAGCCAGTGGTCGATCCCTTTTTCGTTTAAGATATGAGACAATTTCAAGTTAGCATCTTTGCAAATATCCCAGTCGGAGGTGCCCAGAATTATTTTCATATTATAAAGATGATCGTTGTGCAGTCCGGGTAAATAATCGACGGGATTATTGAAATAAACATTGTCATTGTAAAAACCATCGAGGAACGTTCTGATATCAAACGCACCACTCATCGTAAAAAGATGACTGACCAGATCAGGATGCCGGAACGCAAAATTAGCCGCGTGGTACCCTCCGAAACTCGCTCCGGAAACCACTACTTTTCCCACCCCGGTATTCCAGCGGACTTTTTCAACGATCTCGTCTTTTACCATCTGATCGTACCAGATATGATTTTCCACCCGTTTGGCCGGATGAACCCCTTTGTTGTACCAACTATGTTTGTCGATACTGTCCGGACAGTAAATCTGGATCAGACCTTCGTCGATAAACCACCTGGCCGAATCAATGAGCTTAAAATCCTTGCTCTCGTGGTAACGGCCCATCGTACTCGGAAAGATAATTACCGGATAGCCCCGATGTCCGAATCGCAACATTTCAAAATCCATACTCAGGGTCGGGGAATACCACTTCAAATAATCTTCCTGCATAGTTCGTTCATTTCTTTTTTTCTGAGAAGCTCTATAGTTTATACAAAATAACTACAGCTTCTGACAATATTATTCCTCCCCGATGTCCGGAAAATCATGTATACTCGTAAAGATAGAATTATCCTTCTAAAATTTGCACTAAATTTGCGGACGATTTATATAATTTTAAACCGGACTGGGCTAAAGCAATATATACATGAATTTTCTTTCTAAAATAGTAAAATATATCTGGAGCTGGTTCGGTAAAAATCCGGATGCAACGGCGGAATCATCTCTGGTATCCGGTGAAATCAAAACACTAACTAAATCCATTTTTTCCCAGCATCTGGATCGGCAAGTAACCGTTCATTTGTATCTGCCACCCGGATACGAAGCGGCCTCCCAAAAATATCCTGTCTTGTTTTTTCACGACGGTCAGGACCTTGAACAAATGAATTTTACGGATCAACTCAAAACAGCGTATCAGCAAGGGGACCTGAAATTTCACATCGTTGCCGGCATCGTTGCGGGGGACAGGCTACAGGAATATGGTACGGGCGTCATCGAAGATTATGCGGGTCGGGGAAACCGCTCGGCGCAACACAATGACTTTCTTCTCAGGGAATTATTACCCTTATTGCAAACGGATTATCGCGCTACAGAAAAAGATTATCAACACAGTGTAGCCGGTTTTTCGCTGGGTGGTTTGGCCGCCATTTATCTGGCCTGGAAACATCCTGTCTATTTCCGGTGCACGGGTATATTTTCGGGGTCTCTCTGGTGGCGTTCCATGCCTTACGACGAATATTATCCGGACGCTAATCTGATCATGCACCGGCTGATTGACACTAGCACAAAAAGGGAAAATTTAAGATTGTGGTTTCAGGCGGGTACCAAAGATGAGACTTCCGACCGTAATAAAAACGGCGTAATCGACGCAATTGACGACACTTTATTTTTAATAAAAATCCTAAAAAATCTGGGATATACCGACGAGGAAGTTACTTATCTGGAGATTCCGGAGGGCCGACACGAACCCGCTACGTGGGCAGTTGCTATGCCGGATTTTTTACGCTGGGTTGGAAAAAATGGTTCTTAACGATACACAATCAGACAGGTTTCGCCTTTTTGAGAAGTTTGATCCGCGTCGGACTTGAGCGTGATGGTAAAATTTTCCGCATCGGGGACGAAATTGATGGGAATTAATCCGTTTTCAGCAACACCCTGATTTATTCTGCCCATATCCACGGAGCGCTGATCGACCTCTGCCCACAATTGATAGTAGTGATTGCCGGGTGCTTCGGGAAGATTGACCGGATCAAGTACAGTACGTTTTTTTTCCGGATTGTAATAAACAATGACTTCCGCTTCCGGCATGACTCCCACCCCTTTCATGTTCATTTTTCTGGTCATTTTGTCGGTGAGCAACCGATTGTCAATTGCAGGATTTCGTGATTCTGAGATCGCCAGTTGATATTTTTTTTCGAGTTCTGAAAACGACTGATTTATTTTCGACAGTGCCGCTGCATTCCTGGCTTGTTTCTGGTAAAAATAAATAGATAATCCCGCGAAGAAAATAATCGCAATACTGGCCAGTGCGGTGAGCAGTCGCGTATGGTTTTGCATTTCAACCAACTGTTCTTTTTGCTGTGGCTGACCAAATTTAGTTTCTACCGAAAGACAACGAATCCGGGCTTCACCCGACAAATCATCGCACTTCGTCAATCCGCTTTTTCCCTCTTTCGGGGAAGAGATATCATGAAGTCCCGTATAATGTTCCATACAAGACCGTAGTCGCTGGACCTTTTCGTGCACCTCTGGGTAAGCGACCATATACACCTCTATCTCGGCAGTTTCTTCCTCAGAAACCAATCCCAGAACGTATTGTTCCAGCATACCCGATTTCAATATTTTTTTTGCGTCCATCATAATTTACGAATAGTTGCTAATTTTTAAAACAGAGCTATTCCGATAATTGTTTTAAAAATAGAAGAATAATTAAGTAATGGTAAAATGGCGACGTACTGGATTATCGTAGTCTCTGGCAAAAACCCGATATTTACTGACCATCTGCACACTACTGGACATTTGCGGGTTTGGAGCTACTCCTTTAGAAGGCAGGGAGGTAGAAAATGGGAGAAATGTCCAGTAGTGTGGACCATCTATTAATCCATATACAGTGCCACAAATAATCGGAGAATTATACTAAAAATGATCCTACTGGGTTTTATAAGGAATGGCGTTGAAATAAAAAAACTCCAAACGAATTATTGAAGTTGTTTAAAAATTTCCAGTACCAATACCGTAAACATTTTTTAATACTCAAAAAGTAAATTTTATGAAATCGATCATCCCGCTAATACTTCTCCTTTTTACACTTCCTTCGTTGTACAGTCAGGAAACACCCGGAAAAGCGCGGGGAATGACCAACGAAATCATGGAACGTATTCTGAAAGAAAAAGTTGAAATTCTGGAAGGTGCGGCGGGCAACTGGCAGATGATTTATCAGGAACGAATGGTCTTTATTCTGACGGATGAATCTAATAACCGAATGCGCATTTTCACACCTTTTCTGGAAATTGATTCGTTAAAAAACGGCGAAATGGATCAGTTACTACTGGCCAATTTTCATTCTGCCCTGGATGCTAAATATTGCTTTTTTGAAGGACTGGTTATGAGCGTTTATACGCATCCCTTACGCGAACTGACCCGGCCACAATTCGAAGATGCCTTGTTGCAAGTAGTCACGCTGGCGAATAATTTCCGGGGTACTTATTCCAGTACAGATTTACTTTTTTCACCTAGCTTGCAGGAGACGGAATCTCCTTCCGAAAAAGAACTGGAGAAAGAAAAAAGGTTGAACAAAAAACCAGGGAGTGGAAAAAGCTGACCATTGGCTGGATTGTAAATTGCCGGATTAGAATTCCAAAAACATAACTTCTAATCCGGCAATACTCATTTAATCCAAGTTTTTAAATATTCTCAAACGCCTGTTCCAAATCATCGATCAGGTCGTCTACATTTTCAATTCCGATACTGAGCCGGATCAGGGAATCCGTCAGGCCTACTTTTATCCGTTCCTTTTTAGGAATAGAAGCGTGGGTCATGGTAGCCGGATGTCCGATGAGCGATTCTACCCCACCCAGTGATTCTGCCAACGCAAAAATCTTTGTATTTCTGAGTACTTTGGCAGCCGTTTTAAAGTCATCTTTTTCAAAATCAAAAGAAACCATTGCACCATAGTTGCGCATCTGTGCCGTAGCCACATCATGGTTGGGATGATCTTTAAATCCGGGATAATACACCTTTCCTACCTTTGGATGCTTATTCAGATATTTTGCAATCCGCTTGGCATTCCGGCAAGCCTGTTCTACCCGCACATGCAAGGTTTTGATACCTCTCAGGGTGAGAAAACAATCCATCGGTCCGGGTACGGCACCCGCGGCATTCTGAACAAAATACAATTGATCCGCCAGCTTTTTGGTTTTTACAATAACGGCCCCTAAAATCACATCAGAGTGTCCACCAATGTATTTAGTGGCAGAATGTAAAACCATATCTGCACCCAGGTCGAGTGGATTTTGTAAATAAGGAGAGGCGAAAGTATTGTCCACGCAAACCATCACTTTTTTCCTTTTGGCAATCTGGCAGATTTTTTTGATATCGACGATACTCAACATGGGGTTGGTCGGTGTTTCCAGCCAGATAAGTTTGGTATTTTTTGTGATCTGCTTTTCAACCGAAGCAGCATTCTGCATATCTACAAATTTCCCTTTCAGTCCAAATGGTTCGTACACTTTGGTAATCAGCCGGTAAGAACCACCGTATAAATCGTTGGTAGATAATATTTCGTCACCTGGTTTCAGGATTTTCATAACGGCATCCATCGCCGCCAGACCACTCGAAAAGCAGATACCATACTTCCCGTTTTCGAGGGCGGCCAGACTTTTTTCGAGGGCCGTCCGGGTAGGATTTTTGGTACGCCCATACTCGTACCCCTTGTGATCGCCCGGCGCTGCCTGTACGTAAGTCGATGTCTGGTAAACTGGTGTCATGATTGCCCCCGTTGCCGGATCAGGTTCGACCCCTGCGTGAATGGCTTTTGTTCCGAATTTCATTTTATTTGATTGTAGAAGTTAAGCAAGGCGCAAATATAGAAGATAATAACGATAGTCTCCACAGGGTACAAAAAAGGAGGAATGTTTTCTTAAGGTCCCGTACACTTGAGCAAAAAGCAAAGTCCCCACTGCCTACAAATTGGCATCTCAAAACGGTATTATTGGCCAAAAATTAAGTCGTTTAGCCATTTTTCTGCCATGTGTGTATGCGTTCAGATTAGCAAATAAAGTTACACCGATGTCTGCATATTTGCACACTTGTTTGCCAAAAAGTACGAAAAATTGGCAAATTTTGTAACTCATGTGACCCTTGCAATTAAAGGAGAAACATAATATGCAAATATTGGGTGCGTTACTGGCCTAACACGAACTCTCGGCTAGCTCCTAGCGCTTGATAAAGAAAAGATGTTAACAAAGAATCTCTCACAAACAAAGATAAGTCGGGAGATAAAACGACAGGTTCACAATATTAAATTTGCCCACTATAAATAATATTGCAAAATACATTTTCTCTGCTCTATACGAAACGAACATGGAAATGTACCTAAAAATAATCTAAGACATGTTTTTAAAGCTTTCCTATACAATTATTATTATAAAATGGATGATATTTACAAACTTGGGGGACCTTTCATGATGAG
>CAKZUV010000393.1 GCA_937921555.1 uncultured Saprospiraceae bacterium
TTTTTGACAAAAATACGTTAATATTCGCGGGGCTATCCTGCCCGCTAAAAAGTTTATCAGGGAATAAGCCGTATTTTTTCTACTTTTACTAAAAACACAATGGAAGTCTTCGCAAAAATTATCATTGGCATTATCGCACTGGAACACCTGTACATTCTTTACATGGAGATGTTCGCGTGGGAGACGAAAGGCCGGAAAGTTTTCAAGGGCGCCCTGCCCGACGACTTGTTTGGTCCCACCAAAGTGATGGCGGCCAATCAGGGTTTATATAACGGATTTTTAGCCGCGGGATTGATCTGGTCACTGACGATTGGTGATCCGGTCTGGGCAAAAAAGGTGGCGTTGTTTTTTCTGATCTGCGTGGCGGTGGCGGGTACGTACGGAGCGGCAACGGCGAGCCGGAAGATATTTTTTGTGCAGGCGATGCCGGCATTGGCGGGGATTTTCGTTTTGTGGTTGTTTTAAATTTCAAACATAAAAATCCTGAGAGCACAGACGTAAAATCAATATCGAATATTGAATATTCGATATTGATTTCACGCCTGTGCTCTCAGGATTTTTATGTTTGAAATTTAAAACAACCACAAAACGAAAATCCCCGCCAACGCCGGCATCGCCTGCACAAAAAATATCTTCCGGCTCGCCGTTGCCGCTCCGTACGTACCCGCCACCGCTACGCAGATCAGAAAAAACAACGCCACCTTTTTTGCCCAGACCGGATCACCAATCGTCAGTGACCAAATCAATCCCGCCGCTAAAAATCCATTGTATAAACCCTGGTTGGCCGCCATGACTTTGGTCGGCCCAAACAAGTCGTCGGGCAGGGCGTCCTTGAAAACTTTCCGGCCTTTTGTTTCCCACGCGAACATCTCCATGTAAAGAATGTACAGGTGTTCCAGCGCGATAATGCCAATGATAATTTTTGCGAAGACTTCCATAGTGTTTTTAGTAAAAGTAGAAAAAATACGGCTTATTCCCTGATAAACTTTTTAGCGGGCAGGATAGCCCCGCGAATATTAACGTATTTTTGTCAAAAAACTGGTAAAGCCATTTTATAATGAAATTTGACAAAAGATTTTGGGGAATTGGTTTGGGAACACTGGCGATCCTGCTTCGCTTTTTGCTGAGTTTCTCTCCGCAATTACTGGAAACATTTTACAGCCGGGGGCTATTTCAATTAATCAGAGTGGTGCTGGACAGCATTCACTGGATGTTACCATTTTCCGCCCTGTATCTGATGGTTGCTGGATTACTGGTGGTGGTCTACCGGGGAATCAGAAAATGGAAACGCTCGGATCGGTCCTTTTCAGGGAAATCGGGACAAGCCATTTTTACCTTACTATCACTGACCGGGTGGATCATATTCCTCTTTTTATTTTTGTGGGGATTTAACTACGGAAGAGTTCCCCTGGCAACTCAGATTAAAATTGACCCGCAACCCCTGAAATTAAATGCGGTCATCAGAGAACTCAATACCCGTAAGACCGACCTGGTCAAATTGCGTTCAAATACCCCGGCTGCTAAATCAGACGCCTCGTTTACCGAAGCTGCTCTCCCGGAAAATATGGTGGCACATCTCCGCCAGGGATTGGAGAATAAATTACTGGAACTGGGATACCCGTCCACTGGATTCCCTACCATCAGAACCGGTTACCCAAAAGGTATTTTATGGGGATTCGGAGCGATTGGTTTTTACAATCCGTTTACCGGTGAATGCAACGTTGATCCCGCCGTTCACCCCATCGACCAGCCGTACGTGACCGCCCACGAGTTGGCCCACGCCTACGGATTTGGAGACGAAGGGACCTGCAATTTTCTGGCGTATCTAACCTGCAAAGACAGCAATCATCCGTTTATCCGATATGCCGGATTATTTAATTACTGGCAATACTTATATTATAGTCTCCGGCGGACAGATCCCGAAAAATTTGCTGAATTTTACGATACTTTACCCGAAGGACTAAAGACGGATATACGATCCATCGAAGCAAACAGCGCTGCTTATCCGGATTTTATTCCATCTGGTTTTAGAATTGCTACGTATGATGCTTATCTCAAGTCACAAGGAGTGTCAGATGGATATGCCAGCTATAATCAGGTCGTAATGCTGGTGCATGCCTGGGAGAAAAAAAGGGAGTGACCGCATTTTGTTGTTTTCAGGAATAAAAAAAGAATAGATGTTTGATGAATTAAAAAAATATTGTAGCTCAGTTGTAACTCTTACGGAGGCGGAGCTTAAGTTAATAGACAGCCATTTTGAGCAGCACCAATTGAGCAAAAAAGAATTGTTACTTCAAGATGGTACAGTCTGTGATTTCATTGCGTTTGTAGCTGAAGGTTCGATTAGGCATTTTCATATTAAAGATGGTGTAGAAAGAACTTGCGACATATCATTAGAACAATCTTGGGTAACTGACTTTCAAAGCTTTAACTATTCAACAAAAGCTATAATGAACTTGCAGGCTATGGAACCTACTATTGTTTTTTTAATCAGAAAAGACAATCTTTTTAAACTTTATGCCGAGTGTTCTAAATATGAAACATTTGGAAGAGTGATGGCAGAAAACGTGGCTCAAAGAGCTACAGAGATAGCTATGTCACTCTCTTCAGATAAGCCAGAAGAACGCTTTAATAAGCTTTTAGATAAACGAATCGATCTTTTTCAAAGAGTTCCGCAAAAATACATTGCCAATTTCTTAGAGGTTAGTCCTGAGAGCCTAAGCAGAATTAGAAAGCGAGTCCTTCAAAAACAAAAATCTTAACTTAAGTCATCGTCAACATTCTTTTTACCATTGTACCTTTCTGGACTTTTGACAGGCTTAAATTTTTTGGTTGAGTTAAGGATCAAAAATCTAAGTTTAGTAAAATTAGTGGATAAGTTTTGAAAAGACAGAACTGTTACCGAGATTTGAAGATCACAACAAATTCAAATACTATGGTAGAACAGTTCTGCAAGTCAATATTACAAATAGTAACTCACAATAGCAAAGCATTAGTGAATTTAGTAATGGGCTTAGCTAGTCAAAATTATTCAAAGTCAGTAGTACAGGTGAGTTTAAATCCCTGTTACCATTATCAATATAGTAGTATTAATAAAACGGTAGATGGTTTAGATAAAAAGGTGGGTAAAGAAAAAAGTAAAGAGGAACATCAAAAGGGAGAACCGGTTAAATTAAGCCGTGTGGAAGTAGAAAAAAAATTTGCCTATGAAGGTGGATCATTTTTCAAAGCCCTTTGAAGATTTCTATTTACTGAATACCGATATTAGTTCTTTGTTTCGCCCTTATTCACCGAGTTTGCCTGAACGTCGAGCAGTGTATAAAGCCAATAACCAAATAAAGGGTAATCGGCCAGTAGAAGTCGGTTACGAATTAAGTACAGTTGGCTTATCGGCTCGTCGTCCGATGTATGGGATTAGTGAACCAGCGTGGAATCCTCCTTTAAGTATGCGCTTGGTACCTTATGAGGCGAATAAGAATACCTTTACGGCAAGACAAGTAAATGACTTAATGGCAAACAAGGCATTGCCGTTACATAATTCACTGACAGTGAATGCTTTAGATAGTAGTTATTGTTCTCCCGAATATGTAGTAGATACCTATGGTCAGGATAATTTGGTGAATATTATTCGGATGCCCCCTAATAGAAATGTGTGGAAAATGCTGAGTGTCCAACAGATAGACAAACGGCGAATAGAGAATAAAGATAATCGAGGAGCCAATAGCGTTTATGGACAGGGCTATAAATTAAAGGAAGTAGATGGGTGGGATTTAGATGCAGATGTGCAGATAAGTTTTGGAATCAAGCTAGGCAATGGTAAGAAGTGTATTGTAAGGATGGAGATTTGGGAGGATATGATGGTTCGTACCAAGCGAGGAAAATCGATGAAGGATAAGCCTTTTCGTTTGGTAAAAATCCGTCTGCTAGATGCCCAAACAGAAGAACCGTTATTTAAAAAAAGTATGTGGCTTTGTGTATGGGGCAAAAGACGAATGGAGTTAAGTGGAGAGCAAATCTATTGGTCTTACCGAAATCGTTATGATATTGAACATTTTTTTCGGTTTGGAAAACAAAGATTGCTCTTAGACAAATATCAAACGCCAGATGAAGAGCATTTGGAAAATTGGATGGAGGTAGTAAGCCTGGCATATTGGCTGCTTTATGTTGGAAAAGAGGAAGCAAAACATGATTGTTTGAAATGGCAACAGTATGATAAGAATTATAAGAACAGGGTTAAATATGATATGAAAGTGACCCCCTCACAGGTTCAGTCACAGCTAACAGGAATTATTTGGGGGTTTGATCAAACCCCCTTTTTGCCAAAAGTCCAAATAAAAGGAAAAGGCAGACAGTTAGGGGATACCCAACCTAAAAGAAAGAAATATCCTGTCTTAAAAAAGAAGAAAAAGAGGAAAAGACAGAAAAAGAAGTGATTATAAATTATAAATAACAGCAATAAAGCAAGTCATGAAACTTGATGTAATCTACATCTATGCAACAGGATTTGTCAAAAGTCCAATTATATTAGAAAATGTGAAACAATTGGCTGGGCATGATAAAGGCAGAACACTGAAAACAATACTGGCTACTTTAGAAGAATTAGATTACGATGTTCATATTAAGGTTCTTAATGCGTTAGATTACGGACTTCCTCAAAAAAGAGAACGAGTTGTAATTGTTGGTCATCGTGATCCTATTATGTTTACTTTTCCAAGAAAAATTGAAAAATATAAGCCGTTAACCGAAATTCTTGAGCCTGAAGATACCATTAATCCAAAATTTATTGCTTCTGATTACATTCGAGAAAAGAGAGCTAAAGCACACATATCTCATTGGTCACCTGGAATTTGGCATGAGAATAAATCGGGAAATGTTACTTCTTACCCATATTCCTGCGCTTTAAGAGCTGGAGCTTCTTATAGTTACCTTTTAGTTGATGGCAAAAGAAGACTAACGCCTCGAGAAATGCTTAGATTACAGGGTTTTCCAGATTGGTATAAGGTCGTGGTATCAGATGGGCAAATTCGTAAGCAAGCGGGGAATTCCGTTCCTGTGACAATGATAAAGGCTGTTTGTCTCAAACTTTTGCCATTTATCACAGAATCAATTAGTTCAACGATGATTCTAAGAGAACCGAAGCATCAACATAATTAAAGACTAAAATGGCAAAGAAAAAACGGCCTAAATTAAGAACCGCAGACAAAATTATTGCGCCTTATAAACTTAACAAATTTCCAAAAGATTTTTATCTAAATGTCGGAAGAGAAATAGTGTTTATTTTAGCCACTAAAGGTATTGCTTCTATTGAAGGACCTGAGTGGGAAAGAATATTTGCAGATAGTATAGGTGCAGATTGGCGACCTTCTAATATTGGATTGGATGATGTAGTCCTCGGCAATACGGCTTGGGGAGCAAAAACTGTTAAAAGCGGCAAGAAAAATTTTAAAACATTAAATCAATTACCACTAATCTCAGGAAGAAATTCTCTGGTTTACTCCTACGGTGATACGGTCGACGTAAATCATGATCCCAATGAAGTTGGTGAAAAAGTTTTACAAATTTGGAATGATAGAGTGATATCTGTTCGAAGTAAATTTGAAAATTTGCGGACAGTCGTTCTAGTTAAATCCAATGATTTATCTCAGGTAGCCATTTTTGAATTTGATACAGATATTTATGTTTCTAGTGAATACAGGTTTGAGTGGAATAAAAATAATAACCTCAAGGGATTTGATAAACTGACTGGTGTTAAGAAGTTTACATGGCAGCCTCATGGTTCTCAATTTACCATTCACGAAACGGTACCTGATGATGTTCTAGTACTCAAAATCAAGGCTCCTGAAACCGTCAATAAAGAGACAATTCTGGACGCCGCCGGATTTAATAAGAACTAGATCACGATTGTAAGATAAAATGACGATTTACCATAGTCTGAGGTTTTTCCAAACTTATTTTGAATCAAAGATTATTTCCAATTAAATTTAGTAAATCCTTTTTCAAAAAAAAGGCAGGTGACTTTTGCCACCTGCCTAAACTCATTAACCTTTCCGCTCGTCGAGTAATTCATAACCCAGGTGATTGACCAAAAAGTGAATTCTACCCCACGTCTTATTACCCAAACGGGCCTGATCCGTCAGGACCACAAACCTCAGCGAAGCAGGTACTTCCTCCTTTTTCCTTAAATAGGGAACCGGAGAATCGTTTCTTGCTCTGCCTTTCTTTTCCGAAAAGCGAATACCTTTCGACCAGAGGATGCTCACCGAATCCAGCTCGTCTAAAGTTCTACCTGAATACCTGGTAATGGCTTCCTGTTGGAAGTCAGATTCCATTACGTCGTCGGTGTTAATGAAAAAATTCATGTTTACTATGCCTGAAACTGTACGGATACAATTTTGGCGGTAGTACTTTCTCCCGGACCTCTGATCAAGGTATTCATGATGTTATTTTTTTAAAATTATTTATTTGCACAACCAAGACAATTTTCTTGAAAATTAAGTTCCACGGTTTTTATTTTTATTATTAAAAAATTCAGTAACCTGCTTTTTAGTAATATATGTTCACTATCCGGAACTAAATATGTTGCTTAGAATGTTAGAAACATGTTCAAACAAATTTTCACAAACCAAGCATCATGAAAAACATCACGAGCAAAATTGTATTTATCCGGAATTTCATTGATCATTCACAAAATATTTTTGCTGAATTAATCGAAAACACCGCATGGGACACCAATATGAAAGCAAGGAAGACTGCCTGTTTCGGAGAACCTTATAATTACTCAGAGCAGGCTTATGACTTCGAGCCGATGAGTGATCAGATGGAACATATCGCCGGATTACTCGAGCAGGAACTAGGCTTTCGTCCCAACAATTGTCTGCTGAACTATTACGAGGATGGCCATTCAAAAATGGGTTTTCATGGCGACACAATCAAAATGCTCGTTCCGCATACAGGAATAGCGATTGTCAGCCTTGGCGATCACCGGATTATGCAGATGCGCAGAAAGGCAAATCCTACGGAGATGTACCATTATATCTTACCGCCAGGTTCTCTGTTTTATATGCCCAATGATATACAAGCGGACTGGCAGCACGGACTACCGAAGGTGGTTGGCGGTTCAGGAAGGATTAGTATGACGTTCAGAGAAATGATACCCAATTTCAGCGAATAGGAAATGTTGTGTTTTAGGGTTTATCAGACTTAGTAACGACCAATTAATAAGTCCGTCATCTTGGCTAGGAAGAATTTAAGCTAGACGAGTTAAAAAACGTAGACATAGCCTAGCTATGGCGAGGCTTTTTTACGAAGTATAGCTTAAATTCTTTTAGCCACAGAT
>CAKZUV010000394.1 GCA_937921555.1 uncultured Saprospiraceae bacterium
TGCTTGAAAAAATAATTATTAACAAATAATTAATAGGTTTTTTAGTCGATTGCTTGTATTTTATTTTTTTTGTAAATAAATTGCACCGGATTATTATTAAACAAGAAATTAGATAAATATGGATAACAGTAACACCGGTATGGACAATAAACTGGATAAGATTGATTTACAGATTTTAAAAATTTTGCAGGAACATAGCAAGATTACCAATCTGGACTTATCCAAGCAAATTGGATTATCACCGGCTCCGACCCTGGAGAGAGTGAAAAAACTGGAACAATCCGGGATCATTGAATCTTATCACGCGGTGGTCAATCAACAGAGCATTGGCTTAAATGTAAAAACATTTGTACTCGTTTCTCTGGCCTGGCAAAAAGAAGGTGCTTTGAATCACTTTCTGGATAAAATTAAGTCAATTGACGAAATTACAGAATGCTATATTATTACCGGAGAAGCGGACTTTTTGATTAAGATCGTTTGTAAGGACATTCCTACCTACGAAAAATTGTTATTCAAAACGCTTTCCCAAATTGAGGAGATCGAACGCCTGAAAACGCTGATGACTTTATCAACGGTAAAGGATTCCCGTATTCTTCCTTTTAATTATCAACCCGCATAATTTATTCCTGCGGTTAAACAGGACTATAAAAAAATACACTTTTCACGTGACGTACATGCTCGTCACGTGATTTTTTTTACCCAAAATTAATTTTTAAAAAAACATGGTCACCTCCAAAAAGAAGCAACCTCAGTTACTCTGGCAAATCGACAAACCTGGTTTGCCGGGCACCTCCTATCTTTTTGGTACCATGCACGTGAGAGATATCCGTGCCTTTGATTATCAGGAACTGGTCTGTGAAAAAATACTTTCCTGCGATGCATTCGCCACCGAAATTAATCTGAATCAGGCCAAATTTTTACTGAGCGAACAATCCATGGATCTGCCGGAAGGCCAGTATTTATCAGATTTTTACAGTCCGAAAAAGTACGCCAAAATTGCCCGTTTTTTTCAGAAATATACCGGTTTGCCCATTAAGCACTTCGAAAATGCCAAACCGATGATGCTGACCAATCTGGTAACGAGCAGCCTGCTTAACAACGATCAGCCGGTTTCGCTCGATCAGTTTTTATGGGAATTTGCCGAAAATAATAATCGGATTCTACTGGGAATTGAAGCGGTAGAAGAACAGATCGAACTGATGGAGAAAATTCCACTGGATTATCAGGCGGCCGCTCTTTGGTCGATGGTGAAAAATGTGTCCCGGTTCAGAAAAAATCTGATAAAATTATCCGTACTCTATCAGGATGGAAATTTAGCTAAAATTCTGAAGTCGGCTAAAAAAAGCGCCGGGAAATTACGTAAAATGATGATTTATGATCGCAACGAAATCATGGCCCGGCGAATCAGTTTGCTGGCAGCGGAACAGACGCTGTTCTCCGCCGTGGGAGCGGGCCATCTCGGTGGTAAAAAGGGAATTTTGAGAAAACTGAAGAAAGCCGGTTTTAACCTGAAACCGGTTCCAAATCACCGTCGGCTAACAATAGAAAATTCTATCCAGGAGAATCTGTAATTATTGTGACATTCCAGGAAATGCCGCGTCTCAAAGAAGTATATTTATGTCTTTGCGACATTTTGACTCAACAAAATAGGTGCAATTCCCGTTTTTGTACTGAAATTTCCTGACGCTACTACCTTCTGAGAAAACATTCATAACCAACTTACATAATGAACAATTCCCCTTTTAACTTCAAAAACAAAAAAGATCGTAACGACTTTTTTATCGCTCTTCTGGTAATTATTTTCTTCGGCTGGCTATTTTATTATTTCGGATATCGTACCAATGATTCGGACCTTACGGAAAATCCGATAGCGGCAGTGGCCGATAGTACCACGGACCTTGGAGACAGCGACGGTGACGGAATTCCTAATACCCTGGATACCTGTCCAATGCAGCCGGGACTGGCCGATTCCAACGGATGTCCGGGAGACCGGGACAGTGATGGTATTGATGACTATTATGACCGGTGTCCGTCTACGGTGGGAAGTAAAAAGAACAAAGGTTGTCCGGAATTAATTGGAAAAGACATCGATGGCGATGGTTTTGTGGGCGAAGATGATCTTTGTCCGGACGTAGCGGGAACCGAAAATGGTTGTCCTCCGGATTTTGACAAGGACGGAATTGCCAACGATGTAGATGAGTGTCCTCAGCAACGTGGTCCGGCTGAAAACAACGGTTGCCCGCTGGACGAAGATCTCGACGGAGTTCCCGACGGAATTGATAAATGTCCGAAAGTAGCTGGTATAAAAGAAAATAAAGGTTGTCCCGCCGATACCGATCAGGATGGTGTCTATGATTCCGAAGATCGTTGTCCCGATCTGGTCGGAATCGCAGCGAATGCAGGTTGTCCGGCGGATACCGATAAAGACGGTGTGTATGATACAGAAGATAAATGTCCACAGGAGAAAGGATCCGTCGATAATAATGGTTGTCCCGTAAAAATAGCGGATAAAGATGGAGACGGGGTACCGGATACCGAAGATAAATGTCCCGAACGCGCCGGCCCGGCAGCGAAAAATGGTTGTCCGGAAGTAGAAATGACCGTAGCGGAAAAGAAGGTGATTTCAGACGCGATCAGTAGTGTAGTTTTCCTCCCTGCCAGCGCAAACCTGACCGAATATTCCAAAGGACTGGTTATAAAAATCGCTGATTTGATGAAAAAATATCCTGACGCCAAACTCAGAATTAGCGGTCACACAGACTCATTGGGGCAGGAAGGCGATAATCTGACACTCTCTAAAAACAGAGCCGCCGCCTGTCTGAATCTTCTGGCTTCCAGGGGCGTGGACAAGGGTCGGATGTCTTCGCAAGGGTTCGGAGAAGCCAAACCCATTGCGGATAACTCGACTCCGGCAGGACGACAGAAAAATCGCCGGGTAGAATTTGAACTGTATTATTAGGTAATAGACTTTATTCCAAAATAATTTGTATGTCCCCAAATGATCTTTTTGTCCATCTTTTCGGCTTTTTTATCGCCCATAGCTAGGCTATGCACTCTAAAAAGAGCCTCAATCTGATCAAAAATATCTATTTGGTACCTCTACAAAACATTATGGAATTAAGTCTAATTTATAATCTGAAAAAATATTAATCAAAAACGGGAAAAAAAACCTGGAAAAAGCACCACCTTTTTCCAGGTTTTTTTAACTTAACTCACCAACTCACCAACTCACCAACTCACCCTTCCGGCACCGCCACACAAGTCATAAAGCCAAGTGACCGTTGTTTCTCCAGCATCGTGACCGGCAGGTACGCCATTTTGCCCCGGACGTAACCCCAGAATTCGGGTTC
>CAKZUV010000395.1 GCA_937921555.1 uncultured Saprospiraceae bacterium
CAGATTCTAGGCGAACTATTTTTGCATCAATCAAAGAAGCAAAATGGGAGTTATGCTGTGTATAATGACCATTTTGTTGATGCAGAGTGAGGCAAAAAGAGGAAGTATAGAATCGTACTTTATTTATTTAACATTCCTTAGGGACTTGAATTAAATAACTTCAAAAGTTCAACAGAAGTATAGCGGTGTGAGTTCCCTTTTTCAGAAGTGCTGTCAGCTCCTAATTTTTAATCTTTGCTGATTTTGTTCAAATAAGTCTCCACAAAAAACTGGTCCGCTTATTGCAAACTAAAAAATACTGGAATGAACGTATAAAGTTCAATATCAAAAAACGCCCCCTTCTTATTTTTCCCCCCTCTTCGTCGAAGGAATTCGATCTTCTCATTGAACACACCAACCTAACCTTTCCCCCACACTACTACAACCATTTTTAATTTCTTTAAAAAGTTTAGTCATGAAACACTCTTTCATCTGGCTCATCCTGTGCATCATAGGAAGCCCATGTGTTTCCCCCATCTCAGGTCAGGTTTGTCAACCCATTACTGGTACTTCCGACCTCGCACGAACCTCCAACACCATTAATCAAATCCTTGGTGTCAATGCCGGTTTTGATATTGAACGGTTCTTTGGATCCATTTCCAGTTACTCCTATAATCAAGACTCCATTTTACTGGCCGACGTAATGGCCACCAGTCCGATTATTCGCTTTTTTTACAGTCAGAACAAAGACTATGATAACAATACAACTCCGAGGGACGCCGAAGATTTGGGTTCGCTCAGCTTCGATGAATTAATCAACGTAGATGACCGCTCTACCAATCTTACGCAAAATTATGTAAGAATATTCCCTTTATTCGAAGCGGGTTTTGAGATACAGGTAGCCGTAGAAATATCTCATGGAAAAGTGTTCCCGGATAAGTGGTGGACGCTGGAAGAACTTTCAGAAGAAGCACACACAGATTCTTCTCCGAATATGAATCGGGTCGTCGCAGAAGTAGCCGCAGAAGGTAAAGACTGGGCCACCGCTTTTCTAAAAGTCTATGATCCTAAAAACGCCAACGGAGATTTTGCACCAAAGCCAGTGGTAACGGTCCTCGAACTGGGGAACGAACCCTGGGGAACTGATTTAGGCGTCGAAGGATTCCGGGCGTACATCAAAGGAATGTACGATGCTTTTGTTGATTATTATGATCATCCCAGTGATTTCAGAATCAAATTAGCAAGCGCTGCTTTTCAGGGTCACGCCAGTATCGGTTCTGATTTTTACAATGGTACTTTGCTGGATTACGCGGGAACGATGATTGGTGACGAAGGAAATTCGCTGGTCGATCTGGGTCCGTTGCGAAACGCAATGACCGAAGGCGTCGGCGTTCATAACTATAGTTTTACAGATTATTGCGATATTGATGCAAACACATTAATCAACCATCCGGAGAGAACGAATAACGGATTTATGGCCTATAAGAATCTTTCCGAATGGGTTAATAACAATATGCCTGTAGGTTCGCAAAAAGTAAACGCCACCGAATACGGCTGGAACTCAGATTATGAGCCCCGATTATATTTTCCTTGTGCTGATGGAAAAGTTAACGAATGGGGTGGTTGCGATGAAATAGCCAATTACGACGAAGTGGTTGCCATCAGTATGGACGGACGAAAATACGATTATAACGAGGAAGATTTTACGGATCGAATCAGTCAGCAGATTGTCGGTCGTACCGCTCAGGCGGCGTATATCGTTCGATCTACTTTGATTATGAATCGTTGGGGTGTCAACAAAGCGATGCTCTACGGATTGCTGGACGACTGGGCCAATCCACTTTATTTCTCCAATGGACTGATCGATACAGATCGCGCACAGTCCGGAGATATTTCGCTGGACGAATTAAAAGATATCGAGCCAAATCCATCGGGCAAAAAGGAATCCTGGTACGCGGTCAAAAGACTGAAAGAAATCCTGGGTGATAAATATTTTATTGAACAATACGGTTTGGAAGAAGATGGTGGCACTTATACCTATACTTTTGGGGATCAGGAAAATGGCCCGCCGACGCATCTGGTCGCCTGGACGGCGATCAACATCAACGAACTGGAAGACGGTGCCTACGTAAATGTGGTGAATGACCATCGTAATATTGACGCTATCCAAAACATGACAAATACACTGGACCTGACCTCCTTAAATTTACCCGACGGAACAGGCATTGATTTTTCACAACCTGCTATTTATCTGAATGGAAAAATTAACGATGACTGGAAGAATACCCAGGAATTATTGGTGAACAATAATGCTGACAGAATTCGGGTATCGCCGATTCCCGTAGTTATTCCTTTACAATCAGCCACCACTCCTTGTTCTAATTTGAGATTGCAGGTTCAGGATGTTACGAATGTAGTTATTACCAATGATATAGCACCGAGTCGAATTTCTTACATTGACAACGACGACCCCAGCGCACCACCGGTCGTCAACACAGTTTGTGAAGGAGATTGTGGCGTTTCAGAAACCGTTCGTTTACCATTTGGAAGTTTTGATTTTTCTGTAAGGGTAGAAAATAACGGAGAAGCTTGCAACCGTACTTTATCCGTTCAGATTAACGAACCGGATCCTTGTGACAACACGACTATTACTCAGAACGAAGATGTGGTTTTTATTAGCAATAATAATAGTGAAAACATACTCATTCAGATTATAGATTTAGCTGACAATACGATCTATTTTAATAATCAAAATCTGACGGCGTCCGAAGAGTTAACCTTAAATCCGGGAGACTACGAAATAACAATTGCGGGAGAAATATGTCAACAAATTTCTATCAATGGTGAATCCGAAGAAGATCGTCCCGCAAATACGCTGGCGTGTCAGGGTGCGACCATCCATTACGGTGAAGGCAAAATTTCTGTTATAATGAATGATGGACAAAATGCCGGAATCAAAATCCATGATCTACTCAACGGCTGGGTGATAGTTGGGAATAATAATTACAGTTCAGATCGCCTTGAAGTCAATTTACCAGAAGGTGAATATCTGATTAAAATTAACAGTGAAGGTTGCGAACCTATTCAGTTATCAGGTGTCTCTACCGTTCCTCCAACCGAGGACAAGATGGAGTGCCACGGCGCAACCATCACATACGGTGCCGGACAAATTGCGGTAGTCATGGATAACGAAGAAAACGCCGGAATTAAAATCCACGATTTATTAGACGACTGGGCGGTAGTTGCCAACAATGATTACCAGTCTAACAATCTAAACGCAGATTTACCAGAAGGAGAATATTTAATTAAAATCAACAGCAATCCCTGCGAAGAAATTTACCTTGATCCCGCACCCGATGCGGGCAATGATATTTGTTCGGAGGTTACGATCGAAGCTTACGAAGACATCATTGATGTACTGATGAAGGATCGCCAATTAGCAGAAATTGATATCACCAACGAGGCCGGAGCATCGATGATTAGAAGGGTCGTTCCGAGAATCCAGTTGATTGTAGATGATCTGCCCGCAGGCACCTATACCGTTTCCATCAATGGGACGATTTGTGAAGAGATTGTAGTGGAATACATTCAAAATTCTTTATCTGGACACGATGATTCGGTTGATCCGGCCAAAGCCATCACGCTTTTTCCCAATCCCGCACAAGATCATATCCGTATTCATCTACCCAGACTGGCAGGCCTGGCCGGAACCATTCAGGTTTATGATGCCTTCGGACAAATTATTACCGACTATCAAACGGAAGGATTCGGTGAGTACGAACGACTCGAATTACCCAACGCCAGGAACGGGCTGTATTATATGACCATCAAAGCGAAGGATAAGAAAAGGATCGGGAAGCGGTTTGTGGTGGAAGACGGGCGGTAGCGATTAATAACAGATTTTTTAAAATACGATAATTCTTCAAAGACGGTCTGAATCATTTTAAAATGGTTCAGACCGTTTTATTGTTTATTGTCAATCAAGTGAATTCCGCCGCTTTGACATATACCCAATTATTACAATAAAGAGAGACTCCAAATCATTCCATTTCTTTGAAATTGCGTACTTTTGCCTTTCTTTTTATAAAAAATTCATCAAATCATATAAATATTTTAAATATGCAAAATGTAGAATCCAGTGTCCGTTATAAAGTAAAGGACATCTCCCTGGCCGATTGGGGTCGTAAAGAAATGGACCTTGCGGAAGCAGAAATGCCCGGATTAATGGCATTGCGTGAGCAATATGGTGACTCTAAACCTCTAAAAGGCGCCAGAATCGCGGGTTGTTTACACATGACCATCCAGACGGCGGTACTCATCGAAACCCTCGTAGCCATGGGCGCTGAAGTTACCTGGTCTTCCTGTAACGTATTCTCTACGCAGGATCACGCTGCCGCTGCCATCGCAGCTGCGGGTATTCCGGTTTACGCCTGGAAAGGTATGACGGAAGAAGAATTCAACTGGTGTATTGAGCAGACACTAAAGGCTTTTGAAGGAGGCAAACCACTAAATATGATTCTGGACGATGGTGGTGATCTGACCAACATGGTTTTTGACGAATATCCGGAATTAGTGGAAGGCATCAAAGGATTGAGCGAAGAGACCACTACCGGTGTACACCGTCTCTACGAAAGAGAAAGAAACGGTACATTAGTGCTTCCTGCGATCAATGTAAACGATTCGGTTACTAAATCTAAATTTGATAATAAATACGGTTGTAAAGAATCTTGTGTAGATGCGATTCGTCGTGCCACGGATACGATGATTGCTGGTAAAGTAGCGGTTGTAGCTGGTTACGGTGACGTAGGTAAAGGTTCTGCGGCTTCTTTGGCGGGTGCCGGAGCGAGAGTAATTGTGACGGAAATTGATCCAATTTGTGCGCTACAAGCTGCTATGGACGGATTCGCTGTAAAGAAGATGGAAACGGCCCTGAAAGAGGCCAGCATCGTCGTTACCGCTACGGGTAATAAAGACATCATCAACGGAAAATATTTCGGAATGATGAAGGACAAAACCATCGTTTGTAATATCGGTCACTTCGACAACGAAATCGATATGGCATGGTTAAACAAGACGCACGGTGACAGCAAAGTAGAAATCAAGCCACAGGTTGATAAATATACCATTGATGGTAAAGATATCATCATCCTGGCAGAAGGTCGTTTGGTAAATCTTGGTTGTGCAACTGGTCACCCTTCTTTCGTAATGTCTAATTCTTTTACCAATCAGTCGCTGGCACAGTTGGAGCTTTGGGAAAACAGCGACAAGTACGAAAATAAAGTTTACATGCTGCCGAAGCATCTGGATGAGAAAGTAGCGCGTCTGCACTTATCCAAGATCGGCGTAGAACTGGAAGAATTGTCTAAAGATCAGGCGGATTATATCGGCGTGAAACCAGAAGGACCGTTTAAGCCGGAATACTACCGTTATTAAAGCTATTGGCTATTAGCCGGTTGGCTATTGGCTTCTCTTTAACGTGAATATACGCGTTTAGAAAACATTAAAATCCCCGCATCATGTTATGATGTGGGGATTTTTAACGTTAAAGAGAAACCAATGGCTAAAAGCTAACCGCCAATAGCCTTCTTCAAAACCGATACGTCACCCCCGCCTGTACCAAATGCACATTACTGAATCCACCTTCGCCAAAGATCGCCCAGTTTTCGTTCAGAAAATAACGGCCTCCCACGGAAATATAATAGATAAAGGTTGGAACGTTCACCCCAGAAGTCGTCAACTCATCCAAGGCGACATCTCCCAGTCTTTCGATAATCGTTTTACGCCGATTAAAACTATAACCTGCCGTGATCGAGGTGTAAAAATCCAATTCTGGAATAATCGCCAACTGCTGGTGATAAACTAACTTTCCTGCAATGGTATAAACATTTACTTTTTCTTTAATAGTAGGAGCCTCGCAGTTACAATCACCAACAAAGGGAGTCAAACATCGAATCGCACATTCTGGATCATCCAGTAAATCTGCTACAGCGTCCAGACTTAAATCCTGTTGAGCATCTACGCGATAATAACCGAATAATCCTCCCAAGCTAAGATTATTTGTAAGACTATACTCATAATGCAAATTAATAGCCGGAGAAGGATTCCCCGATCCCGTTCCTCCCGTAAATAAATCAAGCGCAAAATCGCTTGGATTAGGTAAAAAAGATACTCCTAGATTTAGTAAATGATCTCCTTTTTCGACGTGGCGACGATGGGTTTTACTCTTTACTTCTTGTCCAGACAAACTTGAAATAAGAATAGTGGTAAACAAAACTATTAAAGTTAGAATTCTTTGCATGATCTGCCGTTTTTGTGAATGGGTTGTTTAAATTTGTTCTTGTCGTTTATCTTATGACGGTATTATTTTAAAATAGGAACAATTTACATTAAAAATAAAACATATACTTTGAAAATAAAATCCATCCTTGTCAAACCTTTCGCTCATCTAGTAGCTCGTCAGATCAAACGCTGGTCACAAACCGCAGTACACGATCAGGAACAGATCAGAAAGGGTTTAGTGAACCGAGCAAAGGACACGGC
>CAKZUV010000396.1 GCA_937921555.1 uncultured Saprospiraceae bacterium
TATCTTATTCCTTTAACGCCGCTTCACTTCTTATTTTAGAAAAAAATTTAATTTAAAATATATTTGCATATTTGGATACATTTGATACTTTTGCAACCTATTATAAACAATTTAAACTATAATCATGAAAAATTATGTAAAATCTTTTATGGCGATCGCTTTATTCGCTATGGCCTTTTCTTTGACTTCTTGCGGAGACGACGATTGTTATGATTGCGTTGGCTTTGACGACGGAATGGGAAATAGCCTAGAAAGCCTGAGCTTCTGTGAAGGTGATGATGATGGCAACGGAGGAACCATTGATTCTGATGCAGCGGATGAAGCAATTGAAATCTTCGAAGCATTAGGTGGTACTTGTACCAAGCGATAATTGATTGCTAAAAAATAAACGAAAGCTGCTGACCAGTCGTCAGCAGCTTTTGCTATTTAACATTCCTTAGGACACCTTTTTACGCTTCTCTAAAAAGCCGCACCAGTTCTGCTTCCGAAAAATCCAGTATTATGCCAAATTGCTTACGAATTATTTCCAGCCAGTCCTGTCCGTAATCTACCCGTTTTTTATCTACCGGTTTTATCCCATTCCGGGTAGATATTTTTTGATTAAATAAAGAAACGCTCCCCTCTTTGGTATTCCGGCCAACAAATCTATGATAATAAAAATGAGAATTGGGGTGCGTTGACATGTAATAGTTGGAGATAAGGATTCCCTCTTTACTGATCAGCGAATTTTCAAAACTATACTGGTCCGACCAACCGTTTTTCGTTTCCCGCTGAATCATATACTGCTGTCTGGAAAATGGAACAATTCTAACCAAACCACCGGCATCTCTGACGGGTGTAGTGACATTAATGTCCAGTGGAATCCGAGCCACCAATCCTCCAAAACCGACATCCGTGAGATAAGTCCGACCATCCAGATCAACCAGATAGGCTAAATGATTTCTTGGCGGAGTGGCTTTAGGATTGCTTATCCAAACCCTTCCCAGCACAGGTTTGGGAGAGAACCCCAGGTGCTTCAGCAATCCGGCGTACAAGGTATTGAGTTCAAAACAATAACCGCCCCGCTTGTTGATAATCAATTTTTTAAAAAGACGGGCGTAATCTAATTCGATTTTTCTACCCACCACTATATCCAGGTTTTCAAAGGGAATATTTTCCAGATGATTATTCTGCAACTTAGTCAGGCCTGACAGGCCGGTGGTACAACGGGTAACTTTTATTCTTTTTAAATATTGGGCAATATCAGCATCGTTCATCAGTTGGGAAAGTTAAGTGCACTGTGTAATAAGTGCACCGTGAAAACTGCTTTAAGTTAAACAATTTTCTCGACTTGATTCTCCTAGAATTTCCAAAAAGAGGAAGTATAGAATCGCATTTTATTTAACATTCCTTATCCCGCCTTCCCAATTGTTTTTTTCAGATACTCAAAAGTCTGTGCAATATTTTCAAAAATATGTTCTTCCGAGATCAGATCCGGAATGATATCGATGGATCTGAGTTTATCCATAGGTTGTTCCTGCAGATTGACCAGATAGACCTGCACGTCGCGTTGCTCTAAATCAAAAATAATATCCTCAAGAGCATACAGACCAGACTGATCGATCAGTGGAACCCGGTCCATCCGTATAATCAGCGCTTTGATATGCTTATCCATATCAGCTACCTGATTTTTGAGATGAGCAGTAAACCCAAAAAATAACGGTCCGGTCAAATGCTTGATAAGGATTTTATCTTTGTAGGCTTCGTAAAAAGGCAGTTCATCCTGCCAGGGCTTTTCATCTTTCAGATTTTCGATCATCTCCGTAGAAATTCCTTTTTCCCCCAGATCACTCGCCTTTTTCATAAACAGAATACAAGCCAGAGCGACGCCTATTCCGACGGCCTGAATCAGACTTCCAAAAGTGGTAATTAATAAAACAAGCACTAGCACAACCGCATCTGCTTTGGGAACCCGAAATAGGTGTTTCAGCCCTTTTACATCAATAATTTTAAATCCAATTGGAATCAATAATCCGGCTAACACAGACAATGGAATAAATGCAGCCAATGATCCCAGACCTAATAAAACAGCCAGCAAAACCAAACCATGAATGGCACCGGAAATCCGGGTTCGTCCTCCCGCATTAATATTGACAACCGTTCCTTTGGTCGCTCCCGCACCGGGGATTCCGCCAACCATAGCGGCCAGTATGTTACCGATTCCTTGTCCGATTAATTCCCGGTTACTATTGTGGCGGGTCTTGGTCATGTTATCTGCGATAACGGAAGTCAGCAAGGAGTCAATGCTCCCGAGAACCGCCAGAACTCCGGCGTATTCAATAATCATACTATAAGATTCAGGAGGTATATTGCTGAACATTTTTGAAATCTGCAAACTCGGAATTCCGGAGGGAATATCTCCGATGATCGGTACGTCCCATTGTAAAAAATAACCAACAAGGGCTGCTCCAATCAACGCAACCAATGCACTCGGAATGGCTTTGGTAATAAAAGGAAACAGATAATAAATAAGGACCGTCAGCACTCCCAGAGCCAGGGCGTGGATATTCATATCGGTAAAAAGTCTTGGTAAATCCTGCAAAACGGCAATGGTAGATTTGGCAGAACTAAGTCCCACAAAAGGGAACAATTGCAGTATGATGATGATCAGTCCAACTCCGCTCATAAAACCGGAGACGACCGGATAGGGGAAATATTTTACGTATCCGGCAATGTTAATCAGGCCAAAAAGAATCTGCAACACTCCTCCCAGCAAAAAGCTTAACAAGATAATCCCCATGGCCGCTTCCAAACTTCCCGTAAGCTCAATGGCCGCAGCTACCAGCGCTGCCGAGACTACGGTCATCGGTCCCGTAGGTCCACTGGCCTGCGTGGCTGTTCCGCCAAAGATGGCAGCAAAAATGCCTACCATAATCGCGCCGTATAATCCTGCGGTAGC
>CAKZUV010000397.1 GCA_937921555.1 uncultured Saprospiraceae bacterium
ATTCTTCGGCGTAAAAGTAGCCGATCTGAAAAAGATTCTGAAGAAAACAAAAAAGAATCACGAGCTTTCTTTACAACTGTACGACACCGGAAATTCCGATGCAATGTACCTCGCCGGACTCATGGCCGATGAGAAAAAAATTACCAAAAAGCAACTTAACGATTGGGTGGAAAAAGCGTATTGGTATTACCTCAGCGAATTTGCGGTACCCTGGGTAGCCGCAGAAACCGAATACGGTTTTGAGCTGGGTCTGAAGTGGATCAAGTCCAAAAAAGAAGGAACGGCTGCCGCCGGATGGGCTACGCTGGCCAATTACGCTTCGGTGCATCCGGACGAAAAACTGGACATAAAAACCTACGAAAAACTGTTAGAACAGGTAGGAAAAACGATTCATGACCTCCCGCCCAATCGTGTTCGCTACACCATGAATGGTTTTGTTATCGCCGTAGGCAGCTACATAAAGGAACTTACAAAAAAGGCACAAACCGTCGCCGAAAACATTGGAAAAGTAACTGTTGAGATGGGAAATACGGCCTGCAAAGTACCGCTGGCTAAAGACTATATTCAGAAAATAATTGACAAAGACCGGGTAGGGAAGAAGCGCAAAGCCGCACGCTGTTAAAAAATAGGTGCCTGTTCAGAATATCAAATCAATCGCGGAGCAGCAGATTTTTTGCTGGTTAGACATTAGCTATGATGTTCTGTCTACACTATGAGGATAAAAAATTTCTTCTTGCAATTTTTGATCTTAAAATCAAGCTCTAACAAAAGTTTCTACTTCATAGAATTTTGTTAATAACTGAAACTGTTCCCGCTTAATGAAGTTTCCGACCTTGAGCTTTTTTCCACTCAGTACATTAAGAAAAAGTCTTAAAGCGAATACTGTATGAGCATAAATAATGATAATGAATCTGAAAATTTTGATAAAAAACATACTGAAATAATTCTAGAAAGTTAAATGCGAGTTTATTCGATTTGATTTTTTCTTAGAAGTGCTGAGTTCGAAAAATGCGACAGGCGGCAGATTTTTTGGTTTCGTTTTTTTTCTGCAAAAAAAGTAACAATAAAAGTAAATTTAAACGTAGAATTTAAAAAATTGTAATCTGTTTGTTCTAGGGAAAATCATCAGCAGTTTTTCTTTTAATTGAACACTCTAACAAATAGCTGGTTGGCCTCCCTCAAATGTAAAAATAGGTAAGAAGAGCGCCAATCAGCCAATAGACAAGCGCCCCAAATTTATCACACACTCAAAACAATCGCGGAGCAGCACCTGAAAATCGGAAAAATAATTTTTGAGTTTTTAAAAAAATACCACTACAATGGTTCACCCCGATCACCTCATCCTCACTACACCTGATCTGTCAAAAGGCATGGACTATGTGGAAAATTTATTTGGCGTTCGCCCCGTTTTCGCGGGACAACATTTAGGGTTGGGTACCCACAATGCACTGCTGAGTCTTGGCAATCGAACGTACTTTGAAGTCATCGCACCCGATCCAAAACAAGATATTGATAAAAATAACTTGTGGATTACTATCGAAGACGAACCACAACCCCGTCTCTCCCGCTGGGTGGCTCAAACCGATCAGCTTACCACCATCGCCGCCATTGCAGAACAACACCAGATTCCGATGGGAGATATCCGACCGGGCAGCCGAACACAAACGGATGGCACCCCCATCAGCTGGCAGGCGACCTTCCCTGACGTCGAAGATTTCGGAGGATTGCTTCCCTTTTTTATTGACTGGGGAAACAGTCTGCATCCCTCGGAATCTCTACCCGTTGCCGGGAGCCTGGAAAAAATATTTGCGGTTCATCCCGATCCGGACCTGATCCGGAATTACTGGCGTAAGCTGGGCATTGCTTACGAAGTGATCGAAGGTTCCAAACCTCAACTGCACGCGTGGATAAATTCTAAAAATGGTCTTATAAAATTATAGTGCCGCCAGACTTCTCAGTTTTCGGTCTGTTTCCAGGACCTTTGGAATCAGGAGTTCCCGTCCATCGTTATAAATCACAAAATCTGCTTTTTCAATTTTTTCTGCTTCCGGCAACTGTTTGTCCATTCGGGCTTCTACTGCTTCCCGTGTCAGGGCATCCCGCCCCATCACCCGGCGAATCCGTTCCTCCCGGTCTGCGGTCACCACAATCATCTGATCCATCTGCGTGTAGCTGCCTGTTTCGTAAAACAAAGCAGCTTCTTTAATTGCGTATAAACTATTTTGATTGGCAAACCATTTTTCGCCATCCAGAAAAACCGCCGGATGTACCAGTTGGTTAAGTTGCGTTAGTAAATTTTTATTATTAAAAACCAGCTTGCCGACAAATGCTCTGTCCAGCTTGCCATCGGACAGATAAGCCGCATTTCCCAGAAGATCGGTAATGTTTTTTTTCAAATCAGGATCGTACTGCATCAGCCATTTTGCCCGGTCATCCGCGTAGTAAACTGGGATATTCAGCATCTCAAAAATCCGGCAAACCGTCGTTTTTCCACTCCCGATTCCACCGGTAATTCCAACTTTAAGCATCTTTTTTTCGCAAGATACCTGCCTTTCTGGAGGAATAATAATTTTGAAGCACTAAAACTACTTATTGAAGATGGAAAATTATCGTAAATTTGAATAATGGGATGTTGCGGTACTGTTCTTTAATATATCAGTGCAAAAGCTTTTTAATACTCCGTTGTGCTAGCCCACGGATATAACCCAAATTATAATAGCGTTGAATTTCTTTTCTCAACGGATAAAATCTAGATAATTGAACATAGGATTTTACATAAAAAATATTATTTCAATCCTCCTGCTATCGGTGGTTTGTACCTTAAATGGACAGGATTTGCACTTTTCTCAGTTTTACTATGCTCCGCTGCAACTCAATCCGGCACTGACGGGAGTTTTTCAGGAAGACATTCGCTTTTCTGCCAATTATCGGCGACAGTGGAAATCTGTCCCTGTTGATTACCTCACTTTTTCCGGAACGATAGATGGAAAAATCACCCGGCTGAGTTTCCCCAACGGCTTCTTTTCCGGAGGGTTGGTCTTTAATCACGACGTAGCCGGCGACGGCAATCTAACTTATTCAAATTTTAGTGCGACGGCCAGTTATACCCAGAAACTAACCGAACAACAACTCATCTCCGCCGGTATTCTGATGGGGGGCGGTCAGCGAAGGATTGATTTGAGTGGATTGACTTTTGGAAATCAATTTAACGGAGACCTGTTTGTCGGATCGGCTCCCACCCGCGAAAACCTGGATCAAACCAGCGTTCAGTATCTCGATTTTGGCGTCGGTTTTAACTGGCATTTGCAGGATGAAGACCAAAAATACTGGGGAGATTTAGGGTGGGGAATATTTCATCTGACCCAACCGGAAGTCGGGTTTTATACCCAAACCAAAACGGTCCTGCCACGTCGCTATGCGCTTTATGGAAATATCGGTTTTGCGGTTAGCCAGGTACTCGGTCTGGAATTCAACGGATATTTTCAAAAACAAAATACGTATACAGAATCGGTCATCGGGACCGGCGTAAAATATCAATTAACAGATACGAGAGGCCGGGAGTTGGGACTACGATTTGGGGTCAGTTACCGTTTGCTGGGGCCCAGAGATGCACTCATCCCTAATATCGCAGTTTCTTACAATGCCTGGCTACTTGGATTCAGTTATGATTTTAATCAATCTGATTTTGAGCTGGCAACCAATGGCCGGGGCGGTCCGGAATTAGCTTTACAATATCGAATTACCAAAGTCAAACCTTTAAAAGCTTCTAAATCCTGTCCTATTTTTTAACCGCCATTTCTAATTTGCCAGAACCGGAAAATACTTCCATGAAAAAAATATTTCTTTTTATTCTCTTTACCTCGTTGCTGGGTGGAGCCGCCGCTCAGACAAAGGCTGCCTTTATCCGTGCGGGAGAAACTGCTATGCGTAAACAGGACTTTTTCAGTGCAATGAATTATTTTGAAGAAGCACTCGAATTTCCCGGTTCGGAGACGGCTATTCGTTACCAGTACGGAGAGGCCGCCCGTCAGTTTTTTGCCTATGATTTGGCTATCCGGCAATATCAGTTGGTGTTGTTGGATAAAAAGGCGGATCGTTTTCCCCTGACTGAATTTTGGTTGGCTTTAGCCTATCAAAGCACGGGGCAATACCAAAAAGCCGTGGAAGGATTTAGTAATTTTATTGAAAACAGTTCAAATCAAATCTACAAAGACCGAGCAGTTTCCGCCCGGCGGGATTGTGAATGGGCATTGTCCATGGTTCGTAATCCACACGACCTGGAAGTGATTCATCTGGATAAAAAAGTCAATACACCCTATTCCGAATTTGGTGCCGTACAGCGCGGAGATACCTTATACTATTCTTCGTACCGATACCAAATGACCCGCGATCAGAATATTCCACGACGACGAACGACAAAAGTTCTGACCCAGACTGGAACGGCCAAAGGGCGTCCCATTACTCATAAATTTAATGAAAATGATAAGCTGACGGCGCATACCAGTCTTACGCCGGATGGTCAGCGAATTTATTATACCCTCTGCCAATATACCGACGAGGTAAATATTCGCTGTCAGATTTATTACCGGGACATGGGCAAACGAAAGCGCTGGGGGAGTGCCCAAAAATTACCCGATGCCATCAATCAGGAAGGGTTTACTGCAACGCATCCAGCCTGGGGAATTGATCCGGATACGCAAAAACCGGTATTGTATTTTTCTTCTGATCGTCCCGGCGGAAAAGGAGGAATGGATATTTATCAAGTAAAAATAACGGATAATGGATTTGGTACGCCGGTAAATCTAACCACGATCAATACCGGAGAAGATGAAATTACGCCTTTTTATCACCAGAAATCTCAAAGTTTATTTTTTAGCTCTACTGGATACCAAAGTTTGGGAGGACATGATATTTACCAAAGTAATCACGATGGAGAGGAATGGAAGGTGCCCCGTCATACCGGGTATCCTTTAAATAGCAGTTACAACGATATTTATTTTACACTAAGTGCCGATTCCACCCTGGCATATATTTCTTCCAATCGTTCGGGTTCCTATTATTTGGAAGAAAAAAATAAGGCTTGCTGTAATGATATTTTTATGGTAAAAATAAATCCACCACTTCCTGCGGTTCCCGCAGTTCAGGAGAAAGATACCACTCCCTTGGTGATGATTCCTCCCGTGGTACCAACCCTGGAAGATACGAATCAGATAGTAAGCACTCCACCGGTCGTTTTCCCTCCGGAAAAACCAGTCCGTCCGAGTATTCCGTCAACACCGTCCATTAAACCACCAGTGGCGAGTATTCCTCCTCCAGTGACCACCACTGTGGATATAGAAACACTCAAATCTGTTCTGCCATTACCTTTATACTTTCATAATGATCAACCCGATGCACGCAGTTATCTGGAAACTACGACGACCAGCTACCAGACCACCTACGATGATTATGTTCAGCGTCGGGATGAATACTTAGATGCTGTATCGGACGCAGACCGGGAACGCGTACGGGAATTTTTCGAGCAGGATCTGGAAAATGGATACGCGGTCTTTCTGGAATTTTTAGAAGGTGTAAAAGGGCAATTAGAAAACGGAAAAAAAATAACTTTGACACTTCAGGGTTTTACCAGTCCACGCGCTCAGTCCGGTTACAATCTGGCACTGGGGAAGAGAAGGACCGCTGCCATTATCAACTTTTTACGGGATTATCAGCGTGGAATCCTTAATCCATATTTGAATCGTGGCCAGCTGAATATCAGCGAAAAAACTTTTGGAGAAACCACCGCTCCCGCCACCGTTAGTGATCTGCTCGATGATCGTATAAACTCAATTTACGTACCCGCCGCAGCCCGCGAGCGAAGGGTGGAGCTGGTGGATATACGGGTCGAATAATCAGTTTTGAAAGATTAACTTAGTACTAGGGTAAACCCTTAGTAATTACTTTTACCAATCCGTGTATTCCCTAGTTTTACATTATGTATAATTATTTATTAGTATTTATTATGATATTGCTAAACAATGTGTTAACTTGCCGTGAGTTAATTATATTCCCAATTCCGGCTATGTTAAAGAAAAAGTAGATGCACCTGTCGTGTATTTATTTGATACTAATTTTTATTGTAAAATTAACTTTAACCCAAACAAAAAACTATTCTCTTCGTATATCTATTTTATGATAGTCTCCGATTTTAGTTTTTAGTTTATTTATTAGATTCCATTCCGAAATGTTCCGGAATAAAGCCTGATTTTAAAAAATAGTTTTTACAAAATCTCTTTTGTGAAAAATGAATTGACGCATTTTATCAACAGTAATTACACTGGATAGCATCGATATGTTTTGGAACGAATATTGTTTTAAACCAATTATCCCCTTCCACACCATGACATACTAACCTGTAGTTACCCCTCTATTATCTTTATAATCCCGTGGCTTAATTGAGTTATATCTGCTTTACAGAGATAAGATATTAATGCTCTTTTTCAAAAAACCTTTAAAGGAATTTTAGAATGCCACTAAGACACATCTACATTGTATTCGTATTGTTATTTTTTATTAAAATAGCCAATGCACAGGTTACGGCAGATTTTACCGTCAACAAAACTACCGACTGTGGTTCTCTGCAAGCTTCTTTTACGGATGCTTCTTCCAGTACTGCGGGGACTATCGTTTCATGGGAATGGTCCGGTGATTTAAATGCCAACCAACAAAATCCCAACCGGATTTTCGGTACTCCCGGAACTTATTCTATCTGTCTCAAAGTAACGGACGATGCCGGTAATACTGATGAGATTTGTAAGGATGATTTTATCACCGTTTATTCTTTGCCAACGCCGGATTTTACCGCCGCTCAGCCTCAGGGGTGTGTACCTTTAGTAGTGAACTTTACAGACGCTTCGCAAGCGGCGGATGCCCCGATTACCGATTGGTTATGGGGATTAGGTGGTTCGTGTGGAACCGTTTCCAATACCAGTTCGGCAGGCCCTTCGTGTACTTATGAAATTACGGATAATTATAGTGTCAACCTTACCGTCATTGATGCCAATGGCTGTACCAATACTGTTACTAAAACAGATTTTGTCAGTGTATCTCCGGCGCCGGTTGCGGATGTCAGTGGTGATAACCTGATCGGCTGCGAAGCGCCGCACACTGTAAGTTTTATCAATAATAATCCCGATCCAAACGTTACACTCACGTGGAATTTTGGAAATGGAAATACCTTTCAGGGAGACAATCCTCCCGCCGTTACTTATAATGATCCCGGTTTTTATACCGTAACCGCGATTGCCACAAATGCTGCGTCACAATGTGCAGATACCTTAATTCTATCAGACTATGTTCAGGTGGGCGCTTACGCAGAATTTTCGAGTTCTGTGCAGGGAGGTTGTGAAGATCTCACCGTAAGTTTTACGGATGAATCACCGGAAGCTGCTACGGAAATAGAATGGGATTTTGGGGATGGAAATACTTCCACTGCTGCCAATCCAACGCATACTTACGAGGTGCCGGGTTGTTATACAGTCAGACTGTCCCGTACCGCCCAGGGCTGTCCTTCGGTTGTATTCGCTTCGGAATGTATCAGAGTAGATCCACAACCGGACGTTTGGTACGCCAATGATAATAATATCGGTTGCGTTTTACCGCACGTCGTAAATTTTTCCGCTATTTCTTCCAGTGCCGTTTCCTGGAGCTGGGATTTTGGAGATGGCAATACTTCTGAAGAACAAAATCCAACGCATTCTTTTGAATCTTTTGGTGAATTTCCAGTAACCCTGACGGTTACCAACGTCTTCGGTTGTACGAATTCTGCTACCGTAAATACCATCAATCTAACAGAATTAAAAGCTGTTTTAGATGATACCGATATTTCTGGTTGTGCACCACTGGATGTAGCATTGACCGAATCTTCCATCTCGGTAACGGATATTACCGATTGGAACTGGGAGGTGAAATCTGCGGGCGCCAGTTATACTTCCAGTGAAGAAGCACCATCGTTTAGTGTTATTGATACGGGAATCTACGACGTAGTATTAATTGTTACAAATACCCTTGGTTGTCAGGATACGACTACATTTCCGCAATCCATTCAGGTAGGTACGCCTCCGGATATAAACTTTTCTGCTGATCCGGTTGAAACCTGTATTGAGTGGGATATTAATTTTACGGATGCTTCTTCACCCAATATTGAAACGTGGTTTTGGGATTTTGGAAATGGAGAAAATTCTACCGAACAAAATCCGACTTTGAGCTATCCTGATACAGGATACTATGACATCAGTCTGGTTGGTACGCACAATGGATGTGTAAATACCCTGACTTTGGATGATTATATATTTGTAAAAGCACCCGTAGCAAAATTTCAGGTAATTAATTTTTGTGAAGATCCGTTCCGCCGCAAATTCAGAAACACTGCAATTGACGCAGATCAGGTAGTTTGGGATTTTGGCGTAGAAGGAATTGATACCGATGTTTCTTCTGAAACTAGTCCGGAATATATCTATTCTGAAACTGGAACGTACATTGTGACTATGACCGTTTTCAATTCTAATACCCAATGTTCACATACCACTACGAGAACCGTTCATATTACTAATCCGGAAGCCAGTTTCTCAGTGTTGGAAACAGAAGGTTGTAGTCCTTATACCTTACTAATTGAGGAAAATTCTCAGGATGCAGTTGCCTGGGAGTGGAGTGCTCCCGGAGCAACGACGATCGAAGATCCTGCTGCGCAGCAGCCAACGATTATTTATAATACGCACGGAACTTACTCTGACGTTCAACTCATTATTACAGATGTGAACGATTGTCGTGATACGATATTATTCACCGAAACTATTTCGGTCGGTAGAGCTGTTTCCGACTTTAGTATGGATGTGACGGGTGGTTGTTTGCCACTGACGGTTAATTTTTCGGAGAACGCGAGCAGTGAATTCGGTGCCATTGAATCCTGGGAATGGACTTTTGGCGCAGGTCTGGGAACGTCTACCGATCCCAATCCAACTTTTACTTTTACCGAAGCTGGTTTGCATAATATAAAATTGATTGTTACCGATAGCTGGGGTTGTCAAAAAACAAAAAATATGGTTGGCGCAGTTGAAGTGACCAATCCGGTAGCTGGCTTTACGGCTGACAGTCTGGGATGCACCTGGGCAGATGTTACCTTTACCAATAATTCAACGGGAGTAGCCCTGGATCATTTCTGGGAATTTGGGGACGGAGCAACCTCTATCGAGAAAAACCCAACACACCTCTACACAACTGAAGGAATATATACCGTTTGTCTGACGATCACAGATAAGTACGATTGTGTCAGCACCATCTGTCGGGAAAATTCGGTGGATATTGCTGATCCGGTTGCTGGCTTTTCGGTAGATTCGACCTTTGCGAGTTGTCCGCCATTGCCCGTAAATTTTTTCAACGAATCCACTAATGCCAGTTCTTTCACCTGGGATTATGGAGATAATAGTGGGCTTTCTAATTTAGATGATCCATCCCATATTTATACGATTCCTGGAGTTTATAATGTAACGCTGCGAGCCTTCCGGACGGAAGCTTGTCAGGACAGCCTGATGACCCAGGACTTAATTGTACTGGATGGACCAGAAGGAACATATCAGTTTGATATTGACACTTCCTGTGCTCCGGCGATCGTTACTTTTACCGCTAATTCCGTAGCAGATTATATGTATATCTGGGATTTTGGTTTGGGTGATTTAGATACGACCCAAATCAGTGCCAGCAGCGATCAGGTATCTTTTACTTATACCGAACCAGGTACTTATTACCCCACGCTGAGTTTTTTAAATAATACCGGATGTTTCCGGACTTTACCACCAGCAGGGCCCATCGTAGTGGCATCCAGTACCCCAGCTTTTGAAGCATCCAGCACAGTGCTGTGTAGTGCTGGCGAGACGGTGAATTTTATTAATCTCTCTTCCAGTGCTACTCCGATCCAATCGGTCGAATGGCTCTTCGAAGGCGGTAGTCCGGCGACCAGTACTGATTTTGAACCACAAGTAACTTATAATGATGCCGGATCTTTTGATGTAAGAATGGTAATTGATAACGGAGGATGCACCGATACTTTGCTGATGCCTGATTATATCAAACTGGGAGATGCACCTGATATTAATTTCAGCATTTCGGCGTCCACAGGTTGTACACCACTGACCGTTAATTTTACAGATAATAGTTCTGTAGCTAATAGCAGTATCGTTTCCTGGGAATGGGATTTTGGGGACGGAGATGTCTCGGATATTCAAAGCCCAACTCATATTTATACCAATGAAATTGCAAATACTTACACCGCAACACTAACGATTACTACTGCGGATGGGTGTACTGCTACCCGTTCTGAGACCATCAGCTTGCTGGCAGTAACTGATATCAGTGCGGGGGATGACCGGACTATCTGTATCGGTGAACCGACCGTGCTAGAAGGTTTTGTTTACGGCGATACCACCGGACTGGATTATTTCTGGAGTCCCGCTACTTCGCTGAGTTGTGTAGCCTGTATGGAACCAGTTGCTACACCGGTGGATACGACCACTTACACCTTCGTCGTACGAACTCCGGAAGGCTGCACCTCAACCAGTGAAGTAACGGTGATGGTAAAGCCATTTCCCGTACCGGTAGTTGATCTGTCCGCAGATACTTCAGTATGCCTGAATGAAATTGTTCAGATAAATGTAGGTGGCGGGACGGAAGTATTCAACTACAGCTGGGATTCCAGTGTTCCGGGATTAAGTTGTTATGAAAATTGTCAGAATCCGGTCGCACAGCCCCTGGCAACCAGTATTTATACCGTTACGGTTACCACAATTCACGGATGTACTGCCTCGGATTCGATTCAGGTGGAAATCATTGATCAGTCCCAGGTTTTTGCGGGAGCGGATCGCAGTGTGTGTGCGGGTGATACGGTGCAGTTAGAGATTTCGACGGGTAGAAGTCCGGAATGGTTAGTGAATAATGATTTGAGTTGTACGTACTGTCCGAATCCGATTGCCTTCCCATCAGAGACGACGGATTATATAGTGCAGGTGTTAACGGACCAGGGATGTACCATTCAGGATACGGTGACCATTACTACTTTTAGTTCAGAAGATATTGACGCGGGAGAAGATCAGTCGATTTGCCTGGGGGACGGTATTGCACTGGCAGGGCGGGGTAATGGATCGGTTCGCTGGAGTCCGGCCATAACCCTGGATGACGCGGAGATTTTAGATCCGGAAGCATTTCCTGCCAGCACGACGGTTTACCAGTTAGAAATCACCAATGGTGATTGTGTCCTGACTGATTCCGTACAGATTTCCGTCAGAGAAAAAATAGAAATTACTGCTCAGGATTTATTGATCTGTGAGGGAGACTCCATCCAGTTGACCGTTCAGGGGGATGCCTCCGAATACGAGTGGATTGAAATGGACCGTATGACTCTGGAAGATCCTGCCAGCCCGATCGTATATCCAACGGAGACCACCGAATATATGGTGATTGGACGCCTGGCTTCCTGCGCGGCGGATACTGCGTGGTTAACCGTTGAAGTAGATCCGGCTCCTAAAGTAGAGATTCCCGCCAACTATGTATTTTTCCCCGGGCAGGAAGTCACCATCCGTCCGTTAGCAGAAGACGAGGATAATAATAACTACGAATACGAATGGACTTCTGAAGCAGATCTGGCATGTACAGATTGTCGGAGTTTGGATATTTTAAATGCTGAAAGCGGAATGCAGTATCAGCTGAAGGTAACAAATACAAACACGGGTTGTACTAAAGAACTTACTACTACTTTACAACTATTAAATCAGTGTCCCGAAGAACTCATTCAGGTTCCCAGTGCCTTTTCTCCCAATGGGGATGGTCAGAATGATTTACTGAAAATATTCCTGAATCCAGCCCTGCCTTCCATTAACAGCATTAAGATATTTAATCGCTGGGGCGCAAAAATATACGAAGGTTCCAACGCAGGAGACACCTGGGATGGAACAGACAACGGAAAAGTAGTTCCCAATGGTGTATATATTTACATGATTGAGGCGGAATGCCCGGTACTGAATAATACCATGGTCAAATCGGGTGATATTACCGTTCTGCACTAGAACATATCCAAATTTTTATAAAATTATTCAAATGATCAGTAAGCAGGTGCCTGAAATTTAATATCCTGCTTCCTTATCAAATTATATTATTTTTTCCAGACAGCCTTCAGATTATAAACCCAACATATAGCCAGAGACCGGTTTCCCGGTTTCTGGTTTTTTTTAAAACTAACCTCTGTTTTTTTCTCAACAACCAGTTGAAGAGAATGCCGGATTAAGGACGGCATTATATTTGAATTATTCCTGCCAGAACACAAAAACTTTTTGATTATATATATTAGACTTTATTCCAAAATAATTTGTATGCTCCCAAATGATCTTTTTGTCCAGCTTTTCAGCTTTTTTATCGTCCATAGCTAGGCTATGCACTCTAAAAAGAGCCTCAATCTGATCAAAAATATCTATTTGGTATCTCTACAAAACATTATGGAATTAAGTCTATTTTCTGGTACTTACCGTGCCAGTTACTGATATATCTGAAAATTTCACTCAGGAATGGCAAATAAATAAGTGCAGATTCTAGGCGAACTATTTTTGTCTCAATCAAAGAAGCAAAATGGGAATTATGCTGTGTATAATGACCATTTTGTTGATGCAGAGTGATGCAAAAAGAGGAAGTATAGAATCGTACTTTATTTATTTAACATTCCTTATATAATCCTAAGCACATTTTATTATTCAGACTTATAAAATACAATAATTGTATTTATAGACTGATAAAATATTTGCATGAACATACTAAAAAATATTCTGATACTGGTTTCCTTATTGTCAGGCAGCTGGGCTATCGCACAGCCAGTCGCAGATTTTACTGCCAACCTGCAAACGGGCTGCGGATCTTTACAGGTTTCTTTTCAGGATCAATCTACGGGAAATATTGCAGAATATGCCTGGAATTTAGGAGGTGTTACCTCGTCAACTCAAAATCCGGGCAGAATTTTTGGTACACCCGGCAGTTACGAAATTTGTCTCACCGTCACGGATACCGATGGCCTTACCAATACTAATTGTAAAACAGATTTTATTACGGTATTTAAGCTTCCGGAACCAGACTTCAGAATCCCCGATCCCAACGGATGTATTCCTTTTCAGGTTACCTTTACGGACTTATCTACTTCTCAGGATGGAAATATCGAAGAATGGATTTGGGGAGTTGGCGGACAAGCGGGCGTCATTACGGATGACGGAAGTCTACCGAGTATTGAAAATACGTACGATATTATTGATGAATACACGATTAGCCTCACTGTAAGAGATGATAACGGTTGTACCAATACGATCACAAAAGATAATTTTTTGCGGGTGAACGAAAACCCGGTAGTAGACTTTATGGTCGATCAGCCCTTTTCCTGTAATTCACCACATACAGTCAATTTCTTTAACAGCTCTCCGAATACCAATATGACTTTTCAGTGGGATTTTGGAAATGGCCAGTCCTTCAACGGAACCAGTCCACCGGGCGTCACTTACAATAATCAGGGATTATACGATGTTACGCTTTTCGGGACGGATAATGTAACTGGTTGTAAGGATACACTCTTACGTCCGGATTATATTCAACTTAGCTACCCAACTGATTTTACGCAAAGTGAAGATACTATCTGTCAGGGAAGTTCTGTCAGCTTTACAGACATTTCTCCGGATGCCGCGTCGAACGTATTCTGGGATTTCGGAGATGGACAAAGTAGTACTGCCACCACTCCAACGCACCAGTATGATAGTGCTGGCTGCTTTTATGTTATTTTAACCAGAACGGTTGACGGATGTCCGGGCGTAAAAGTAAGCGAGCAATGTATTACCGTTCTGGAGGTTAATCCACTTTCCGTTACCAACGATAACCCAATGGGATGTACGGTTCCCCACACCGCAGGATTTTTTTCCGACGCCGTGGTCAATGGAACTACCTTCGAATGGGATTTCGGAGATGGTAATAGTAGTAACCTGGCTGCACCACAACACACCTATGACAGTATCGGAGTTTATATTGTTACGCTAACGGCTACCAGTAGTTCCGGTTGTGCGGAGACGACAAAAGATACCATTCAGATTTTACCGGCACAGGCGATTATTGCCGGAGACGAACCGGAAGGTTGTACGCCTTTGACTTTTACGCTTAATGATGTCAGCCAGACTTTTAGTGCCATCACCGAATGGGAATGGACCGTTTATAATAATGCATCTGCTCCACCGATTACCTTTACTTCGACCGATAGTGTGCCCGAATTTACGCTGGTAGATACCGGGCAGTACGCAATTCAGTTAATCATCAGAGACGAAATGGGCTGCCGGGATACCACCATTGTGGAGGAAGGAGCAGCCGCCGGAATGCCGCCGGAAGTAAATTTTTCGGCCGAACCACTGGTCTCCTGTATCAATTCCATCGTTACTTTTACGGATGAATCCAGTGATTTTGCCAACGGCTGGGAATGGGATTTCGGTGATGGAGGATTGTCCGAAGACCAACATCCTGTTTACGAATATAAAGATACGGGAAGCATGGATGTCAGACTGACCGCATTGCATTATGGCTGTCCCGCTGAGCATACATTATTCGAGTACATAGAAGTGGTACCACCAAAAGCAGCCTTTGTAATTGATCGCCGCTGTTCTCAACTTTATATTATTGATTTTGAAGATCGTAGCATTGGCGCGGATTCCATAATCTATGATTTTGGGGTTCCGGACATTGAAACAGATACCAGTACTCAACGCAATCCAACCTATATTTACACAAATACGGGAGATTATTTCGTAAGTCAGATTGCTTTTAATTTTACGACGGGTTGTTCGGATACCTTATTAAGACTGGTACAAATTACCGAACCGCACGCCGAGTTTCAGTTATCTGCAACAGCGGGTTGTGTGCCCCTGACCGTAGGACTTTCAGATAGTTCTTCGTTTGCCGAAAGCTGGATATGGAGTGGTGGCGGAACGGGCATCATCAGTGACCCGGAAGCGGCCGAACCAACGATCCGTTTCAATACCGCCGGACCGTATACCAATATTCAGCTACTCGTTACAGATATTAATGGCTGTCAGGATTCTATCACGTTTACGGATACCATTTGGGTGAATGAGGTGACAACCGATTTTTCCGTTGATCCCGTTGCTGGTTGTCATCCTTTGACTGCTGCCTTTACCGATGCTTCTACGAGTTTATACGGTATGGTAAATCAGTGGGAATGGGATTTTGGCGATGGTCAGCCTGCGGATCAGCTGAACAATCCAACTCATTTATTTGAACAAGAAGGATATTTTGATATAACACTCACTGCCAGCGATGATTTAGGTTGTAGTAAAACATTACAGCTTGATAGTCTGGTGGAAGTATTCCGGCCAGTTGCACAGTTTTCAACCCTTGATACACTTAGTTGCAGTGCCCACGCGGTGAGTTTTAATAATAATTCTACCGGTAAAAATTTAAGATTTTCCTGGGATTTCGGAGACGGAGAAGTCTCAGCGGAAGAAAACCCAAACCATATTTATGCCACGGAAGGTACCTACGAAGTGTGCCTGACCGTGACGGATGCGATTGGTTGTGACAACACACTTTGTATCGAAGATTACGTGGTCATTGCCAATCCGCTGGCTGCTTTTACCCAGGATACTACCTTCGGAATCTGCCCGCCACTACTGGTTAATTTTACTAATAATTCACAAAATGTATCCAGCTACGAATGGGACTTCGGAGATCAGAGCGGTACTTCCAATCAATCCGATCCTCCGCATATTTACACTACGCCCGGAACGTACACGGTGCAGTTAATTGCTATCGCCACCGAGTTCTGTCAGGATACCTTGCTGGTAAACGATTTGATTGATTTAAATGGTCCGACGGGTAATTTTCATTTTGATATCGATACTGCTTGTGTACCGGCTACCATCAATTTTGTGGGCAACTCCGCGGCACCTTATACTTATATCTGGGACTTTGGAAATGGAATGCTTGATACCACTGAAAATGTAACCTACGATAGTATTTTTTATGTTTATGAAAATGGAGGAGACTTCATTCCTAAACTTATTTTGGTAGATCAGGTAGACTGTCAGACGACCCTGGTGGCCGAAAAGCCAATTGTGATATCCGGATTAAATATAGATTTTCAGGCGGATCGGACGCTGTTTTGTAACGATGAGGGAACAACCAGTTTTGTTAATTTATCCGCATCCACGCATCCTATTGAACATCTGGAATGGCAATTTTACGGCGCCGATCCAAACAGCAGCAGTGCGGCAGAACCGAGTGTTCAATATTCCGATCCGGGAAATTATTCGGTACAGTTGCTGGTTAATAATGGCATTTGTACGGACTCTTTATTAAAACAGGACTACATCGGAGTAGGCGCTGTTCCCGAAGCAAATTTTCAAGTTAGTGATTCTTTGGGGTGTGCTCCCTTAACGGTCAATTTTCAGGATGTAACCGTAGTTGATAGTAGTACCATCACCAACTGGATCTGGAATTTTTCTAACATTGATACCACAGATATAGAAAGACCGGTATTTGTTTTCAACGATCCTGGTATTCATACTGTAACGCTTACGGCTACTTCTGCCGTCGGCTGTCAGGACACGGTGACCAGAACAATAGAAGTATTGGAAATTCCTGAGTTTTCAATTGTCAAACCAACTGCTATCTGTATCGGACAGTCTGCCGAATTAGTTCCTGCGATCACGGAAGATACCACGGGTTATCAATTTCAATGGGTCAGTCATCCGGACCTCAGCTGCGTAAACTGTCTGACACCATCGGTAAATCCCGTAGATACCACGACCTATTATCTGGCCGTCACCAATACGCTGGGCTGTACCAGTACCGAAAGTGTAACGGTCGATGTACGACCATTTGCCGCACCCGTTGTTACGATTACAAAAGATACCAGTATTTGTCTGAATGATTTTGCACAATTACGAGTAGGCGGAGGAAATGATTTACACGATTATCAGTGGGGAACCGAAGCCGCAGGACTGAGTTGTTACGATGCTTGTATCAATCCAATTGCCAGTCCATTGGTTTCTACGACTTATCAGGTGACCGTTACCAACGAAAACGGTTGTGCTACGACGGATTCCGTTCGGGTGGATATCTCAAATGAATACCAGCCGTTTGCTGGTGAAGATCAGACCATTTGTGCGGGCGATCAGGTGCAGTTGAATACCCTTACGGGCAATGATCCCACGTGGTTGGTAACCGATGGATTGGATTGTACTTTCTGTCCCGATCCCGTAGCCCGTCCGGACAGTACGACCGTCTACCGGGTACGCGTGCTGATGGATGATGGTTGTGAACTACACGATACGATTGCCATAGAAGTGATTCCGCTGGACGCCATTGATGCCGGAGCAGATCAGCAAATTTGTGAGGGATCAACGGTTATGCTGAGCGGTAACGGACCGGGATTAGCAAGCTGGGCACCCACACAATCCGTTGCGATGCCGGATGCCCTGGAGACTGAAGTCAGTCCAGCCACCAGCACAACTTATACCTTAACGCTTATCGAGGGGAATTGTACCTTAGTTGATTCGGTAACGGTAACTTTAACTACTGCCACTATCCTGGAAACAGAGGACGTGAATATTTGTCAGGGAGAAACGGTAATGCTGAGTTACGAAGGAACGGCGGATCAGTTTATCTGGTTTGACGGTCAGGGTAACCAACTGGATAGTTTAGAAGTACGTCCTTCGGCGACTACTGACTATACCATCGTTGGACAGTATACTACCTGTGCGCCTGATACGGCTATCGTACACGTTGACGTTACGCCTGAACCGGTACGTTACCTGCCGGAGGTTTTGACCTACCTTCCGGGAATTGAAATACGGATTCCTTTAACCATTCCGGATAGTTCGGTTTATGACTTTCAATGGATGCCGGCGGATAGTCTTGATTGTTGGGATTGCCAGCAGCCAGTCATCTTACCGGATAGCAATACCATCTACGAAGTATTGATTACTGATCAACTTACCGGTTGTGAGGTGACCGACACGATTCGTTTTGAGGAATTGATCACCTGTCCGTCAGATTTAATCGCCGTACCCAACGCATTCTCTCCTAATGGTGATGGAGAAAATGACTATTTGCAACTATCTCCGAACCCGACGATCAGCGCCATCAATCGTTTTCAGATATTCAACCGCTGGGGAGCCATTGTGTACGAAACGGATGATTTGTACAACCAGGGATGGGATGGCACCATAAAAGGGAGGTTAGCTCCCGCAGGCGTGTATATTTTTATGGTAGAATTTGATTGTGAACTGACGGGAGGAACCGTTGTTCATGCGGGAGATATTACCCTTTTCCGTTAAGGGAAAAAA
>CAKZUV010000398.1 GCA_937921555.1 uncultured Saprospiraceae bacterium
GTTATTGGCAACCGATTTTTTATAATTGTCCTCATTTTTTCTAAGGAAGTGTTGAATGATGTCCGGATCTACCGTGATGATATTGACCTTATTATAGCGCAAACTAAAACAATAGGTGTCGCCATATTTTTTTAAATTCCGATTCATAAAAGGAATCGGATTTTTCATAAATCGCTGAATACGCAGGATAGATTGGTAGCTAGGAGTACGAGGCGGGAGATTTATCTTTTTGTTCATTCCAGTAATTCTGTAGTTTATTCTCTTTTTTTGATTGTTGCGCCCAGGTAGCGCAAGGCTTACAAGAAGCCAAATAATATTTATATTCGGGTGAAAAATTTTGTGGGTCCAGATACCAATCTACGTGTTTCAGAGTGTATGGACGATTGGTCCGCAAGGCACCTTCCGTACGCAGGATATCAGAAGAGGTACGATACATGGCAAAAGTGGTATCAATTTTACCTGCAAAAACATCTCCGTCCAGCGCCCTGGCCAGTGGTGGCCAGAAAATCTGTTCGTACTTTATGATCATCTCTTTCATTGGATTATGATCCGGTAAATCGTTAATTTCCAGAGAAGTTCCTACGTGATTACATTCGGGATACTGATCCAGCAAACCGGATAAATGGCTGATCAGATTTTTTGGAGTATCGGAATAAGGCAGCAGATCAACGTCGGTAATCACAAATTTTTCAAACCCGGTCAGCCGGTGTTCTCCGAGATACTTTACACCATTTCTCCAAGAATTGTAATTCAGTTTTACGACTTGTACGCGGGGATGATCTAAATGTTCGTAGTATTCCAGTAAAGGTGGCAGGGTTGATTTGTTGTCAACGATAATAATCGCGACGGGATCGTCCAGCGTTAATAGCCAGGCAACCTGTTTTTTTAGTAACTCCAACCGGTTAAAATTATTGATCATCACTGGCATCGTACCACTCGGAATTTTAGAATAATCCAAATCAATGATACGAATACGGCGGTGGATTTCCCACAGATAATCCCGCTTTAAACGGTAATAAAGATTGTTGAGTCCCTTCCATTTATTACGAAACCAATTCTTACTGATCCGACCCGAGTAGTCAATTATTTCTTCTGGCATAGTATTTTTTTGCTACTTGCAGCAGTGCTACAAATAAATATATCTGATCAAAGGTTCGGCACTTTTTCAGTTTACAATTAACTATAAATAATAAATTGCTAATTAAAAAATTAATTTGTTATTCTACACAACATAACCACCATGAGCAAGCAAATTGGTTTCCTGCTCTTTTTCAAACCAGGCACTTAATCCGTCAGCTAATTTTATACCTGGACGAAAATCAATCGCACGGAATAATTTATCATTATTTCCGATTCTCCGGTTCACCCTGAATGTTTCTCTGGTATCCGGATTTTTCAACATTAAAATTTCAGATTTTGAACTTGTTATTTTCTTAATCATTTTTGCCAGATCAGCAATGGTGGTTTCCTGACCACGGGAAATATTGAAAGTACCATTTAAATCAAGTCGCTGACTCAACCGGTAGATGGCTTCCTGAACATCCAGTACCGAAGTAAAGTCTCTCGTCTGAAGGCCACCACCAAAAACTTCAATCGGCTGATGATGGATGGCCTGATTAAAAAAGCGTGGAATGACCATTCTGGTATCCTGCCGTTCACCGTAAATATTGAAAAAACGAAGACAGTTTACGGAGATATTATCCGTTTCGATTAAAGCGGACAGATAGCGTTCGTTAAGTCGTTTTGCAATTGCGTAATTACTGACCAGGCCTAGCTCATCCGTTTCGCGGCTACCATCCGTTTCAACGGTTTTATAAACCGCACTTGAGGAGGCATAGATGATTTTTTTTACGCCATATTTCTTTGCGGCCTGAACGATATTATACGTTCCGATGGTTTCCACTTCCACGGTACGCAGCGGTTGTGCGATTACTTCCTCCACCCCGACGATGGCGGCCAGATGTACAATGACCGAACAGCCACGAACAGCGTTGCTGACGGCCAGCGGATCACGGGTATCTCCTTCGAAGATAGTTGCTCTTTCGTGAATTGGAATATTGATTCTTCTTCCGGTGGAAAAATTATCAAGGATATTGACCGTATATCCGGACCTGAGCATTTTGCATACAACGTGGCTACCGATAAAGCCTGCGCCTCCGGTAACAAGGATTTTCTTTTTTTCCATACTTAATCAGCATTAAATATACTAGCAGAAATTGAGACAAAGGAAGGTTAAAATCCGATGGTTTCTGACAATACAATTCACAAAGGAGATGTGAAATTGAAGGGCCGTGTTTAGGTATCAGTTGTAAATTTAAAAAAAAATCACAACATTTCGCTTTTTCTTGTCAAAACGAGGTTAATGAAAAAGTGGTTTAGGGTAATGGAAAGAAAAAAATACCCTATACAGGGTATAAAAAAATCCATTCCCGCAAATGAGAATGGATTCTTTTATATGGAAGCCGTTTAAAGCTTCTTAAACTGGTAATTATCCCAGATAAGATTTTAAATTATTCCGGTTGTAAGATTTTCGCAACCGGCGGATGGCCCGCTCCTTAATTTGACGTACCCGTTCCCGGGTCAAACCGTACAGGTCACCAATCTCTTCGAGCGTCAGACTTTTATATCCGTTCAAACCGTAATAAGAGCTTAAAACCTCCACCTCCCGCGGAGATAAAATGGACAATCCCTGTTGTACTTCTTCTTTGAGCGATTGCTCCATGAGATTATTGTCGGGACTGTCAGCCGGTTCACTGCCGACAATTACGTCCAGCATCGTTGAGTCTCCTTCTTCCCCGCTCATCGGCGCGTCGAAGGAAAGATGACGTCCATTTCCTTTGAGCATATTGTTGATTTCCCGTGGCGTCAGGCTGAGAATATCCGCCAGCTCTTCGTTGGTCGGTTCCCGTTCAAATTCCTGCACGAAAGACAAAAACGCTTCGTTTACTTTATTATAAGAACCTACTTTATTGAGTGGCAACCGTACAATTCTGGAATATTCGACGATGGATTGTAAGATCGATTGTCGAATCCACCAGACGGCGTAAGAGATAAATTTAAAACCTTTGGTTTCGTCAAAACGCTTGGCTGCTTTCATCAGTCCGACGTTTCCCTCGTTGATCAAATCACTAAGTGACAATCCCTGATTCTGGTATTGTTTGGCAACGGATACCACAAAACGCAGATTTGCCCTGGTCATGATATTAAGTGCTTCGGTATCACCAGCTCTGATTCGACGCGCCATTTCGGCTTCTTCGTCGGCGTTCAGCATACTGATTTTTCCAATATCATTAAGATACTTGTCCAGCGCGAGCGATTCCCGGGCGGTAATTTTGTTGGTGATTTTTAGTTGACGCATGTCATGGATGTTTGAATTGAGGGATGATTATAAAATAAATAGTTGTTTCGTATCTACTCAATTGTGGCAGCGTAGGTTCTTCCTTATATACAGTTGTTTTAATTTTATTTAAATGGTCATGTTGTAGAATAATATCTTTTGTTTACGGAGATTATTCAATTTAGTTGACTAAAAATATAAAAAAAAACTTGACTTTTTTGTAAAAAAGTGTAGAACCAGAGAATTTAACACTGTAAACACTCCGCATTTGTCACAATCAGCGACTACTTTTCCGGTCCGATTATAGAATCAGAATCAGCAGATTTTTTTAAAAAATTTAATAAAATGATCTGATCAGTTAATCAAATCAACAAGGAGGGACAGGATAGGAAAAGGCAAAGAAAGTATTATCCGAATGATATTGTGACAGACAATTACGCGCTTACGGACAACGCTTCTTACTGTTCAAAAAAAATGCCCGAAATCAACTAAAAGTTGAAATCGGGCAATAGTTTTTATTTTGACAAGTATAAACAATTGATAATCAATACATTCCTAAAACATAAAGATTATCCTAACGTATTGACTTTTATCAAACTAAATCTTATCTACGTGGACCACGATCATCTCGGCGGTCGTTTCTGCGGTCATCTCGGCGGTCACCTCCGGTTGGACCTCCTTCCAGCAAAGCCTTACGGGAAAGACGCAGCTTACCAGTTCGTTTGTCGATACCGATAATTTTCACCTTAACCATATCTCCCAGTGCCAGCTCATCTTCTACTTTTTCAAGTCTTTGATGAGACATTTCAGAGATGTGCAGAAGTCCGCTCTTTCCGGCAAAATCAACGAATGCACCGTATGGCATAATCGTTACCACTTTTGCATCGAACTCATCACCAACTTCTGGTGTAAAGGTAATTGCTTTGATCCGGGATAACGCGGCATCAATCGACGCTTTATCATTACTCGAAATATTAACCACTCCTTTGTCATCCACCTCTTCGATGTTGATTACGGTATTGGTCGTCGCCTGTAATTCCTGAATGATACTTCCACCAGGTCCGATAACGGCACCGATGTAGCTCTTGTCAATCAGAATTTCGACGATTCGTGGTGCGTGATCTTTCAGATCTTCGCGTGGTGTAGTCAGCGATTCGTCCATCTTGTCGAGGATATGCAGACGACCTTCACGGGCCTGTAACAAGGCCTCTTCCAGTAATTCGTAGGAAAGTCCTTCGATTTTAATATCCATCTGACAAGCACAAATACCATCTCTGGTTCCGGTAATTTTAAAATCCATATCACCAATCGCATCTTCGTCACCGAGAATATCGGATAAAACAACGTTGCGTTTTCCGTCGGAAATCAGTCCCATCGCAATTCCCGAAACGGGTGCTTTGATTTTGATACCCGCATCCATCAGTGCCAGTGATCCGGCACAAACGGTTGCCATCGAAGACGAACCGTTAGATTCTAAAATATCAGAAACAATTCGTAACGTATATGGCTGCTCTTCCGGCAATACCTGACGTAGGGAACGGTGCGCCAGATTGGCGTGTCCCACCTCTCTACGACCGGGACCACGCATTGGCTTGGTCTCTCCCACCGAGTAAGCCGGGAAATTATAGTGTAAAATGAAATCGTCAAAATGCTGATCCAACGCGGTATCGGCCATCAACTTATCCAGTTTGGTACCCAGCGTCAGGGAAGTCAACGCCTGTGTTTCTCCTCTGGTAAAAATAGCTGATCCGTGGGTAGAAGGCAGATAATCTACTTCCGTCCAGATGTGCCGAACGTCTTTTCCGGTACGACCATCCAGACGAACGCCGGTAGCCATGACCATTTCACGAATGGTTTCTTTTTGTAATTTATAAAAATACTCTTTTGCGTATTCGTAGTTTTCCTCGATCCATTCTTCTCCGTGCGCTTCGGTAAACGCTTCTTTCATTTCGGTACGGATGGCACCGAATTGTTCTTTTCGCTCGTGCTTTTCGAGTTTACCTTCGGCTACTTTTAAGATACGTGCTTCGGCGTATTCTTTGACCATTTTATTAATTTCAGGCTTTTCTTCCGCCGGAACTACCTCCCGCTTCGTTGCTTTGTCTCCCACTTTTTCAGCGAGATCCAGCTGAGCCTTACATTGTACTTTGATGGCATCGTGTGCTACCCGGATAGCTTCCACAATATCCTTTTCAGAACATTCTTTGGCTTCTCCTTCGACCATCATCACGTTTTCGATGGTAGCGGCTACGATCAGATCAAGGTCCGCTGATTCTTTCAGAACCGAACGGTCCGGATTGATTTCAAACTGGCCGTTGATACGGGCAACCCGTACTTCAGAAATAGGTCCGGCGAAAGGAATGTCAGAAACACTCAGCGCGGCAGAAGCTGCCAGGGCCACCATGGCGTCGGGCATCACATCTTTGTCGGCAGAAATCAGGTTGATGATAATCTGTGTATCATTCATATAACCGTTGGGGAACAGTGGACGAATCGCACGGTCTACCAGACGGGAAGTAAGAATTTCATAATCGGATAATCTTGCTTCTCTTCGAAAGAAGTTACCAGGAATACGACCCGCCGCAGCGAATTTTTCCTGATAATCCACAGAAAGTGGAAAGAAACTTTGGCCTTCCCGGGGTTTGTGAGCAGAAACTGCGGAGGCGAATAACATGGTTTTACCCATTTTTACGACGACCGATCCGTCGGCCTGAGCAGCTAATTTACCCGTCTCGATGGTTACTTCGCGACCATTTGGTAAAGTAAAAGAGGTGCTAATAGGAATTTGCTTTCCCATATAATTAGGAATTTGAAACGGACCCCTTTGGCCCGTTGGGTGAATAATAATTATTGTAATTTATCTTTAATCCGAACTTTTAAAAAGTTCTTATTATATTTTTAAATAATACGTTTAAAAGTGGAAAGATGAAATGCCCTTTCGGGCGAACTGTAGATGGATCCTGGTGAAAATAAAAAAAATCGCATCGCTTTTTTAGCAAACCAGCCCGTTTAATATATTGATCGTGAGGCGGGTTTAAATCTTAAATCGGCTCACCGGCATTCTTTCGGTTGCGGGAGAGCTACAGCTGGTTTTTGTCAATACTGAAAGTGAAGATTCAGTATTAAACGTTGAACCTGATCGACAGGTTGCAAATTTAAAGGTTTTGAATCCCGGTTATGATTACCTTTTTTTAAAAAAAAGCGCGTAACAATTTTGGGATAAAATAACAAAAAGTGTTGTAACCGGAGCTACAACACTTTTTGATATTTTTTTATTTACGAATACCCAGTTTCTCGATAATTGCACGATACTTTGTAATATCCTTTGCTGCCAGATAATTGAGCAGCCGTCGTCGCTTACCCACTAAAGATAACAGGGTACGCTTACAGGAATTGTCCTTTTTGTTTTCACGCAGGTGATTGGATAGTTCCTTGATACGGAAAGTAAATAATGCGATCTGCCCTTCGGTAGATCCGGTGTTTTTAGCAGATCCGCCGTGTTCAGCAAAGATTTCTTCTACTTTTTCTTTTGGTAAGTAAACAGCCATTTTAGTAATTAAATTTTTACCATTAGTGATGGGTATTATCCACTGAAATTCATGGCAGTGAAGTCTCAATGGTGCTAGTTTAAATAATACCGTATATAATATATCAGTTATAGCGGCGCAAATATACTATTAAATGTAGTGATATACAATAGACTTTATTCCACTTTTTTTACTCCACCCTTTAAGAAAGAAAAGTTGCAAATCGGGGATTGTATGGTTAAATGTGTCATTTGGCATCCCGCACCTTGTGTTCCTCCCTGATTCGAGAGGCAAGCCTGACGGAAAGCTCCCGCGCTGACACAATTTAGGAATTAGGGAACAGTCCCAAAATTGCCAAAATGCTCTTTAGGGCCAGGGCAAATTCTAGCGATTTATCCGTGTAACCCTTCCATTTCTGTTATCAGGCGGTGAAAAAACTGATTTCGGGCTTTATCCCCCGACTGACTGATCAGGACAGACTTATTTTGCAGGTTGTCAAACCAATTCGCCGCATAGTTGCAAATATTTTTGTTGCGGGTATGCATAAAATTGGGATTATCGAAAGTCGAAAACAACTGTTGATGATCCGGTTGTGCAACTAAAAAGTGGACATTGGTAGGTAAATCACTGAGGTACAGCTGAAATCCGGACCGTTGTGTTGTTTCAGCATCGTCCAGAAAACGCTTATGCCCCTGTTCTGCCATTGATTTTGTGTGCAATAATCCGCGCAGCATTTGATCCAGCAACTGATCCGCTTCTGCCGGATTCTTAAAAAATCCACTGTCAAGCGCGTAGCTAATCTGAGAAAAAGTATTGTCCACCATTCTGATATGCCAGTATTCCGTAGTGGGAATGGAGAGGTATTCTTCCTGAATCTGGTGCGCCAGTTCCAGTTCATCGGGATTGGCAACGTCCAGCGAAAAAGGTTTTTGCGGCTGACTATTTTTCCAGAATGTCCGGTTCCACATATAGAATTTGAATTTCACCAGATCAGGAAACATAAATGTATAGAAGATCGGATATTCGTTGGTCGCATATTGTACCTCCACCCCTGGAAGTGCTCCCACGTAAGAAATCGTTTGCTTTAGCTGTTGTAAAAAACCCAGATAGGTATCGTTGATGCGCAGCGAAGCACTGAATTTTATCTGACCATCAGCAGACTCGTGCAGTAAATCGTCGATGGAAATTCCGAAAGTTTTGGCCAGGATTTTCAGTTCGCTCAGTGAGACAGGAACGGTTCCGTTGATCCGGCGGTAGGCCTGGCTACGGGTTAGTTGCAGGTGATCCATAATGACCGAAACCAGCTTCTGATGGGCAGAAAGTTGACTTTTTATTTGTTGAAAGAGCCTGATTTGGAGGTTATTTTCAGTCATTGTTTTTTAGTAGAATCATTGGAATATTGGCCAAAGTACGGTATTTGTTGCAAAAAATGTAACAAACTCACGGCAGACTGCTCTTTTGTTCTAAAATCTGCAAATAATAAATATCCATTCTCAAAATATGCTTTAAATGCCACGAAAGACTGTTCTAGATTTGCTGTGGTAATTCATACCGATGACAAAAATATAGAGTTTATGAAAAGAATATCAAAATGGGCACAACGACATCCTGTGTCCGCTCGCGTGGTCATCATTGTTAGTCAGATTTTAATTATCTCTAATAGCCTGATAGCCGGCCTGCTGTTATTTATCGATGACTGGCAGATTTCCGGTATTGTGATGCCCTTGCTCGCTTTTGGTCTGGTCCTGCTATACAGCTTTTATCCAAAAAGAGGACATAAATCCGGGCCGTTGAAATATAGTTATCGCAGACAGAAACTCCATGATTTCGGATTGGTCCTTTTTACCTTTATGGTGGTCAGCGTCGGCAGTAATAACTGGTTGTCTGAAAATTTCACAACGGAAGTAACTACGTCAGCGACCGCAACTTTTATTGTCAACAAACAGCAAAAAAAGACGGACCGGCAATTCAAAAAACAACTTCGTAAGCAGTTACGGGCCATGAGAAAGACCTTTAAAAAACAGAAAAATAAGAAAGGGAATAAACTGATCAGGATCTTGCTGACGCTCCTGATATTTATAGGAGCCGTCTCGTTGGGATCTTTTATTGCGCTTTTATCGTGTAATTTTTACTGCTCCGGACAAGGAGGCTTGGCAACCTTGGTTCTGGTTGGTGGTGTGGCGGGAATAGGGGTATTGGTCGGCATGATCAACCGCAAGATATGGTATGACAATCCGAGGTACGCTGCTTCCGAAAAATAAAAGCACCACATCCGACTGGGACTTTAACATATATCCGGGTTTACATCTTGGAGCCATGATCGAAAGATCAATTAGTAAAAAATGGTCATTGGAAATGGGTATACTTATTAATTCACAATCCAAAAAACTGGTTGCCAAAAATACAAATAGAAGTAGTGATTATGAAAGGCGGTCTCATTTCAGTATGATGCTGCCTATATCTGCCAAGTTATTTACCGGCAACGGCGATGTTAAACATTACGTAAAAGCGGGCCTTTACGGCGGAACCGTTACCAGCCCTGGTTTTATTCTACCTGAATTTGAGAACGATTATGGTCTCACATTTGGCACCGGCATTGAGAAAGGAAAAATACAGTTGGGAATAAGTTATGTCTACGGGCTCCCCAGCATTCCACTCACCGCCAGTGGCGACCAAAGCGTAAAAAACAGATCATTTTCAATATTTGCGGCCTACATTTTCGACAACAAATAAAACCAATAAGCGGGGCACTCCATCCAGCATACTACAAAATATATAAAGCAAAATAACATCTGTTTGGGAGTGCTCCGCTGGCTAAAGAATATATTTTCTCTCTTTTATAGAAACAGGTAGTGCACTTTTCGCGCCCTGTTTTTTTTTTGCTCTACTACCTTCTGACTTCCTGAAGGAAGCCCCCCTCCCGCTCTTGCACTTTTGGTGCAGGCTTTAGTTTGTTCTATTTTTCGTTTTGCCTGGTAGCTTGTTCGTCGGGACTTAGAGTATGTCGAACATTGTGGTTATTACTTCCCCTTCGCCTCATTCCACAATTTATCCATTTCTTCCAGGCTCATTTCTGTCAGATCCCGGTCGGCGTGTTCCTCAATATATTCAAATCGTTTTTTAAATTTCCGGTTGATGCGCTCCAGGGCCGTCTCGGGATCAATGCCTTGAAACCGCGCATAATTGACCATCGAAAACAGGATATCTCCGAATTCTTCTTCTTTGCGTTCGTCGGATAAATCCTGGTCGAGGGTTTCTTTAAATTCGTGCATTTCTTCGACGACTTTGTCCCAGACCTGGTCTTTGTTTTCCCACTCAAATCCTACCTGCTTGGTTTTCTCCTGCATCCGGTAGGCCTTGACCATGGCGGGCAAAGAATTAGGGACACCCGCCAGCACGGATTTTTTTCCTTCGGCTAATTTTAATCGTTCCCAGTTGCGTTTGACTTCGGCTTCGTCGGCCACTTTGAGATCGCCGTAGATGTGCGGATGCCTTTTGATGAGTTTATCGCACACGCCATTGAGCGCGTCGGCAATGTCAAAGGCTCCTTTTTCGTCGCCAATTTTTGCGTAGAAAACCATGTGTAACATGATATCTCCGATTTCTTCCTTGATTTCTTCGTGGTCTTCTTCGAGCAGGGCGTCGGCGAGTTCGTAGGTTTCTTCGATGGTGAGGTTGCGCAGGGTTTGGAAGGTTTGTTTACGATCCCAGGGGCATTGCTCGCGGAGTTCGTCCATGATGGTGAGGAGGCGTCCGAAGGCTTTGAGTTTGGCGTCCATTTTTTTTGGTAAAGATAATATTTTTTAGTGGCACCTACATGTCGTCCCTACGGGACTGGGCGGAGGAAATTGGTGTGGGGGGGTACCCACATGTCGTCCCTATGGGACTGGGCGTGGGGTGTGCTTGCGGGGCTCACCCACAAATGTCGTTCCTACGGGGTCTCACCCATATCTCGTCCCTACGGGGTCTCACCCACATGTCGTCCCTACGGGACTTGGGGGGGAGAACATTTCTTTTGGATTCTTGTTATATTTGTGTTTGTTTTTTTAAAAAAATTAAAATAATACAGATATGGAATTCTTACAGATGGCGGGTGTGATTTTTCTGGTTTTTGGGGTGTGTTTTATGTTGATTAATATTCGGCACATTATTACTGGCAATGAATTCAGAGGGACGTGTGCTACCAATAATCCAATGTTGAAAAATAAGATCGGCGATTGTACGGTTTGTGGAAAGAAAGGGGACGAGGAATGTCAGATGCCAGAGGTGAAGGGGGCTTAGGGATGTGGGGATTGTTTGATGTGGGGATTGTTTGATGTGGGGATTGTTTGATGTGCGGATTTTTTGATGTGCGGATTTTTTGATGTGCGGATTTTTTGATGTGCAGATTTGTGGATGTGCAGATTTAATTTTCCTTAATAACAACAAGGTAAAAAATTGTAAAATCTCCCCTTTGGGGCCGGGGTAAAATTTTACGATTTTTTGCCGTTCTTTCCCTTTTGACCATTTATTCTCGGACTTGTGGATTTTTTGAAATTGGTTATTGAACCCTAAAGGATTTTACCGTAAAAACCGATACGTATACTTCACCAAAAAAGTATTATTTCCTTTGTTCCCAAAAATATTTTCTGTGAAATTTTGCCAGACGGGGCTGTCAGGATTTGCGAAGTTTCCTTTTCCCTGTGCCCAAACCAGAAACAATTCCGAGCCGGGGCGGTATTCCCAGCGCATCACAAAATTAGACCGGAATTCGATTACCGAAAAATCTGGTTTATCAAAATCATAATCATTAAAGCCATCCCGGTTTTCGTCTACCAGAAATTTATTATTCGCTTCGTCAAAACGAATCTGATCATTGACCAGCGAATTGGTACGGTCGTCCAGCGTCTTGCCAAGGGGATCATCAATGTATTTAAAATCGCTGTAATTTACCTGAAAAATAAAAGGCTGTCCGTAATACTGAAATGACAGATTGGGCGTAATTGAATAATTAAACCGGATCGAAGCGCTGATCGTTTTCTGGTCAATACTGGCTACTACGTAGCGATCTTCTTCCCCGAATTGTTCCAGACTGACGTACTGTGATTTTCGCTGAAAGTGATTATAACGCGGAGATATACTGATATTAAAAACATTCACCGGCTGGTACCGGATAAACATGCCGTAACTACTCACCTGTACATTGTCATTCTTCGACCAGACGTTGGTCATGTTCAGATTCACAAATAATTTTTTACGGTCATCCGATCCCAATCCCATAAAATGCGCCGTACCGACCGGACGCCGCAACGCCGGACCACCAAAGAGGGCATTGTTATTGATATCGTGCAATTCCTGATTAATCCCCGAATTGAAGGTCCAGAAATTTTTAAACTGCACAAAGAAATTTCCGTTGACCGAATTGTGCAAAAAATTTCCACCAAAATCCCAGCGGTTCCACATATTGATATTCACACCCGCAGAACGAAAAATAGAAACTGGTTTTTCGGTCCGGTAACCGCCCCAGAAAAATTGATTGATCTCATCAGAATTGACCAGAAAACCAATATCATTTAATTCCAGATCGGGAGAACGGTACGTCAACCCTGTTTCAAATTTCCACTGTCCCCCGAATTTTGCAATCTTCAGCGTAGCACCCGATCCAGTCAGGGTCGTAGCGGTGGTATCCACGGAAAGGTGATCCGCGTCGGGTCGCTGAAAATAATGTTCAAAACTTTGCTGCACGTTAATAATCGATTCACGGGAGCCTTGCAAATTACTAAACAACGCTTTTCCGGAAATCTGCCAGCGCTGGTTATCCCATTGATGTAAAAAATCCACACCACCGGTATAGGCAGATTTTACGACTCCGTTTTCCAGTCCGGTCCCGGCCAGCTTCCGGTTGGTAGCGGTAAAAATTCCGCCAACAACGGTATTACCTCCATTAAAATCTTGTTGTAGCCGGCTGACAAAATAACTGGTAAAAGGTTCTACCACCGTTTCGCTGCGTTCACCTTTGATCTCCTGAACGGCAGATTCCTGCGCTGTTATTCCTTCGAGAATACCGATGGATAATCCTTTCTGGGTTTTTCCACTGAATTTTGCGGCGCCCAGAATCCGGGCGGCCTGGGGAAAATCGGTATAGATACTGTCTCCTGTGATTACACTTCCCCGGGGTTGCCCACCAATTCGCCGCGAATAAAATAACTGGTCCGCATCGTAGTTTCCACCCGCTGCCGATCCGGTCAACTGGTAATCAAAAATATTTCGATTTTCGATAAAAAACGGGCGTTGTTCGTTGAAGAAAATCCGGAAACCATTTAGATTTACCGCCGAAGGGTCGGCCTCTACTTGTCCAAAATCGGGATTGATGGTAAAGTCCAAAGTCAGATCATTGGTCACCCCGATCTTTCCGTCCACTCCGACGGTCGCTTTGGTATCAAAGCCATCCGCAAAGGGATTTCCTTCCTGCGCCTGGTAGACGTCTGCCTGTCCGAGCACGTAAGGCTGTACTTCAATTAATTTTTGTGGACGCAATCCCTGCAGGTTGGTCAGTTCGCCAAAAGCACTTACCCAAACGCCCGCATTTTGTGGAATCGGCTGCCAGACCGACCGTTCGGCGTTGCGAAAATCACGGCGGGTCATCTGAATGCCCCAGGTCTGAATATCCGCGTTCCGGAAGCGCAACTGGCTCAAGGGAATACGCGTTTCAACCGTCCAGCCCTGGTCGTCGATCCTGGATTTGGTATACCAGATCGGGTTCCAGTTTTCGTCCCAGTTATTTCCGTTATTTGAAATCAGTTCATCCCCTTTTACCCCCGAGGCGGTGGTGGTAAAAGAGAAGGCAGTCCTCAAATCGTGGTAACTGTCAATATTGATTGCAATCCAGTCTCCTTCAAATCCATCGCGTCGTCCCATCCGCTTTTCAATCTTGTCGGGTTCTTCGTCGAAACAACGAAAAGCGAGGTACAGGTTTTTGGCATCGTAGAGAATTTTAAAGGCAGTCTTTGCTTTCGGAGCGGGTCCGTATTCCGGTTGTCGGAGAATAAAATCGCCGCCCCACTCGACGGTTTCCCAGGCTGGATCGTCAAGTTTTCCGTCAATTGAAGGCGGATCAATCCCCGTAATCATTTTAGTGGAATAATTTTTTTTCGGAGGTAATTCGGTGGTAGCATTTTGTGAAAAAAGGGCACCGTAGCTGACCAGAAGCAACAAAAGGAGAATGGGTCTCATGAATTTTTTAAAAGAGGTTTAATTGATAAAACGTTTGGAATTTTTATATTAATAGAAATTTAGACAAAATCTTAGTATCAAATAAAAGACAAATAATTTAGTGGAAAGTTGCACCGGGAAAAATAATCTTTTTTTTGTATAAAAAATCTTATAATATTTCAATGTATCGGCCTTCCGACGTAAAAAGCTACTGCGACCAGTTGGTTTATAAAAATGAATATAGAAGTTATTTTTGAAGAATATTATCTGATCTGTAAAGTCCTGAATTTCTTATAAATTTGAAACTTGTTATCACTTTTAAAATAATATCATGAATATCCGGTTTCTTTTATTTTTTCTGATTCTAACTGCGTTGTCCTGTCAAACGACCTCCAAAAAGGCGGTTCTGACATCTGAAATAACGACTGCAAAAGCGTTAATTGCCCATTCCATTGCTTACCATGATCCCGGAGGTAACTGGACAAAATTCAAATCTGGTATTGAAATTAAAACGGATTTGTGGAAAAAAGAAGGAGGTATTGAAAAAAGTACCAGAACTTTATTTTTTGATCGTTCACAAAATATTTTTAAAATGCGCTCGACCAGAAACGGGATTGTAATGAACGGAGAGATTAGTCGGGATACTTGTTACAATGAACCATTGAGCGAGATTCCGGCAGAGCAGATCGAAAAATTCAAATCTGTTTTGGGTTGCCAGGGCATTGGTTTTTATAAAGATTATTTTACCTATCTGATTGGATTACCCATGAATCTTTCGGATACAACCGCCATCATCGATAATACTATTCTGGAGAGAACTTATAACGGGGTTCAATATGATGTGGTCAAAGTTAATTATAAACCGCTGGATAAAAAACGTCCCTGGTACTTTTATTTTAATAAAAAAAATCACGCTTTCGAATTGTGTAAATTTACTTCCCAGGAGAATGAAAACAAAGGCGGCGAATACATTATTTACAACCATAAAAACAATGTACAGGGAATAAAACTAAGTGGTCAGATCGTCTGGCTTTATAATACACCGGGGCTGGATACGCTGGCGGTTGAGGATATGTTGTTTACGACAAAGTAAGACCGGATAATCTATGTTTTGAAGCGAATTAAATTTAATTTTTCTTCTCAAATTCCTGGATAAATTCCTTTGGCGTTTGAATAGACAAATTGCTTTTATTAAAGTCTTTGACGTTTCTTGTTATGACTATTTTTATACCATTTTCTTCGGCACAATAATTTTGAATTCCATCTTCAAAATCTTTGAACTCAGAATATGCAGCTTTCTCTACTATTTTTTTATCAATAGCCAGTACTTCGGTTAGTTTCAATAACCCTTTAATTTTCTCTCTTGATTTTGTTTTGTTTTCAACTCTACTAACCAGGTAATAAATATTACTCAGACATAAAGATGAGATGTAGATTCTTAGCTTTTTTCGGTTGCCGTATTCCATTAGTTTCATAGCTTCGACTTCAAATGGAACCCGTTTAGTCAGGAAATCTATCAGAACATCCGTATCCAGAAATACTTTTTTCATTTCAGGTATTTCTTTGAGAGTTCATCTGTCAATATCGACTTATAATTTTCATCTCCCACTGGCTTTACAGAACCCCATAATGATTCAACAAGAGGACTAATTTCGAATTCGTCCTTCTCTTCTTTGAGATCAGTGAGAGACTTTAAATATTCCTCGACAATATTCGAAAGACTTCTTCCGTTTGTCTTAGCATATTTCTTTGCTTCTTTTATGACAGATTTATCTACTGTCAATGTTAATTTTGTACTCATACCATTTCACGTATTAATTCAAAACCAAAGATACGTGTTTTTGGTATTCCGTGCAAGTTTTTTTGTTACTGTTAACTTCGCTTTATCCGTTATGTAAATATCTTTATCAAAATGAAAATACTATTCGTCTGCAGCCGTAACAAGTGGAGAAGCCGGACGGCAGAAACCATTTTTAAGAACAACGGTTTCCACGAAATTAAATCCGCCGGGACCGAAAATTCTGCCAGAATTCGCGTCACCCAAAAACTGATTAACTGGGCGGACACGATTTTTGTAATGGAATCAAAACATAAAAAAAGAATGCTCGATAAATTTGAAATTGATCCGTCAGAAACAAATCTGGAAGTGCTCGATATTCCGGATGAGTATCCTTACATGGACGAGGAATTAGTGGAGATCCTGGAAATTAAATTAAAGGATGTCTTTGAGTAATTATAGAATTTTAATCTAAAAAATATGGCCAAAGAAATAGAAAGAAAATACCTTCTCAAAAACGACAAGTGGCAGAAAGTGGCTGGTGACGGGATCGTCTTAAAACAGGGTTACCTCAACACCAATCCCGAGAGAACGGTCAGGGTCAGACTCGTCGGACAAACAGGTTTTCTGACCATAAAAAGCAAAAATACCGGCATCACCAGAAATGAATTTGAATACGAAATTCCTTATACCGATACGCTGGAATTACTGAAATTATGCGAACCGCCCCTGATCGAAAAAACGAGATACATCATAAAAAGAGATGGACTGACCTGGGAGATTGACCTGTTTTCCGGAGAGAATCAGGGCCTTGTCATCGCGGAAGTAGAGCTAAGTTACGAAGATCAAAACATCATTATTCCGGACTGGCTGGGCAAGGAAGTTTCCGACGATCCCAGGTACTATAATTCAAACCTGGTGTTGATGCCTTATACAAAATGGACATAAATAGTTTTTGTCTTAATTTTATTAAATATCTGACCAATCAGGGTAACAGATTGTCCTGCTGGATTGCTAGCCTATCTTTTTAAAAAGGCTCCAGCTGTACCATACCGGTAACAATCCTGCGGCCAATGCGATAATCAAAAGTAAAATAGCTGACGCCATACTACTTAATAACATACTTGCAATAATTAAAATTATTCCACCTCCCAGCCATAACATTCCCGCAAATTGGTGGGTACGTTTCCAGACGGTTTCATTTTCCAGAGTCCACGGTGTTTTAATTCCTACAAAATAATTAGGCTGAATCGTTTTAAAGAAATTACCCAATCCCATAAATAAAAGACCAATTAAGATCACCACTACGGACGTTCGCATCATTTCCGGATTTTTGGCGACGTATATAATGTACAGAGCCATCATCGAAAGTAAAGCGACCAGCATCGTTTTTAGGGACTGGTATTTCCCACCCATTTTCCTCAATTTCTTTTTAGGGTCCAGAGCCGGAACAGCTGACAAAATAATATAAGTCAACAGTGGCAACAAAAAAGGAATGATCCACAACTCCACTTTACTCCCCATCCGGTCTATCTCTCCATTTCCATTCCAGTGCACCGGTACCTCCGCTGGTAATCCTCCGTAAATGATACCGAGGTAAATAAATGGTAAGGCCACCATGACTAAGTTTAAAAAGTCTTTTTTTATTAAATTTTTCATAATCTTAATTTTTAAAAAGTAAAAAAAATATCCTAATAACATTAACGGTATTTCAACAATACAAACCCGGAAAATCACAAAATTTCATCCCAAATACAAAAAGAGATTTTAAGACTTCTTTGTTTGGCTGGTTCAACAATTCAACACTTCAACAAGCGCAGCGATTCAACAAAATATCGCTAACAAAAAACCGCCAAATTTCACTCCGTCCCCAAGAAGAGATTTTAAGACTTCCGCTTGACTAGTTCAATCTCCCCGTCACTTCTTCCCCTTCTTCAGGTCCATCATCCACTGCATGACATCTTCCAGAATGGTGGTGTTAAGGTGATAATGTACGTATTGTCCCCGCTTTTCACTGCCCACCAGATCTGCTCTTTTCAGCAAATCCAGATGATGCGAAATACTGGGTTTTGAAATTGAAAATGCCTCAGCAATCTCTCCCGCCGTCAAATCCTGATCCCGTAATAATTCGAGAATCTCCCGCCGGGTCGGATCGTTTAAGGCTTTAAATACATCTTTCATACTGCTAATTTAGGTATTTAGACAAATATCTAATTACTTTTTCGGCTAAAATTGGTAAAAAGTTCGACGAACGGATTTTATTGATTGATGGATGTACGGATGTGCGGATGTGCGGATGTGCGGATGGTGTGATGTGCAGATTAGTGGATTAAAACAAACAGATTCCCCTGATAAAGTCCAGTCAAAAAAAGATATCTGTAAACAATTAAAGACCTGCCTGCCGACGCAGCAGGAAGGCAGGTTAAACAACTCAACCTGACCGATCCCGACTGGAAGGAGGGAGGCGTGCGACAGCACGACGAGGGAAGGAATCGCGGAAGCGGGCGCTACTTCCCTAAAAAATGCCCCATCAACTCCTTTTTCGTTTTCAAGTAATCATAATTCTCCGCCCGCGATGCAATGACCAATGGAATTCGGCTCACCACCTCCACGCTGGATTGGTCAATTGCCTCAACCTTCAGCGGATTATTCGTCAATAAATGTACCCGGTCAATTTTCAGGTCCCTCATCATCTGTACCGCAATATCGTAATGTCGCCCGTCCACATCCAGCCCCAGATGACTGTTAGCCTCAGCCGTATTCAGTCCCTGATCCTGCAGATTATACGCTTTTATCTTATTGATCAAGCCAATCCCGCGCCCTTCCTGTCGCAGGTACAACACTACTCCACCCTTTTCCGCCGCCATCTGCATCGCCCGGTCCAGCTGTTCACCACAATCACAACGGTGACTATGAAAAAGATCTCCCGTCAAACATTCACTGTGAATACGCAAATATACCGGCGCAGCGGGATCGAAATCTTCGTGCACCATCGCCAGGTGCGGCATCGGTTCCTCCTCACTCACCGAGTAAGCAATCATCGTAAAATTTCCCCACGAAGTTGGCAATGCCGTTTGCCCCTGTTTAATTAGTTTATCCATTCTTTTGTTTATTCGTCGTCCATCCCCGGACACGCTTATTATTCAACGATTTTTATCGCTATTTGGTTGGCAAAGTTCTGGTTTTTTGTTGAAATGTTTTTTTTGTTGTCAGTAGTTAAATTTCTAATCTAAAAAAAGTCTCTGAAGGATGCTTCTTGCCGCTTGCTTCTGGCTATTTGCTTCCTTCAATCGCAATGAAAGAGCGCCAATGGCCAAAAGCAAATAGCAAAAACACCCATGTTAATTAGAATAATATTGTAAATCTATGCTATGCTGATTCTTTTTCAACCCCTGATTCGCATTATGCATAAAAAAACTATTCATTACCAGAAACCAGCGCCACATTCCTCCGGAATGCCGTCTCAAAACTGATCGTCGAGTTCGTTCCTTCGATGGCCTTGATCTTTAGAATTTTTTCGTAGATAATATCCCGCAGGTGCCGGTTATCCCGTGCGTAGATTTTCACCAGAATAGCGTAGCGACCCGCGATGTTGACACATTCCACGATTTCCGGTATCTGTTCCAGTTTCCGTTCTACCTCGCGGTGATGCTTGCTGTCCGAGAGCATAATCTGCGTGTAGGCGCAAGTCTGAAAACCTAATTTCCAGGGATCCAGGTCGTATGTCGCCTTATTGATGATGCCCGCTTCTTTCAATTTTCGCATCCGCTGATGTATCAACGTATTGGAAACTTTCAGTTTTTTGGACAATTGTACCAGTGGAATCCGGGCGTCCGCTGTCAATTCATTCAGCAATCTGACGTCAAACGGGTCTAATTGATTTTTATTCATGATAAATACAATTAAAAAATAAATTTTTGACTCAAAATTACCCGATTTAAGTCAATACTAACTCATTAACGCAATTTAACTTACATTTTTGAATGATTCGCCCGTTATTTGCGTTATAGTTTTAAACTTGAATAAAAATATTAGAAGCTGTTTAAGAATGTTCACAAAAGGCGAGGATAAGTGCTTGATATTGTGGACGATGCTCATTTTTCTTTGCGTAGCCGTAGCTACGGAAAGAAAAATAGCAGAAGATCCACGTTATCAATGACTTATTCGTAGCCATTGTGCTTCATTTTTAAACAGCTTCTTATTTAAAAAAATAGCTTATGAACGTTACTGCCATTTTATCCGTCACCCTCATTTTGTTTTCCGTGATTGACATCATTGGTTCGCTGCCCGTTTTGATTAATATGAAACGCGAAGGCCTCAAAATCAGAGCAGGAATTGCGACCTTTTCCGCCGCTTCGATTATGCTATTGTTTTTGTTTTTTGGAGCAACACTGCTTGGGCTGTTTGGTATCAGCGTAGCCTCTTTCGCTTTGGCGGGAGCACTGATCATCTTTTTTATTGGATTAGAAATGATTCTGGGAATCCGGATTTTTCGCGATCATCACGACGACGCAGGAGAAGGAAGTATCGTCCCAATTGCGTTCCCGCTGATCGCCGGAGCAGGAACACTGACGACCATTATTTCGCTGAAAGCAGAATTTGATAATTACAGTATTCTGGCGGGAATCCTGATCAATCTGGTCTTTGTTTTTATTATTTTAAAATCGCTTACCTGGATTTCCGACAAAATTTCCCCGCAGGTATCCGCCACCCTGCGTAAAGTTTTCGGAATCATTTTGCTGGCCATCGCCATCCAAATGATGAAAGATAATTTTTAGAAAAACCCTCGCCGGACAACAGGTTTACCAACCCCCTCACCCCGAACAACAGGTTTACCAAACCTCCTCACCAATTGAAGAGGGTTTGGTAAACCTAGGGGATGTTCAATTAACTGTGTCTAGTCAATTAGCTTAATTTATATAAATAAAATAATTTTTTATAAGTAAATGTTAATCAGTTTATTGGTTGATTAGTCTCTTTTTACGCAATGCTAACGTATCAAAAAAACACAGATTGTTGAACAGTCCCTAAACCTAACCATTCCCGATAAAATAAACCTAACCATTCCCTACAAAACGAACCCACCACACCTCTGGTAAAGCTACAATGTTCAAATAAATCTAGTAAACCCATTATTAATTAAACCCAATTTTTCAGGTCAACTTTTTCGATAAAAAACCGGTCATTCCTCCCCGCTAAAAGGTTTACCAAACCCCTTACCAGACCTTTTCTAAAAACCAAACAACACTCCAATCTTCACATTCAGAAAATCAGTACGCGAAGATTTGATTCCGGCATCCAGATTTCCCTTCAGATCCGCCGGGGCCGTTTTTTCCACACTCCGGTAGTTGGTATCCAATCCGTACGCTTTGGCCAGACCTACATCCAGCGCAACCTGCTCACAAAGTCGCACAGCAATTCCACCACCAAAACCGTAACTAAAAGTACTTCCGTAAAATTTATTCTGATCCTCAAAATCATTTTCATTGCTGAGCAGCGTACTGAAATAGGAAATACCTCCCGCCCGGCCTTCGACGTACGGATTCCATATTTTCTGATCTCGGAAATGGTAACGTACCACCGCTGCGTAAGACAGATAACAATCTTCTTCGCTCAACTTGATCGTTTTACCGTTAAAATCGTGGTCGTACTCGTCGGCAGCGTACATCGCGACCCCCACTTCGACCCCGTAATAAAGTCCTTTTAACTTTTGAATATCTTTCAAATAATTGATGGTTACCCCCATCGGTCGGGTAACATTTTCGGCGTAAGCGCCCTGAGGATTGGCAATGTTAAAGTTAAAACCAAAAGCAGATTGCGCGGAAAGCGGACTATAAAACAGCCCGGTGAGGAAGACCAGCATGGTCAGTTGTATTGTTTTTTTCATAATTGTAAGAAATTTGATTCGTAAAGTTTTGAAACGTGGTTGTACAAGTTAACATTTTTTCAATAAACATTTTTAACTTTTATCCAAACAATTTCACCAAAATAAGAGTAAGAATACATGACTCCCCGTGTAGCTCTGCCGGCAAAGACCCTTTATCACCTGTTAATACGGCTTAAAATGTGTACTTTTGTACAGACCTGTTTTGTGATAAATGAAGAAAAGAACGAGCGATTTGACAAAATAAGTTTGGGAATCTGTACAAAACAATCTTCTTTCCCAATCATCAATCATCCTGAAAATTTAAATATCCCTTGAAAGTTACACCTGATACGCCAGAGACGCCAGAAAATATAGAGACCGAAGTGACCTTTTCCGATTTTAATTTTGAATCCTCGATCGGAGAAGCCCTGGACGCCATGGGTTTTGAATCTCCTACCCCCATTCAACAACAAGCCATTCCCCAGATACTCGCCGGAAAAGATTTGATTGCCTGCGCCCAGACGGGTACGGGAAAAACCGCTGCGTTTCTGCTACCGGTACTAAATAAACTGGCGGCCGATCCGGACCGCCCCTTTGAGATTAATACCCTCGTCATTGCTCCTACCCGCGAACTGGCCTTACAGATTGACCAGCAGGTGGAAGGATTCGCCTATTTTACGGGCGTCAGCTCGCTACCCGTTTATGGTGGCGGAACGAGTAATAGCTGGGACCAGCAGAAAAAGGCGCTGACCAAAGGTGCTGATATTATCATCGCCACACCGGGAAGATTTATCTCTCACCTCAATCTGGGGTACGTCAAACTGGATAAAGTGAAACACCTCATTCTGGACGAAGCAGACCGGATGCTGGATATGGGATTCTTTGATGATATTATGACCATTGTCAATAAATTACCCAAAGAAAGACAAACCTTACTGTTTTCGGCCACCATGCCACCCCGTATTCGCGATCTTTCCAAAAAATTACTCGTCGATCCAGGTAGGATTAGTCTGGCAATTTCCAAACCAGCCGAAGGAGTTCTTCAGGGGGCTTACCTGACTTACGATAACCAGAAAGTACCTTTACTGGAACACCTCATCAGCGGAAAAGAAAATTATAAAAGTATTCTCATCTTTTCTTCTACCAAAAGAATGGTCCGGGAAATAACCCAAAGCCTGAAAAGAAAAAAATTCCGCGTTAAGGAAATCTCTTCTGATCTAGAACAAAAAGACCGGGAACAGGCATTACTTGATTTCCGGACACACAAAACCCAGATTCTCGTCGCTACCGATATTCTGGCGCGTGGTATTGATATAAAAAATATAAATCTGGTCATCAACTACGATGTTCCAAACGACGCCGAGGATTATGTCCACCGAATTGGCCGTACGGCCCGTGCCGACACGACGGGTGTTGCTCTGACCCTGATTTCGCAGAAAGATCAGCGTCGCTTTAAAGATATCGAAGACCTGATCGAAATGGATGTGAAGAAAATTCCATTGCCTGCGTTTCTGGGAGAAGCGCCACTTTACGAACCGCATAAACGCCGTTCTTCGGGAGGTGGCCGTGGCCGGGGTGGTAACCGCAACAAAGGTCGTGGCGGTAATCGTGGCGGTGGCAACCGAAATAACCGCGGTGGTGGCGGTGGCAATCGCAATAACCGTGGCGGAGATGGTGGTAATAATCGCCGATAGTCACGGAGCGATCCACAACATTTCTTTTACTGAAAAATGTAATTTTACCTTAGGAATGTTGACAATATAAATGAATATTCAACTCAATTTACTGGATTATCAGTCGGAACTGAAAATAAAAAAAGAGGATAA
>CAKZUV010000399.1 GCA_937921555.1 uncultured Saprospiraceae bacterium
TGTATGCTCCCAAATGATCTTTTTGTCCATCTTTTCGGCTTTTTTATCGCCCATAGCTAGGCTATGCACTCAAAAAAGAGCCTCAATCTGATCAAAAATCTCTATTTGGTATCTCTACAAAACATTCTGGAATAAAGTCTATTCAAACATTAGGAAATTAACACATATAATAGCCCACCCGTCCGCTTACGCGGTGCCTTCCTTTGTCGTATTGTCATACGCCACTCTCCTTCGTCGAGATCAGTCAGTTATACACATCAAAAAATCTAACTCAGTTCCTGTTTTAGTTCCTCTTCCATTTTTTTCAGACGGTTGGTAATCGAAGTTTGCTTCTCTGTCATCCGTTCTAGTTCCACGTTTTCTTCTTTGAGTAAATCATCAAAACGATTAAAATTGGTATCAATTTTTTCTTTAATATTGGCAATATAATCTTTCAGTTTTTTATCCACTTCCTCTTCCAGTTGCACCCGGCCTTTGGAAATTTCGCCCTGGAAGCCCTGTAAGATTTTCCGGCGTTTCATACCCACGGAAACACCCGCAAACAACAATCCAATGGTGGTCAGAATGCCGCCCGTGATGTCAAATACGGCACCGTTGGTAACCGCTGTCAGGATCACCCCGATAACGGCGACCCCGCTACCTTTGGCCAGATTGGGAGAGATATCCGTGTGTTCGCTCAGCATGGTTTCGTCCGCAAAATTTTCGGAGCGGCTCATAAAGCGGGCGAAGGTTTCCTGTAGTTCTTTTAAAATATTAGAACGCTTTTCGGCGATATCACTGAATAATTCATGGTCATTTTTTAAAATAGTAGAACTACTTTTAATTTTCAAATCAATGATCTTGGCCATTTGCTGAATACTGTCTGCGATGTCAATGACCCCTTCGTTGAGTTTGTCCCGAAGTTCGATGTTGAGGTCTTTTTCCAGGTTGCCCGCCAGGCCGTCAAGCCATTCTTTTGCAGAGGCTTTTTTGCTGAACATACTGGTCACGGAACGTTTGATGAGCGAGAAAAATCCGAGTCCGTCTTCCAGTTCTTTTTCGTACTTTCTGGTAATCCGGTCGTACGTACCCACCAGATTTTCCACCAGAATATCTACCTGTGCTCTGGACTTACTTTCCTGTTCGTCGAGCGTAAACCGAATATCATTTCTGAATTCAATATCCGCTTCGTATTGTTTTTGTCTCAATTCCAGTCCGGCGTGAATACGCTGATTGATATTTTGCGAAGTCTGTACGTTATTTTGTAATTTCAGAACCGGTGCTTTTCCACCTGTGATGTGTTGTTGGATGTAGTCCCGGACGGGCAAGAAACCACTCTCCGCTTTTTCGCCATTGATTTCCATTTTGGCGGAGACCGCAAAAACGTTCGGATTATTGATTCCTTTTTTCTCCGCGTATTCCTTGACACCATTCAGGTTGGTGACCAGATCTGCGGGAACCATCAGGTCTTTTTGCTGAAGAATAAAAATGATTTTCTTTTGCCAGTCTTTGTGAATATAATCAAAGAATTCCCAGGCCGACTGGCGGTACGGATTTTTAGATTCAAAAACAAAAACGATCAGATCGGAAGCCGGAATAAACCGTTCGGTAATTTCCTGGTGGTGATCCACGATGGTGTTGGTACCCGGCGTATCCACGATGGCTATTTCGCGCAGGATATCCACCGGTTGCAAAATCTTTTTTAGATATGGATTCACGTCGATCACCTGTTCGGTCTCCCCGTAAGTAATTTGTTGAATGGTATCGGTCATCGGTGACGCCGCTACCTTACAAATCTCCCGGTCGGTATCGAGTAGCGCATTGATAAAACTACTCTTACCCGCCTTGACCTCCCCGACGATCACAAACATAAAAGGTTCGTTGATCCGGTTGCGCAGGTCGCTCACCGTCTGCGTCATTTCCTTATGTCCGATATCGATGGTCATTTCGTGCAGTTCGCCTACAATCTGGTCCATCTGCGTACGCGTGGCCTGTAATTCCTGGCTTAGTATGTTGTTCATTATCAGTTATTTATGTTTTTTCGGATGAAAATGTCAGGCTTTAAAAACCTTATGATTGACTTTATCCGAACGCCCATTAAGACGAAATTAAATAAAGCAAGTAACACGATTTGAAAAGCAGGACTCCACCTCCATTTTTCCGCAAGATAATGAAAAAGGAGAAGTTTTGGGAAAAAGGAAGGAGGGGATTTGGGTTAGAGGAAGTGGGAATGTTTTAAAAATTCGGGCAGCTTTGGTTTTGCCAGTTTTTATCAAAAGCGTTTTTAATAATAATAGTATTGTTAAATAGATTGATTGTTTTCTATCTTTCGGTATACAGTTTCTGCAAACACCTTAATTCCTTTTGATTATGAAGAAATTTTCACTTTTACTCTTATCTGTTTTATTTGTTTTTAATGTTGGCTTTGGGCAAACAGGAGCTCCATTTTTGGATATTGATTGGGAATTGGTTCCAACGCCTATAACGGCTGTTAATGGTTTTGCAGAGAAAGATGGACGGCTATGGCTTACGAATGGACAGTTGTATTTTTCGGATGATGAGGGGATGACATGGGAAGAACATCCTGAAGTACTTAGCGGAGCCACTAGCACGTATATATATGTTTTTACCACGGATACCAGAATTATAGTGGTAACAAGGAGTAGTTCTGGTACCGGTACATTGGTATCTTATGATAACGGAGAAACCTTTAGTACAGGAAATATTGGGTGGTCGAGCACTACAGAACCAGATGGATCAGGTTACGGAGGACTTCTTGGCTTTTATCAAAAATCAGGTAATGAAATTGTCAGTATTTATCATCAAGTGGATGAACTGCTCGGTGAAAACTATAAGGTAGTTAGTTCTGTAGATAGTAGTCAATCAGTGCAGGAGTATCCGCATCTAGAAGTTGGTTATGTCTTCACGCACGAAGCAACTCTTGAAAAACACTTTTATTCTGTTCAAAACGATACCATTGCGGAATTAATACTCAATTGGAATACGACAGGAGTTACTAAATTAGCTTTGACTCAAGGAGTCGACACTACTTTTACCGAAGATTTAATTATGCCAGATAATTTTGGTAATTATAATGGTCTTACCCGAGGATTTTGGTATCAGTCTGGAAAGGTCTATTTATATCATCAGGACAGTTTTATAGTGGCTTCTTCGGATTTTGGTGAGAATTGGGAAATAGTTCCCAGCCCGGATGGTAGTCAGATTGGTAGTAATAGTTATCAATTTACCGATGCTGGTATATATTGGAATTTAGCAGATGGACTGTGGGTTACCCGTTATGATGACTGGACGAATCCAGCATTTATTTTTGAATTCAATACAGCCAGGATAACAACCAGAAACGCAGGAGACTACAGTCTGTATTCGATAGGAACCAGTAATTATTTGAAGTCTCCGATGATATCAGAGCCGGAGTTACGGAATAATGGACTTACAGGAAGAGTTAATTATTTCAATTCTTTTGGTCAGGTCTGGTGGGCGGACTTTGGTAGTGGATTACTACGTTCAAATGATGAGGGTACAACTTGGGTATCGGAATGGTCATCAAATTTAATAATTAATGATTTTGGTGGTTATAGTTTTTCGAATAATTTCGGGAACGTAATATATCTTAATAAGGATGGTTTAATCTTTTATTCGGTGAATGGAGGTAGCTGGAATCCAGTTATTTTTGATTATTTTTCTTCAGCCATAAGAATTTCAAAAACAGATGAAGAAATCTATATTTATGGTAGAGATTTTTATGGTGATGATCGTCTTTTATATTCCAATGATGGAATAAACTTTGTCGATCGTGTACATCCTGAAGGATCTTTGAGATTTGTGACTATTGAAGATAATTTATATGCGTTGAATGAACAAGAACGATTTATTTCAACAGATAAAGGATTGACCTGGAGTCCACCAGAAGTTGTTTATGGGGCATCTGATAATTTTTGGCCTTTTCATACGGGGGAATTGTGGAGACTTGAAAATAATTCTATGAATGAAAAAGGATTTATTATAAGTAGCGATGCGGGGAAAACCTGGATAGAACACCAGGCAATGGATTCTGTTTTAACAGCTTCCGGTCAGTATGAAGGTTTAAGATTAAAAACAGCCAGTGAAGAACTTATCATTATGAGAGGAGGAGAGGAAGCATACGCTACCGCTAATCTCGGTGGTGACTGGGGAAAAATACCCACTCCATTTGCTGATAATGCTGCCAATGTTACCTTGTTATTGAAAAATGAATATCTCTATGGATATGCTGGTGGCCGGGGATTATACCGAACCTCTATGGACGAGTTGTTATCGCAACTTTCAGATACTATTCTATTGAGAAATAAATTGACCGGATTCCTTTACAAAGATCAGAATAATAACTGCTCATTTGACCAGGACGATCTGCCAATCCCCGACAAAGTAATTACCCTTGGTGACCGTATAACCACCACTGATGATCAGGGTTGGTACGGTATCTTTCATACCAGCACCGATAGTATAGATTTTTATACCGATAGTGTCCGGTACCACGTAAATAACTGTGAATACGCTAATTTTGGAAGTAAATTACTAAACGTAGAAAGTGAAGATACGCTGTCCATTGCTTTCAATCCAATTCCAGGTATTACGGATGCCGGACTTTCGGTTTGGCCATCTGGTGTTTTTCGGCCCTCGGGTAATCCGAGGCTCTTGATTAGGGCCACCAATCATGGCACAGCACCCATCAATAATCAAGCTATAAATGTTATTTTTGATCCGGTTAAACAAAATATTGCCGCTAGTAATGACGGTATATTGGCCAATGATTCTACCTGGCAGTTTTCGGCTTCTTTGCTGGCAGGAGAGGAAAAAACATTTAATTTAGGGGTAGAATTAAGTACTGATTTGACGTTGAATGATACCCTTTTTTATCAGATAGCAATCCCAACTACCGATGACGAATATCCGGCAGATAATTTAGTAGCGTTGGAAATTCCCGTTGTTTCCTCTTTCGATCCGAACGACAAAATCGTCTTCCCCGCCAATACACCACGTCCCGGTGAAACCACGGAATTGGTTTACCGAATCCGTTTTCAAAATACAGGTAATGATACCGCATTTAATGTAACCGTTATTGATACCCTTTCGGAAAGTTTGAATTTATATAGTTTGAAAATGCTGGAAGTGAGTCATCCCTACGAATTACAGATTGACAGGGAGAATATCGTTCGCTGGAATTTTAATAATATTCTTTTACCCGACAGCACGACCAACGAGCCGGAGAGTCACGGATTTATTTATTTTAAAATAGAAACAAAAGACCAAGTGGTTCACGGTGACCAAATCGAGAATCTGGCGGCCATATATTTTGATTTTAACGAACCGATTATCACTAATACGGTCGTCACCGATATCGTAGATATTCTGATCAGTACCGAAGATTTATCGACGCTGCCTTTTATTACAAAACTACAACCCAACCCCGCGAGCCATGTGGCCACCTTGATTTTTGAATTAGAAAAACCGGAAAAACTAGCCATAGATTTATACAACGAACTGGGACAAAATATCAAATCTGTTTTGACACCACAAATTATGACAGCAGGTACACATAAAATAGAGGTTTCATTGTTGCCAGTTCCTTCCGGTATTTATTTTTTAAATATCAAAACGGAAACGGGAGTTAAGACGGTACGGGTGGTAAAAATGAAGTAGGGAACAAAATACCATTTTTTAAGGTTTAAGAGGTAGTTGTGTAAACTTATCTAAGGTTCCGAAAATTAAATCATGTCTTCAAATGGCTGCCCCATTTGCCTGAGAGCACTGGGCGACGAAAATACCATTTCCAAACATCATCTGATTCCAAAATCGGAAGGAGGCCGCTATTCCGAAACCATCCTGATTCATAATATCTGTCACCAGAAAATTCACAGCGTTTTTTCACTAAAAGAATTACGGGAAGAGTTTCATACGGTCGAAAAATTGTGCAATCACGAGGAAATGAAAAAATTTATTAAGTGGGTAGCCAAAAAAGACATCAACTTCTATCAGCGCAACAAACGGATGAAACGACGGTAATTACAGATTCGTACATCCAACAATCTGCACATCAAATTAACAAAAAGTCAAACTGGCAAAAATCTCAAAATTTGCCCCCAGCCCCGGAGGGGAGATTTTGAGATTTTTGCCTTGGCTGTCATTAGGGGAAAAGACCTGACACATCCACCAATCCTCCCATCTGCACATCAAAAAATCCGCACATCCACCAATCCGCACATCAAATTATCATAAAGTCAAACCGGCAAAAAATCTCAAAATTTTGCCCCCAGCCCCGGAGGGGAGATTTTGAGATTTTTGCCTTGGCTGTCATTAGGGGAAAAGACCTGACACATCCACCAATCCTCCCATCTGCACATCAAAAAATCCGCACATCCGCACATCCAACAATTCTGCACATCAAATTAACAAAAAGTCAAACCGGCAAAAAATCTCAAAATTTTGCCCCCAGCCCCGGAGGGGAGATTTTGAGATTTTCGCCTTGGCTGTCCTTAAGGGGAAAGGATTTGGCACATCCAACAATCTGCATATCCAAAAATCCGCACATCCAAAAATCCGCACATCCAAAAATCTACTCATCTATTTGCCTACACGTCCGCTTTTGCGGTGCCTTCCTTTGTCGTATTGTCATACGCCACTCTCTTTCGTCGAGATCAGTCAGTTATAATCATCTTTTCGTACCTTTGTACCCATCATTAACAACCATACTTCATGTCTGATTATAAATACGATTTAAGGGGCGTTTCTGCTACCAAAGATGATGTTCATAAAGCCATCAAACACCTGGATAAAGGGCTGTACCCCAATGCTTTCTGTAAAATTTTGCCGGATTTAGTGGCGGGCGATCCGGATTATTGTAACCTTATGCACGCCGATACGGCGGGGACCAAAACCAGTCTGGCGTATCTCTACTGGAAAGAAACGGGGGACAATTCCGTCTGGAAAGGAATCGCTCAGGATGCGCTGGTGATGAATCTCGACGATATGGCTTGTGTCGGTTGTACCGAAAATATTGTCTTGTCTTCGACGATTGGCCGCAACCGGGTGGTCATTCCCGGTTCTGTGATTGCCGATCTGATCAACGGGGCCAATGATTTTCTGGAAATGCTGGCGGGCCACGGAATTTCTGTGCAGCTGGCGGGAGGCGAAACCGCCGACGTCGGAGATGTGGTACGGACCCTCGATGTGGGGTACACCACCTTTGCGCGGATGAAACGCAGCGAGGTGATCGACAACGAAATTCAGGCGGGCGACGTGGTGGTCGGGCTGGCGAGCGATGGACAGGCGACGTACGAGGACACGTACAACGGCGGGATGGGCAGCAACGGATTGACTTCCGCCCGGCACGACGTACTGGACAAATCTTACGCGGATAAATACCCTGAAAGTTTTGATCCGAATCTACCGGGGGAAGTCGTTTATGTGGGCAGTAAAAAATTGGGAGAAGTTATTCCCGACGGGGTGATTCCAGGCGTAAGCGGATTGACGGTGGGGAAGCTAATTCTTTCTCCGACAAGGACTTACATGCCGGTTCTGAAAGCGATACTTGCGACCCATCGTGATAAAATACACGGCATCATACATTGCAGTGGTGGCGCTCAGACCAAAGTGCAAAAGTTTTTGCAGAATAAGCGGGTGGTTAAAAATAACCTGTTGCCAATTCCTTATCTCTTCCAGTTGATTCAGGCGGAATCCGGGACCGGATGGAAGGAAATGTACCAGGTTTTTAATATGGGACACCGCCTCGAAATCTATTTGAAACCGGAAGATGCGGACGCCATCATCGAATATTCCAAGGCTTTTGGAATTGACGCTCAGGTGGTCGGCTACGTGGAGGAATGGAAGGGCGAAGCGGTACGGATCGAGAGTGAGCATGGTAATTTTGATTATTAAAAAGAGAGGGGCAGACAGGTAAGAGGCAATACAGGTCGCGGTAGAGAGAAGGCATTGCCTTCTCTCTACCGCGGCCATCCGCACGTTTCCATTTTTAACATCTTCTTTTTTATGGAAACAGCACAGTTCGGCAGGAAACTTGTCTGTAAATCTGTGACATTTTATGGTTGAGAGCAAACCACTATCATTTAGTCAATAACTGGTTATAAAAAACGGGGCAACAACGAAAAAAAATCACCGGTAGGAGCGCTTTCTAAAATTCTGATACTACGGTATATTCAAATCCGGCATCGCTGTTTGAAACAGCAAACGATCAGTGGATTTCGTGGATATTCCTGACCAACTTCCACACATACATCACTAATATTTTTTATATTTGTATGCGCAAATTTTATTTGTGTAAAAAAAACAGCTAAATGAGATTAGGTGGTCTTTCGTTATGGGTCCTGATACTGGGTTTCTTTTGGTTTATTCCGTCGGGAATAAGTCAGGGAATCGCTGCGCCCGTAGTGCGAAAAACCAAGATGGAACTGACCAAAATAGGAGGAACCATCGATGCTACGCTCATTCCATCCCTGCGGATAAAATTTTTCCGGGATTATGTTTCTTTCGACGAAGAACTCTTCACACTTCCTTTAGACAATAAAGGTAACTTCGGGATGAACTTTGAACTGGAGGAACCAACGGTGGCCTTGCTGACTTATCTGGGGCAGGAGCACACCATTTATCTGGAGCCGGGAGATGATCTGACAATTCGCTTCGGCGGACCGGATTATCTGAATGGAAAACTGGAATTTTCCGGAAAGGGAAGTGCCCACAATAATTTTTTACGGGATTACGAACGGGCTTTTAACAGCTGGGACGAAGCACATCTTTTATTTGAAATGACCGAGCGGGAGGCGCTGAATTTTCAGGCGATGATGAACGTTTACCGGCAGGATAAAGGGCGTTTTTATAAAAATTACAAACGGTCCGACAAAGAGCAGTTTTCCGAAAAATTTCAATATTACATAACGGCGGAGATTGATTATTGGTGGGCTTATTATTTGTTGCGGTTCCGGATCGAAAAGCCACTCGCCAAAGGGTGGTCGATTCCGATGGAGATGCCCAAAACGTACTATCAATTTTTAAACGATTTGCTGATTACCAATGATCAGGTTTTGAATAATCGTAACTACCTCAACTTTATCGGCGAATATCTGGATTTCCGAAATGAGCAGATTGCGGTCGATGCACCCGTCGATTTTTCTACCGAAGCATTTTTTGTCAATGTACCCAGTACGATTCTGCTGAAAGGTCCGGAAGAACAACCGGTTCTGCGGGAAATATATTTTGGGGAACGCCTGAAATACCTAGGAGAGCAATCCAATTTCACTTCCAAGATGCTGATCCGGGATGCACTGCACGAGGATTACTGGTATAAAGTTAAAACCCACGATAACCTGGTCGGATGGGTCAACGGTGTTGGATTGAAAAAAGAAAAAGATGGAAAGACCGTGCGGGACACTACGCTGACGGATATTCCCTACGTCCCAAAATACGACAACGCCAGAGCATTGCTGCACGGAAACACCGCCGAGTATAAAATTGCCAGTGATATTTACTGGCGGGCAGCACAGGAAGATGATGAGAGTCTGAGAGCGGAAGTAGACGAATTTATGCTCGATAACAGTTTGAGTGTTTACGGACAGATTATTCAGAATACCTACGACCGGTTGCGGCAAGAACGGGGGATTGACGACCGGATTATTTACGGGGCGACGACCTACCGGGTAATCGAAAAACCTTCGGTGAGCCGTTCCGGAAATACGGGAATTATTCGCTCTCCGCTGGAAAATATTCCGGTTGATCCGGTCATTGAAAAAACCTTAAACCGGATGATTCCTACCGACGATCCGCTGATCGCCATGATGCTCCAACAAGGTATCAAAGCGGAAATTCTCAAGGAACGGTTGCAAAAAGAAAAAGAAAATCCCCGGCCATTGCCGGTTATTAACAGTGAGGTTACAGAATTTGTGATGATTGATCCAACGCCGGAAGAACTGCCCACCTCTCCCGTGGAAATGGCGGGAAGTATTGAAGGTACTCCGACCCGTCCGCTGGAACTGGTGTTGTATTCTGATCCGATTTTATTAAAAGAAAAGGTGGAGGAAATCAGTGTGGGCAAGGACCGGAAGTTTACGCTGGCGCTGGAAATTTCTGAACCACAAATGGCAGAATTACGGTACGGACACGAAAGTGTACCGCTGTTTCTGGAACCGGGAGATCAGCTTTCGGTCAGCTTTACCAGCAATAATTTTCTAAAAACCGTATTTTTCCGGGGCAAAGGCGCCAACCACAATAACTACCTGAAAGACCGGGTAGAAAAATTTAAAACCTACGAAGGGAATCTGCCGGATCAGATTAAAAATGCGAGTCCGTTTCAGTTTATGGCTTATATGAAAGAAGTGAAAACGAAAAAGGATTTGTACGTAGAAACTTACGACCACGCGCATCCGTTCAGCCGCACTTTTCTGGCACACGCCGAAGCGGAAGTAGATTACTGGTACGCGTACCAGCTCCTTAATTATCCGTGGGAAAATCCGTTGCATCACAATCAGGAAGGACCGCTGGCGGTTCCCGAAAACTATTATGATTTTTTGAACGAAACCGAAACGGTCAACGAAAATGCACTGACGAGTTTGAACTACGTGTACTTTCTGGATCTGTTGATGAGCCACCACCGCGAGCAGTCAACAAATACCGGACTGGACCGTTTTCAACTGGCCGAAAAATACCTGGCCGGAAAACCACTGGCCTTTTATCGGGCTAAAATCCTGTCGATGGATTGCCGTTCGGGGCGTGCCAAACAAGCGGGGCCTGCCGTCAAAACTTATATTGAAAATAATGAATACGCGGATTATAACAATGTCCTTCGTTATGTTTACAACGACGCAAAAGGGCTGCAGCGCAACGAAGTAGCTCCTAATTTCACCCTCCGGGATATCAACGGAAAACAGGTGGAACTGGCAGATCTGGCCGGGAAAGTAGTCTATCTGGATTTTTGGGCGACGTGGTGTCCGCCCTGTGTTTATTCGTTAAAAAACAGCCGAGAATGGAAGAAAGCGTTTTCGCCGGATCAGGTGGCGTTCGTCTACGTCAGCCTGGACAAAAACCAAACGTCGTGGCGGAATTTTGTTTCCCGGCAGGGGATCAAAGGGACGCATCTGATCGTAGAAGACCGGGATGTTTACGCTTCTAAAATTGCCGAGGCTTATAAAGTAAAACGGTTACCAGCCATTTTTATCATCGATCAGCAGGGAAAGATTTTTTATAATAGTTCGCAGAAGGAAACGCAGCGGGGGACGCCTTCGGATATGGTGAGGGGGTTGTTGGGGACGAATTAGTTTTTGGTTTTGGGTTTTGAGTTTTTGGGTTTTCTGCTGGTCTGGGAAGGGAGTTTATTGAGTTGCGTTTATTTTATAATTACTCATAGCTAAAAAACAACGCTGTCGTATTAATTATGGATAAACAAATTTTAAGAAATACTTTCAAGGAAAAGAAATCGTCAATTACTTTGATAAAGAACAAATGGAAGGAGCTTTAAGAATTTCGAATTTTGGATGTGGGGTATCTTTAAACCTAATAGTTAACGGTAAAGAATATGGTAATATATGGGCTGATGATAGATGTAATGATCAAGGAATATACCCTGATCCTTATTATAAGAAAAGTGGTAGGATCCAATTCTTAGACTGGTATGAATACTGGTTAAATGATTCTTTAAAAAATATTAGCTTTGATAAAATAATGAACTTCTCAAAAAGCGAATCAAAGTCCAATAGCGTAGCAGAATTCATTCAAAGGATAATGAAAAAGTTATATGATTAAATAAATTAAAATAGGATCATCAAAATTTTTTTAAACAGGTTTTAGTGATTAAATACAAAGTACTTCCAAAAAAAGGATATATTCAGCGATAAAATTAACTCGTTGAGTACATGTCCAATACCTCTTCTTATTCTAAATATTTCTTTTACGTTTTTTTAGTTGTAATACTAACAATTGATCTTGGATATTCTTTCCTCCAGCATTACAGCGAAGTAGTGGATGGGGATCTGGCCTGGATAACGCTAAGCTACGAAGAGGTTTTAAATGATCCTTTTGGGATGAAAGTGGTTGTAGAAGGAAAGTCTTATCCTAATCCTAATCGCTATTTTGCTCACCTGGTGCAATCTGAATATTTTAAAAAAGTTCCGCTCGTATTGCAGTCTTTTTTTGATCCCGTTGAAAGCATATACATCGCCTGTGCGCTCCTGAAATTGTTGATTCAGATTGGCTTTATATGGCTTTTGACGATGTATGCCAATGGAAGCACCAAGCTAAGGAACCTATCTTTTCTATGGACGACGATCCTAATTTTTCCATTAATTCAGAATACCCAGTTTGTTGCCTATTTGGGATTAATTTTCCCGTCAATTACCTATACGATTAGTTATAGTTTACCTTTGGTTTTGTTTTTATTATTTCTCTTTCCTTTCTATCAACAGGCGTTACACGGAAGATCGGTGCTGGAATCGAATTGGATGAAAATACTATGGATAGGTCTGGGCATTTTTATCACTTTGAATGGTCCCTTAGTCCCACCCCTGGTTTTAATAATTCTCCCAAGCATACTTCTTTTTTGGTGGCTGAGAAGCGTTGATTTTTTGAACGGTCAAGGTATCGTCAACAACTTTTGGAAAGGGATTTTAAAAATGCCACGCGGACTTACCGTGATAGGTTTGTTGACTATTTTATTCAGCTTGTATTCTTTTTATTTGGGGACCTACAATGTTGACAATGTTACGATTTCTTTAGGCGAACGATACCGGTTAATGGGGCAGGGTTTACTCAAACACGTTACTACGAAATTGGCCTTCCCGCTGTTACTTGGATTTTCTGTACTAAATACTATTTTATTATCTAAATTTTCTGACAAAGAAGCACGGTTTCAATGTGGTTTGTTTAAGGGAATGGCCGTCCTTTCTATCATCTACCTTTTATTATTACCTTTTGGTGGTTTTCGTGAATACCGGCCGCTTATCATAAGTTATGATACGATGATGCCGATTTCTATTTCGCTGATTTTTTGTTTTGCTACCTCTTCCCGGTATCTGATATTGGCTTATCAAAATCGGGCGAAAAGATTCTTCTTAGCCGGTGTTACTTTTGTTCTGATATACTTTATGATTTCAGATCGTCCTAATTTCGGTAAACATGATTGCGAGAAAGAAATGTTGAGACTTATTGCCCAGGCAACAACTAAAGAGGTTCAAATTCCGCGGGTTTGTTCCGTTATGACCTGGGATCCCACCACTAATAAAAACGAGTCAAAATACAATTGTGCGTTGTTGAAACTTTGGGGAATTACAGATGTTGTAGAATTTTATTATAATGAAAAAGAGGT
>CAKZUV010000400.1 GCA_937921555.1 uncultured Saprospiraceae bacterium
TACCATTACCGGAACCACCGGCAAATTTGTGGATGTCCAGATTTATTTTCCACGCAGTTCCTTCCGCAATGACCGGCCAACCTGGCTGGAAATGAATGGCTACCGGTTGCACCAGGAAATTAATCCGGATAAATATGGGATGGGAACGCCGTGTATGGTCATGGCTTTTAAACAGGACGAAGATATGACGTTTGCCGTGCCAATGGATGCAATTGAGCTGGGAAATACCGGGACACGAACGTCTTTGCTGTTGCCCACGGGAAATTATACCTTGTTACTGAATGATGGAAAACAGGCGAAACAAGTAGAATGGGTGGTAGAGTGATTATAAATAAGATAGATTAAAAAAACCATTTGTCCGCGCTTTTCGGGAATCTACTTTTTTTTCCTATTTTTACACACTACTGGACATTTCTCCCATTTTCTACCTCCCTGCCTCCTGAAGGAGTAGCTCCAAACCCGCAAATGTCCAGTAGTGTGGAATTTTAAATAAAAAGAATCATAAAATGGCCAAAGTAACCGGAATAGGAGGGATTTTCTTTAAAACCAAAGATGTTCAAAAAACCAAAGATTGGTACCAACAAAATCTGGGACTAGCCACCGACCAGTGGGGGACCAATTTTGAGTGGCGTTCCGCCCGTGATCCGCAACGAAAAGGATTTACACAATGGAGTCCCGCCGCACCGGACAGCGCTCTTTTCGACGGCAGCGATCAGCAATTCATGATCAATTACCGCGTCGATAACCTGGAAGCACTACTCACAGAACTTTCCGGACAGGGCGTAAAAATACTGGACGAAATAGCCATTTTCGATTACGGAAAATTTGCCCACATCGAAGATCCCAACGGCCACAAAATCCAGTTGTGGGAACCCAACGACGAGGCTTACGATAAAATAGTCGAAGGAAGAACTTTCTAAAAGGTAAAGCAAATTTCTACCAAAAAAAAGAATTTAGCACAAAATGCCTATTAGTTCCAAAAGCCAGGAATAAACAATTAAACAATGAGCCTACCCTAAAAAGTGATTTTCGCGCAGAGAAGCAGAGAACGCTGAGCGATCGTGTATATCTATTATCTCAAATACAATATGCAAAAATATCTTTATTTTTTATTACATGTTACGGGATTTCCGTTTTTTTGGTTTTTAGAGCGAGCTAAACAAGTAAACAAATAAACAAATAAACAAATAAACGATTAAACAAATAAACAAACCCATCAATCCACCACCTCTTCCCCCGCCAAATCCACTAAAAAAGCATACTCCGTCGCCGTCTCCTTATTCCTTTTAAAACGACCAGAAGCACCACCATGGCCCGCTTCCATTTCCGTAGAAAGCAATAATAAATTATCGTCCGTTTTATAATCCCGTAATTTGGCAATCCATTTAGCCGGTTCCCAGTATTGCACCTGCGAGTCATGTAATCCCGTTGTGATCAACATGTTCGGGTATTCCTTTTTTTCAATATTATCGTAAGGACTGTAAGATTTGATATAATCGTAGTAGACCTTATCTTTCGGATTTCCCCATTCGTCGAACTCTCCGGTGGTTAGTGGAATCGTTTCGTCGAGCATCGTGGTGACCACATCCACAAACGGAACCGCCGCGATCACGCCGCGCCATAAATCCGGACGCATGTTTACTACCGCACCCATCAGCAATCCGCCTGCGCTGCCTCCCATCGCAAAAAGCCGGTTGGGATCCGCATATTTTTCGGCCACCAGATATTTGGCACAATCAATATAATCGGTAAACGTATTTTTCTTTTTCAACAACTTTCCGTCTTCGTACCACTGCCGTCCCATCTCCTGTCCGCCCCGAATATGTGCGATCACATACACAAACCCACGGTCCAGCAAGCTCAGCCGGGCCGCACTAAAATAAGGTTCCATGTTGGCACCATACGAACCGTAAGCATACAGCAGCAGGGGAGCAGTACCATCTATTTTCGTTCCCTTTTTATAGACCAGTGAAACCGGAATTTCGGCGCCGTCTCTCGCCGTCACGAAAAACCGTTCGCTCTGATAATTGGCCGGAGCAAAGTCACCCACCACTTCGGTTTGCTTCCGTTGTTCCAGCGTTCGGGTTTTCATATTATAATCAAAAATAGTAGACGGAGTCGTCATCGACTGATATCCGAGCCGGACGATTTCGGTATCCAGTTCCGCGTTGGTACTCGTGTAAGCCATGTACGCTTTTTCACCGAATTCAACGTAGTGATCCGAACCGTCGTCACCTACCACGCGGATATTGGTAATCCCGTTTTTTCTTTCGGATAACACCATATAATCATCAAATAAATCCACGTCTTCCAGCAGCACATCGTCGCGGTTGGGAATCACTTCTTTCCAGTTTTGGAGGCCCGTGTTATTCAGATCCGTCTCCATGAGCCGGAAATTTTTTGCTTTATAGTTGGTAACAATATAGAATTTATCATTCTTATGATCAAAGCTGTATTCCAGATTCCCGGCGCGGTCCCGTGGCTGAAAAATACGAAATTCACCATCCGGATTGTCCGATTCGAGAATTCTGTATTCGTTGGTCAGGGTCGCAAAAGAACCGATCACGAGGTATTTCTGCGATTTTGTTTTATAAATAAAAGTACGAAAGGTCTCGTCGGCTTCGTGGTAGATTTCGGTATCATTCGCCGGATCGGTTCCGAGTTTGTGTTTGAAAATTTTATAAGAACGCAACGCTTCATCTTTTACACTGTAAAAAACGGTTTTGTTATCTGCCGCCCAGGTCACCGACCCGGTTGTATTTGGAATATGATCTTCCAGCATTTCTCCCGTCTCAAGGTTCTTAAATTTGATACTATAAATCCGGCGACTCAGTGTATCTTCTCCAAATGCCAGTATCTTGTTGTCCGGACTCACCGAGAGACCACCGGTGGCGTAATAGCTGAAATCCTTGGCGAGTTCGTTCACGTCGAGCATCGTTTCCTCGGTCGCAGCATCCGTGTCTGGTTTACGAACATAAACGGGATATTCGTTGTCTTCCTGATACTGCGTCTGGTAGAAATAACCATTCTTGCGGTAAGGAACAGACGTATCGTCTTTTTTGATCCGGTTGACAATCTCTTCGTAAATCGTCTCCTGCAACGCTTCGGTGTGCGCGAGCATATTTTTGGTGTAAGCATTTTCCTGGGTCAAATAGTCAATAACCTCGGGGGAAGCACGCTCATTCAGCCAGTAGTAGGGATCAATTCTTACGTCTCCGTGCTGAGTCAGTTCTTTATTAATTTTTTTGGCAACTGGTGCTGATAAATTTTCTTTCATTTTGGAATTTGTTTTGTCCACCGAACATCCGATGGCGCCCCACATTAAAAGGAACGACAAAGAAAAGAATAAGTTTTTACTTTTTTTGTTGAAAAATCTCATGTGCTGGCTGTTTAAATTATGAAGCTGGTGCAAATCAGTGATGGTAAATCAATAAGTGGAGTATTCCATACCTGCTGCAATAACGCAAAATCAGTCATAAACCGGAAATTTACGATTTGTATACCTTCTAAGAGACAAAATACTACAAAAAGACTTAATTTGTCGAGCTAATGAAATTAGATACTTCATACGAACAGATACTTTCCATTTCTTTGCCGATCATGCTGGGGAGTGCGGTGCAAAACATTATTGCCCTTAGTGATAGTGTATTTCTGTACCACTTGAGTGAGGTAGATTTTGCGGCCATTGGTTTTGTGGGTGTTTTTTATCTGATTATTGCGGCCATTGGTTTTGGTTTTTCCAAGGGAGGACAAATTTTGATTGCCCGCCGGATGGGAGAACGGGATCCGGGGGAGGTAGGAAGGACGTTTTATGCTATGCTTTATTTTGAATTGGGGTTGGCCCTGGTGATGTTTTTGTTCATGCAATACGGAACCGGTCTGTTCTTTGCCGCCTTTGTCAATTCGGATATTATCTACGAAAAAAGCCTGGAATACATTGAATACCGTTCTTTCGGGGTATTTTTTAGTTACGCTGGCGTGGCGATCATTGCCCTTTACACTGGCGTAGCACGGACCTGGTTTATCGTTGTGGATACGTTGATTCTGGCGGTGGTGAATATTGTCCTGAATTATGGGTTTATTTTTGGAAATCTGGGGTTACCAGCCATGGGAATCGCGGGAGCCGGACTAGCCAGTAGTATTGCCGAGGGAATCGCTTTCGGGTGCTTTTTTATTTACATTCTGTTTGATAAAAAATCGCGGCTGTACGGACTCTTCCGCTTACCCAAACTGGACTGGGAACTCATCAAATTACAACTTTCCATGAGCACACCTATTGTGGCACAGTCTGTAGTCGGGCTGGGTAGCTGGTTTGTTTTCTTTGGAATTGTAGAAAATCTTGGAGAACGTCCCCTGGCGATCACCAATCTGACCCGGATGGTTTACCTGGTTTTATCCATTCCATGCTGGGGATTTGCCTCCGGAATTAATACTTTGGTTAGTAATTTTATCGGGCAGAAGCGCCGGGAAGCGGTGATTCCCATTGTCTGGAAGACCGCCAAAATGTGTCTGTTGCTGACCGTGCTAATTTCTGTGCCCGTCATTTTCTTCCCGGAACAAATACTTTATCCACTATTGGGGGGAGAAGATATGTCCCTGATCCGAGATTCACAAACCACTTTGTATGTCCTTTTCGGCATCATTACGCTTTTTTCCGTAGGAGGCGTCTTTTTTAACGGTCTGGTCGGAACGGGTGCTACCATGTACGGTCTGAAAATTCAGACCATCTGTGCCATCGGATACCTAATTTATATCTACGTAGTCGTAGAATTTACCAACGGTGGACTGGAGTGGGCCTGGGCGTCCGAAATTTTTTATTGGATCATAATGACTTCCCTGGCCTGGATGTATTTGAAAGGAAACGACTGGCACCGGTTTAAATTTTGAGTAGAATAAATTTTTGATATGAAAATATATTACTTACTCATCGTGATCTTATTTTTTGGTTGTAAACAAACTAAAGTAAGTAGAGCGGAAAATTTGAAAGGAAGTACAGAACATGAAAATAGGTGTATCGCAAATCCTGGTCAATTGCCTATTGATTCCATCAGAGTTACCACGGAACTGAATTCACAATCTTACGAATTGTTAATCGGAAAAAATGGTGATTACTGGCTCATATCTTCGAATGAAATTTTTCATGACCGGAGTCGAAGTCCGTTAAATGGTCAGTCATATCGGGGAACCTTGCGTTCTCAAAAACATAAAGATTTATTCGAGTTAGTAAACAGAAAAGATTTTGATGAAAACTGCAGATTCTCAAATTTCTACAAAGATTCAGTTCGGGTTTGTAAAACTTTTGCAAAAATTACACATACTGCCATTAACTTGTTACAATTATATCATTCAAATTGTCTTCAAAAAGAATTTAAATTTTATACTAAAGATACCAGTGAATCCTGGATTTTAACTAAACAAGCATATACTTTGATTTCTGTTCTAATAACGGAGATTGAATTACAAAGTAAAAAATCAAAACAATTGCCGGCTTACGACTTTAAACGCCAGGATATAAAAATGATTTCCTTGAGGTATGCTGTCGGAGGAGAATATTTCGGCCTTCATCAGTCTGTTTCGAGCCATGAAATTTCCATAAATGAATATTATAAATTGCTGGAAATGTTTTCAGGGTTGAAAAGCATTAATCCTTTTTTGAAATCTAATATTGAGAAGGGACGATTTCTGAAAGAGATTTTTATTATTACAGTCAAGTATAATGATAACCGAAGCGAATCCATATGGATAGGTCCAAAATATTTGAGAATAAAAAACCGGCCATGGAGGTTACTCGACCGGGATACTAGAAAAATGGTTAGAGATTTTGCGGAAACCTAAGAGCTTCAATAGTGCTTAAACTGTTTCTTGTAAAGATTATTTAGAATATTATTTGAAGAAATATACAATGAAAAACGAATCCCCCTTCTACTGGACCACCTGCCCCGAGTGTCATGGACGCGGCAGAACCAACCACCGGTTCCGTAAAAAGAAGCGGCTCAAATACCAGCGGAAACTAGATCAATTTCATAAAAATAAACAACAAGGGCCAGCTCCTAAACGGCCTGAACCGAATCTCATTATCTGTCTTACCTGTGCCGGATCGGGTTTACTCCCCACGGACAGTTGCCCAAAACCAGACACCGAAAATTACCCGCACGTTGCGATTATCGGAGGCGGTATCGGAGGAATGGCGATGGCAGTAGCCTGTCTTCACCGGCGAATCCCCTTTACCCTGTACGAGCGGGATATTAGCTTTGACGCCCGTTCTCAGGGGTACGGACTGACGTTGCAACAGGCGAGTAAAGCAATGGAGGGTTTCGGCCTTACTACGCTGGATGCTGGTGTCCACTCAACGCGGCATTTGGTGCATACACCCGATGGTCAGGTGGTTGGCGAATGGGGGATGAGAAATCAGGTAAAGTTAAATCCCGACAAGGCGCCAAAGCGGATCAACGTGCACATTGCCCGTCAGGCATTGCGGCTGGCGTTACTGGAGCAACTTCACAATCCGGAGGTGATTCAGTGGGGGCACCAGCTGATGGATTATCAGGAAACAGGGGATGGTAAAATGGCCCTGAACTTTCTGGTTGACGGTAACCGGAAAACGGCCAGCGCTGACCTGATCGTGGGAGCAGATGGCATCAGAAGTACCATGCGGAATCTGGTACTTGACAATGAAAAAACACCGCTGCGATATCTCGGAGTAATCGTAATTCTGGGAATCTGTCCATTGGTACAATTAGAAGAAATTAAAAGTGATTTGTTAGATATGTCCACCGTTTTTCAGACGGCTAACGGGCACGAACGAATTTACATGATGCCCTACTCGTCCGATTCGATTATGTGGCAGTTGAGTTTTCCGATGTCGGAGGAGGCTGCAAAGACCCTGAGTCAACAGGGACCAGAGGAGCTTAAGCAAGAGGCGATTCACCGAACTCCGTGGCATGATCCGATTCCGGCTATTTTAAAGGCGACCGAAGCGAACCTGATTTCCGGTTATCCGGTGTATGACCGGGCCATCCTTGATCCCAAATCGCTGAAGACTGCGGGTCCGGTAACGCTGCTGGGAGACGCGGCACATCCGATGAGTCCTTTCAAGGGACAGGGCGCCAATCAGGCTTTGCTGGACGCGTTAATGCTGGCCCGTGGAATCACCGAAGGATGTCAGCCAATGTCCGGATGGCGCACCACGGGAATTCGGAACAGTGTGCTTGGTAAATTTGAGAATAAAATGTTGGAACGAACCGCTGCTAAGGTAAAGGATTCGGCTGCGGCGGCTAAATTTTTACATTCTGACATTGCATTGGAAAAAGGAAATGCTCCCAGGGGACGGCAATTCAGAAATAAAGGAAAATCGAAGTAATTTTACTTATGAAACCTACTTGTTTAAATCCTTTCGTACATCTGCATATTTCCGGTAACGGTACGGTTAAAGCCTGTTGTGTCGCTAATATTCCTTTCGGTAATATCAATGATCAAAGTCTCGAAGAAATCTGGAATGGGGAAGCGATTAATCTTTTGCGCGAGAAATTCAGTAGGGGAGAAACAGATCCCCGGTGTGCTGTTTGTCATCGTATCGAAGAGACCGGAGGTAGTAGTATCCGGATAGAAACTAATGAGAAATTTCAACACATAAAGCTGGATCCGGTACCGGCATTGCCTGTTTATTTTGATATCCGTTTTTCCAATATTTGCAATTTTCGCTGTCGAACTTGTTATCACGGTGCCTCCTCAAAATGGTTTAATGATGCCAAAGCGCTCGGAACTAACGTAGGCGAAAAAGCAGTGATAAAGAACATCGCAGATGTGCAGGCATTTATTAAAAAGTCAGAAAAAGCGCTGCTGAACGCCGAGGAATTTTATTTTGCGGGCGGAGAACCGCTCGTCACCGAAGAACATTATATTTTGCTGGAGTGGCTCATCCAACGAAAAGCCACTAACGCCCGGCTGCGTTACAATACCAATTTCTCAAAACTAGCATTTAGGCATTACAACGTTCTGGAATTGTGGAAACATTTCCCAAAAGTAGAAATTCTCGGAAGCATAGATGCCACCGGAAAGTTGGGTGAATATATTCGCAAAGATATGAACTGGCAAACCATCCTGACCAACCGCGAAAAAATTCGTAAGCTACCTCATGTATCTTTTAAAATTTCTCCGACTGTTTCGGTATTAAATATCCACCACTTGGTTGACCTTTATCAGGAATGCAAAAAAAATAAAATGATCAACGCAGAAGATATTTATATCAACATTCTGGAAAAGCCAAATTATTACAACATTCAAATTTTGAAAAAAGAAGAAAAGGAAAAAATAACCCTGCAAATACTCCGTTCCTTCACCTCCGAAACGCCTATATCCGTCAGGAAAGCCTTCCAGGAAATAATTGACTACATGAATGCAAAAGACCGCTCCAACCTATGGCCACGCTTCGAACAAAAAAACAAAGAACTGGACCAACTAAGAAATGAAAACTTCAACCAATTTATAACCATTCCCACCAATCTTTAAGCAAGACTCCCACAAAAAAAGCCCCCCCCGCGGTCGCTCAGCGCCCTCTGTTCCTCTGCGCAAAAAAAATTATAAATATCAAAAAGAAAAAAATCTACTTTTAACTTCTTCCTAGAAAAAAGATAACCGTCCTATAAAAAGCCCCCCCCGCGGTCGCTCAGCGCCCTCTGACTCTCTGCGCGAAAAAAATTATAAATATCAAAAGAAAAAAAAATCTACTCTTAACTTCTCCCTACAAAATAAACCGTCCCACAAAAAGCCCCCCCCGCGGTCGCTCAGCGCCCTCTGTTCCTCTTCGCGAAAAAAATTATAAATATCAAAGAGAAACAAATCTACTTTTAACTTCTCCCTACAAAAAACAGTCCCACAAAAAGCCCCCCGCGATCCCTCAGCGCCCTCCGCCCCTCAGCGCGAAAAAATCACAATAAGTCCTCCGAGACACTCCTCCAAAGCCCACTCACTCACCACCACACCGACCAATCAAAGTAGCCACCAATCCCGTCCAGCCCGTTTGATGCGAAGCCCCCAGGCCCTCTCCCTCGTCGCCGTGAAAATATTCAAAAAACAAAATCAAATCCTTAAAGTACGGATCCCTCTCATAAAGACTATCCGGACCATAAACCGGGCGGAATCCCTCCTTGTTCTCCCTGAAAATATCAATCAATAAATTAGAAATCTTATCAGCCGCCTGATCCAGGTCAATTTCAGTTTTAGCATGAACCGGCAATCTCGTTTTTAAATCCTTACCAAAATATTCGTGGTACGTACGCAGAGATCGGATCAGTAAATAATTCATTGGAAACCAGATGGGGCCCCGCCAGTTAGAATTTCCCCCGAAAATACTGGACCGGGATTCCCCCGGCTCGTAGCTTAGGCCAAATTGCGAACCGTTGATTTCGATATGGTAACCATCCTTGTGAATTTTAGAAAGAGAGCGAATACCATAAGGACTTAAAAATTCTTTAGGATCCAGTAATGCTTCTAACAGTTTATTTACTTTTCTTTTAGGCAACAAAGACAGTAGAATATCCTCGTTTTCTTTCATCTCTTCTACTACCAGATAATCCTTGTGTTTGACCCGGTAATTACGGTGATATTTTAACCGTTTATAAAAATCAGGTAACTGCTGCAGTTTTTCTTTTTCCAAAATAAAGGTAGCAAATAGGGTAGAAAGGCCAACCAGTGAGCGCACCCTCACCGGAATATTATCCCGATGTTTATTTGGAAAATTAATCACATCGTAAAAGAACCCTTCGTCTTCATCCCACGCATTATTTTTACCTTCCCCAAATTCATTCAGCGAAGCGGCAATCAAAATAAAATGCTCGTAAAATTTAGTCGCAACATCCTCAAAAGTACGATCTACCAGCGCGATTTCTATCGCCATTTCCAGCATATTCAAACAATACATTCCCATCCATGCCGTTCCGTCTGCCTGATCCAATACACCACCTCCGGGCACACTGTGGGAGCGATCAAAGACACCGATGTTGTCTAGTCCCAGGAAGCCTCCCTCAAAAATATTATTGTCATTACTATCTTTTTGGTTGACCCACCAGGTGAAATTTATTAATAATTTCTGAAATGCCTGCTTTAAAAAATCAATATCTTTTTTCCCAGTTTTTCGAAGGCCTATTTTATAAACTTCCAGACATCCCCAGGCGTGCACGGGCGGATTTACGTCCCCGAATGACCACTCGTAGGCCGGTAACTGACCGTTGGGATGAACAAACCATTCCCGTAAAAACAATAACAGTTGATGTTTTGTAAATTCCAGATCCAGTTCTGCCAGTGGAACACAATGAAAGGCTAAGTCCCACGCTGCGTACCACGGATATTCCCACTTGTCAGGCATGGAAATAATATCTTTGTTGTTGAGCGTTCGCCAGTTTGAGTTACGACCTCTCTTACGTTCCTCTGGTGGGTTTGGCCGGGAAGGGTCCCCGTCCAACCAGGTATTTACATCTAAATAGTAGAATTGTTTGGTCCACATCATACCCGCGTAGGCTTGTCGCTGAATATTGATCAGGTCATCTTCCTTGCTGGCCGGGCAAAGGGTTTCATAAAATTGGTCGGCTTCTTTTTTTCTTTTGGTAAATGTTTTTTCAACCATCGGTCCGAAAGCAGAACCCGATATCTTTTGATTGGTAATTCTTAAATACAGTACGATCTCTTCGCCTCCCTTCATCTCGCGGTGGTAGTAAGCGGCCACTTTTGTCCCGGATTTTTGTTTTTTAAATATAGAAAAATCCTGCTGGATAACCGCATCGTTGATCGCGTCTTTGACAAACGGCGTTTTATTTTTCTGACCAAAAATTCTCTCCCGGTTTGTTTCGTTTTCAGTAAAAAGCAATTTGTCTGCCTCGGCGAAATAAAAATAATAGGAATGCTCCATGGTAGGATGCTTGACCGCTATGGCTTGTTCACCTTTTGTCTTATGAGCCATGGTTTTCAAAACTGGTTTTTCCATGTCTGGATTTGGCTCCCATACATTTCTGAACCACAGGGTAGGCATCAAATAAAGGGGCGCAGCTTTTTTGCTACGATTGGCGACCGTTATCTTTATCAGTGTATCTTCTCCGGTTATCTTGGCATATTCTGAAAAAACATCAAAATAGGCATGATCGTCAAATACGCCCGTATCGGTAATTTCGTATTCGCGAACATTGCGGTCCAACCTGGCGTTGGCCTCCACTAATTGTTGGTAAGGAAATGCTGCGTGCGGATATTTATAAAGGGTTTTCATGTAAGAATGCGTCGGAGTACTATCTAGATAATAATACAATTCTTTTACATCCTCCGCGTGGTTACCTTCGTTTCCATTTAACCCGAAAAGCCGTTCTTTGATGATTGGATCCTGTCCATTCCACAGGGCCAGAGAAAAACAGGTTTTACACCGAATATCTGAAATCCCCATCAAGCCGTCCTCCCCCCAGCGGTAGGCACGACTGCGCGCATGATCGTGGGGCAGATACGACCATGCTTGTCCATTGGGACTATAGTCTTCGCGGACAGTTCCCCACTGTCGTTCACTCAGATAAGGCCCCCAATCCAGCCATCTTTCTTTGCCGGAATAATGGTCATCCAATCTTTTCTGTTCTTCATTTTTTTTCCGAGCAGCCATAGGTGTTTTTTTGGAGCGAAGATAAGGAAATTATGGAAATGGTCAAGGGCAG
>CAKZUV010000401.1 GCA_937921555.1 uncultured Saprospiraceae bacterium
AGGAATGTTAAATAAATAAAGTACGATTCTATACTTCCTCTTTTTGCCTCACTCTGCCTCAACAAAATGGTCATTATACACAGCATAACTCCCATTTTGCTTCTTTGATTGAGGCAAAAATAGTTCGCCTAGAATCTGCACTTATTTATTTGCCATTCCTGAGGAATTATTTTGATTTTTTATTTTTTTCTAAAACTTCGATAAATAATTTCCAGAAATTTTCGTACGGAATGGTTTCCACGTTAGTATCTTTCCAGTTCCAGCTATTTTCTTTGTGGTCTGCCAGTTTTTTGAGATAAGGTTCGGCGTGGCGTTGCACGGCAACGGGATGAAAGTTATGTCTGGGAATAAGCAAAATCATTTTCACAAAACATTTTATACGAAAACTATCTCCTTTTTTTAGATATTTTTGATCGTATGCTTTGAGATAATCTACCCGGTCGATGATAGTTCCATGATCTTTTTTAATTAGTAGTAGTAAAAATTGAACAAATAAAATCAAGGTATTAACACCTTTTTTGTCTTTGGAGAATACCGGAAGATCATTAACAAATTTTGTAATTCTGATTTTCGATTTTACGGGATAAGTAGGTTTTATTTTACCGATGGTAGCCAATATGGTGTAGAACATTTCGAAAATAGTAAAGTTTTCCTGAAAAAAACTTATCCGTGATTTTTCGACTTTATACGTTTTGAAAAGTTGGAGTGCCTCTCCTAATTGCTGATAATTTTCGGTGGTTAGACAAAGCGTACCAAAATAATAGATACTGGATAAAATATTGAAGGGGGATAAGTTCTGGCTTTCTATTTTGGAAAAGATCAAAGCACTGCCTTTTTTAAAATCTTTCAATAAAATATGCCCCTCTACCATTGCGAAATAAAACAGCGCCTCCAGATTTGGCTGGTTAAATGGCTCCATTTTTTTTAAGCCTTCTTCGCAGCGGGAAATGGTCCCCGGTATATCCCGGTTTAATAGCCGGTCCTGTAAAAATATCTTGTAAGTAAAATAAACAGTTCGGGGAGAATAATCGGTAGATATATTATTTATCTCTTTTAAGAAGGAATCGAACGTTTCTTTTATCTGGCTGATTTCCGTTTTGGGATTGACAGCCATAGTCTGATATTCCATATTCATCGTGCTCAGCTTTACTTCTGCCTCTATATACTGTTGAAAATATGTTACTTCGGCATTATATTTATAGACTGCTTTCCAGTTTCTAACGTTGCTGGCGTGACTTCTGAGCAATAAAGATAGTTGTAATCCGGCATAAGGATTATAGGCTTTTTTGGCTTTCTGAACGCCGGACTTTGCCAGTTTGTAAGCGAGATTGCGTTCTCCCATCCGGGCGAGAATTGCGCAAATAGCTTGCAGCTGACCTGCCAAAAAATAATCTCTGTCTGGTGGAGAAGTGAAAATTTTTTCCGGGTCGATTAAAAACAGACTGTTCAACAATCTATTTTGCAATCGGTATTTAAGTCTTTTAAAATTAATATGACTGGCATCTGTGTCGTAAATCGCCTGCGCGGCGGTTTCCTCATCTGCGTAACTGCCGTCACTAAGCCCTTCTACTAATTTATAAAGTTTAGAATTTTTGTTGGTAGGCAATCCTGTATCATTCCGGTAGTGCGTCCGGTGTTTTTTCAACAGTTTGATCAAATCGCTCAATATTTCCATGATTTCCAAAGAAACAAAATTTCTTTGAATCAACCCTGTCCGATGAGTAAAAAACAAGCCAATTTCAGGACTGAAGCATTAGCTTTGGTGCTCGATAGGGCTTAAGATGGTCATTATCCGGTTGTAGAGATCCTGTGGTTTGAATGGCTTGGACAGGTAATCGTTGATTCCGATGGAAAGACATTTTGCCTCTTCCGGTTGAGAAGCATTTGCTGTAAGGGCAAGAATGGGAACGGAACTGGTCGCTCTGATTTTTTGAGCAGCAACTATTCCGTTCATAACTGGCATCTGAATATCCATTAGAATAATATCGTAACTGTTTTCTTGATATTTTTCTACGGCAATTTGTCCATTATCTGCAATATCTACGGAAACCTGATTCGACCAGGAAGTCAATACTTTTTTAGTGGCCAGTTGATTCAGAAAATGATCTTCTACGAGTAAAATACGCAGCGGTGAGTCAGGAACATCTCCCTTCATTTGTAGTGGCTGTTTGGCTGCCTCAACCGGGATCGTAACCTGAAAAACGGTATCCTGCCTGTCTTTTGAGGTAAAGGATAAATCACCATTAACAATTTTGATCAACTTGCTGACGATCGCCATTCCAATGATTCGTTTCTTTTCCTCGTCTTCTTCCGGCTTATAAATTTCAAGAATTTTTTCTGCCGCGTACAAGTTTTCAATTTCTTCTTCTTCCAATCTCAACCCCTCGGTGTGGAGTGTAAAAACCAATTCGTAGTCTTTGGCAGAAATCTTTTGTGCACTGGCCTTAAAAAACATAGATTGCTGACTTGCCGTTTTGGCAATCAAAAAGTCAATTAAGTTGTAGAGAATTTGTGTTATTTTTTTCGGATCACTAATGATTTTATTGGGCATGCTGTCGTCTATCAGAAAATTGAGATCAATCTCTGCATTATCGGTTCTCATTTTGACGACCCGCTTCATACTCTCCATGAAGGCACCGATCTTAAAGCTCTCTTTCTCCGCTTCAATTTTATCCGAAACCAGGACCGAGAAGTTCATCAGATTATTAATCATGATAGATAGATCATCCACGGATGTTTTAAGTCCGTCAATCAGTTCTGTTTGTTCGGAAGAAATTTCTGTTTTTTCCATCAGAAATAACAGATTAATTACCGAGGAGAGCGGTGTTCTGATGTGAAAACTAATATCGGCCAGCGCCTCGTCTTTTACACTACTGGCTTTGGTATTGATATTCTTTTCAATAATTAATGTTTCCGTTATTTTTTGCCGGGTAATATCCTGCAACGTACCGGAAAGAAAAAGCTTTTGCCGAATTTCATCAAAGTTTATTTTAGCCTGAATTGAAATGTGCTTGATAGAATGACCCTTAACGACAATGCGGTGGGTAAGATGATGAAGTTGACCATCCTTGGTTGCTAGTTCAAAAAAGTCCTGAACCTTTTCTTTATCTTCGGGATGTGTATAAGTGATATAATCAGAAAAAGTAGGAGCCATACTATTGAGCGGAAATTCGAAAATACGGAAAATTTCGTCTGCCCAGAGCATTTGATTATTAACAATATCCATTTCCCAGTTTCCAAAATGTGCCATTTCCTGTGCTTCCACAAAGCGCCGCTCACTAATGGCTAGTTCCCGTGCGGTAGCTTCTATTTTTTGATTATTCTTTACGCGATGCAATGCGTAGCGGATAGCTCGCCCGAGGAGTTTGCCGTCAAACTGGCCTTTGACCAGATAATCCATAGCTCCTGCTTTGATGGCCTGATTGCCAATCAATTCATTATTCGTTCCTGTCATGATGATGACGGGCGTTTTTGGGCAACGTTCTATAAAAGTGGTAAGTGTCTTAAAACCGGTAGAATCCGGCAGCGAAAGGTCTAATAAAGCAATGGTGATCTCTTGCTGTTTAGTTAATGCAACACCTTCAAAAAGAGTAGGTGCGGTGTACAATTCGTATCGTACAGAAGACGATTTCAGCATATTACTGATTAATCTCGTATCACCCGGATTATCTTCAATCAACAAAAGGTGCAGGGTAGTATTCACATTCATAAAGTGGAGGCTTTTACTACAACGTTTTTTACAGGGTTTAAATTTGGTTTATTAGGGAATCATTGATGGCAGAACTGCTGTAGTCAGCCAAAAATCCTCAATCTTTTGTATAATGTCAAAGAATTTATCAAAATCAACTGGTTTATTCAAATAACAATTGACATGCAGATTATAGCTTTTTAGAATGTCCTGGTCAGCATCAGAAGTTGTCAGAACAATAATTGGAATTCTGCGTAAATTATCGTCGCTTTTTACTTTTTCCAGAACTTCCCGTCCATCCATTTTGGGCAAGTTTAGGTCTAGTAAAATCAAATCCGGACTTTTCTTAGTGGAATATTCACCATTTTTATACAAATAATTGATGGCTTCTACACCATCCATTACTACGTCCAGGTTCACATTCTTACTTCCTTCCTTAAATGCTTCCTGAGTCAGTCTTACATCGCCCGGGTTGTCTTCGATTAGAAGGATGGTTATTGTTTTTTGGCCGTTATTCATATTATTAAATTTTGATTATGATACGCAAAATTTATCTTGAAGTTGCGTGAAAGATAAGATTAAGTTTTTTTTCCTGATCTCATTGGTTAACTTTACCGGTTGTTGGTTATTTTATAAAAATATATTTTATATGCGCTCAGTTGAACATTTGCAAGAATTGTTCCTTAAATATTTAAAGAAAGAATTATTTGATCAATCCCCCGTAGAATTATATGAGCCGATCAATTATATCCTTCAACTGGGAGGAAAACGTCTGCGTCCCGTCTTGTTGTTAATGGGGGCAAACCTTTTTTCTGAAGAAATTGACCATGCGCTGCCAGCGGCGCTGGCGATTGAAATTTTCCACAATTTTAGCCTGGTACACGATGATATTATGGACGAAGCTCCGCTGCGACGGGGAAAACCTACCGTGCATATTAAGTATGGTCAGAATGCCGGTATCCTGTCCGGAGATGCGATGCTAATACTTACCTACCAGTATCTGGGCCAACTGAAAAATCCGGAACAATTGCCTGCTGTCCTGCCCATTTTCAACCAGTTAGCGCTAGAAGTTTGTGAAGGACAACAATATGATATGAATTTTGAGACGCAGGAATCGGTTGAAATTGCCGCATACCTTAAAATGATTGAGTTGAAGACGTCTGTTCTGATTGCCGGTGGCCTCAAAATTGGTGCCTTGATCGGAGGAGCCGCAGAGAAGGATGCCGATGCGTTATACGAATTTGGCCGACATATCGGAATTGCGTTTCAATTACAGGATGATATTCTGGATACGTTCGGAGATCCGGAAAAATTCGGTAAAAAAGTAGGAGGTGATATTGCTCAGAATAAAAAAACGTTCCTGCTGTTGAAATCTATGGAACAGGCCACTGGAGAAGATCGCACAGATTT
>CAKZUV010000402.1 GCA_937921555.1 uncultured Saprospiraceae bacterium
GATTCTAGGCGAACTATTTTTGCCTCAATCAAAGAAGCAAAATGGGAGTTATGCTGTGTATAATGACCATTTTGTTGAGGCAGAGTGAGGCAAAAAGAGGAAGTATAGAATCGTACTTTATTTATTTAACATTCCTTAAGAGCACCAGGTCGCTGAGATCTGATTCTACCACATTTTTTCGGGAGCGTTCAGAAAGGTATTGGCCATTTTCAAATATTGCTCGTAAGTAAATCCACAAGCACAGGTCGAAGGATAATAGCTCATATAGTTTCCAACGTGTGGCGCGTACCACTCTCCGTTCTGATCCTGTTCTGACAAGATAAAACGGCAGCCCTGATCGACGTCTACATAGGTAGACAACATATCTCCTATTCTGAAAGGATCAGCCGGTGTATCACAGATCGAATCACCGGTCGTTGCGCAATTATCACCGTTTACCAGTTCTTCTCTGTCTCCCTCAAAAGTATGCAACAGACTAAAATAGTGTCCGAATTCGTGGGTCACAGCACTACTGCCGGATTCAATACAATCTCCTTTACGAATGACAACTCCGCTCCGTTCAAGTTCTGTAATATCACCTCGTCCGGTAAAACCGCATACGTAAGGTGCCTCCGCCCCAAAATCATTAACAAAAAACATATTGATTCTCCGGGCTACGTGGTATTTTACCTGCAATTCCTCCCATTCAGTCGTCTGACGGTTTAAATCGTCGTACTGGAAATCAGGAATGATTCGGAATTCACAGATCTCAAAACCAATACAAATCGGTGCAAAAGCTGAATTAGCCGAATCAACCGCTTCAATAATCTGCTCTTCCGTTATATTCGGTTCACCCAAACTGTCTAAAACAATATGAGCAACTATCGAAAAAGTCTTATCCACACACGGCAGAGGGGCCTGTCGGGTATCCAGGTTCTGGCCATTAACAAAAAAAGCGCTAAAAAACAGCACAAAGAAAGTGGAAAATCGTATTATAGTATTCATTCTTATATTATTACTTAATTGCAAACTTAGCTGTTTTGAGTTATGTTTGCAAGATATTTATAATGTAAAGTCTTGTGTTAACCGTACAATTACTGCCAAAAAAACATATTTAGTTATGAAAATACGTTTTATACTACTTTTTTCCGCTTTTGTTCTTTTTCTATCTAATACAAAAATCAACGCGCAAACTGCCGACATAAACGAAGGTTGTCTGCCGCTGGAAGTATCTTTTGCCGGACCTGCCGGTCAGCCATCTTATTTCTGGGATTTTATGGACGGGGCAGTTGCTTCGACCCAGAATCCAACCAATACTTTTGGGGAAGCGGGTACTTTTAACGTAGAACTGCGGGAGACACAGGGAGGAACCCTGATCGGAACAATAACTATCAATGTTTACGAAAGACCGGAAGTTACGATTGCCGCAGATCCGGCGGGAGGATGTGCTCCGCTCAATACTACCTTTACAAGTAACCTCGCAGGTAATAGCGCCATCGTGGGCACCAGCTACCAATGGTCTTTTGGTGATGGTAGCTCCGGCAGCGGCGCAACTACTAATCATACTTATAACAATGGCGGAACATTTGATATTGGATTACAGGTAACGACCAACTTAACAGGTTGTGACGTAACCCAACTATTTCCCGGAACTATTACGGCAACCGAACAACCCGATGCCGGATTTACACTTTCACCCAATCCTGCGGTCAGTTGTACTGCTCCGCTGGAAGTGAGTTTTAATAATACTTCCACCAGTCCCGGTCTGACTTACGAATGGGATTTTGGCAACGGACAAACTTCCACGGCGGTTAATCCACCTAGTATTACTTACACCGAAGAAGGCAGCTTTGATGTGGTACTTACCGCTACCAACGGCGCAGGCTGTTCCAGAGTAATTACCCGTAACGTCAATATTGGTAATCCATTGGCCAGTTTCGCAATTCCGGACACGATTTGTCTGAATCAAAGTGTTACGATTGATAATAATTCTACGATTGGTGCCTACAGTTGGGATTTTGGGGCAGATGCCGATCCCGCGACTTCCAATCAGGTCAACCCTGCCGTTTCTTACAGCACCCCCGGAAATAAAACCATTTCACTCAATGTAACCGCAGCGGGTGGATGTATGGGAGATACGACTGTTACTGTTTTTGTACAGGAAATTTCACCCGAATTTACCTTAACGGCTGATCCAGTTTGTGAAGACCCTTTTCAGTTGACACTGACACCCGAATACATGGATCCTGATGCGGTTTATGAATGGTCTGTATCCCGGACCAATACACCAATGGAGAATATTTTAACATCGGATGAAATGTCTCCTGTCTTTGAATATGTAAACCCGGATACTACTACTTTTTCAAAAAATGGAGATATTATTTTAAGAATTGAATACGAAGTTACCAGTCCCCAGGGTTGTACCGTTTCTGGTGTTCTGATAGATACACTTTATGAACCCAATGCTTTATTTATGCCGGATGTAGTGGACGGCTGTGCGCCGGTAGAAGTAGTTTTTTCTGATTCCAGTACTTCGGTAGATCCAATCGTCAGCTATACGTATATTTACGGCGATGGCTCGCAACAAACTTTTAATAACGATGATGATCACACTTATACCTACACTGAGCCGGGAGAATATGACGTCGTTTTAATTATTGAAAATGACCAGGGCTGCCGCGATACTTCCTACGCTGTTCGTATCGAAGTCGGTGCGACGATTATCCCTGATTTTACGGTAACGGAAACAACGGTCTGTCCGGGAGATACCGTGCAGTTTACGGATTTGACCAATGATCCTAACATTGATGCCTGGCATTTTAGTGCCGAAGAGGGACGTGCTTCTCACTGCTACCAGGAGAGTGAATTATTTTATAACTTCGATAATAGTAATGGTCCTCAGGATATTACCTTACAAGTAGAATACAATGGTTGTTTTTCTGAAGTAACCAAAGAAGATTTTATTACCGTCAACGGTCCTCTTGCCCGTTTGGATTATCTCGTGGATTGTGACGATCCATTCAATATCGCCTTTAGAGATTCCTCTCTCGATGCTACCAGTATTACCTGGGATTTTGGAGACAGTACGACCAGTACCGTATCCGATTTGACACATTTGTACGATACCACTGGAAATTTTATGGTGTTTTTGACTGCTGAAAATGAGATGAGTGGATGTCCCGCTTCCGTTGATTCTGCCATTGTATTCATTAAAGATATACAAGCCGCATTTATGGTAGATTCTTTTGTTTGTATCGGAACGGATGTACCCCTCGATGGAAGTATGGCCCAGGATGTAGACAACCGTTGCTGGAAAGGCTACGACTGGCACTTTAGCTGGGATCGGCCCATTACGACCATGGATGTGATGACCAATAAAGTATTTGGTACACCGGGAGATCATACCGTTGAGCTGGTCACTACCGACATCAACGGCTGTCGCGATACGGCCTCTCAGGATGTCTGGGTGTTTAGTGCACAACCTGATTTCAGCTTTACTCAGGATACCATTTGTATTCCCTCTGAAGCCATTACTTTTACAGATATGAGTACCGCTGATACGACGCTCGTCTCCTGGGAATGGGATTTTGGGGATATGGGAATGGGCATGGATACCGTGGTCACCCATACGTACACGCAGTCACCATTTCCGGAAGGGCCATTGGCTGGACCGCTGGTAACGACCGTCAATGTTACGCTAACCGTAGAAGATATTATTGGTTGCCCCGGATCGGTGACCAAACCAATTACTATCTACGAACCCTCTGCCAATATTACGACCGACCCGAGTCCGGCCAATATCTGTGCGGGTTCTGAAATTGCTTTTTCTGCTTCTGATTTTATTCTGGGAGGCAACACATCTCCGGTGGAGTATGACTGGGATTTTGGAAACGGGATGACCAGTACAATGCAAAACGATGTTGCACAGTATGATAACTCAGGCACCTTTGTCGTGAACTTGGCCCTGACAGAAACTTCCACGGGTTGCCAAAGTATGCGGCCCATCACGGATACCGTACGGGTACAGGACTTTCCAGTTGCTGATTTTACCACCAACGTAGACGGGCAGGATCCGATCTGTTTTCCGATGATCATAGACTTTATGGATAACAGTGTGACGTCCAGTCCGCTGATGGCTGCGTGGGATTTTGGAGATGGCAGTACCTCTAATGATCCGGCACCTAGTATTACTTTTGGAAAAGGAACATTTACAGTGGAATATATTGCTTCGACCAGTTTTGGTTGCCGGGATACAACGATGAGAGATTTTACCCTGGTCGGACCCGAAGGAGATTTTGCTGTTGATCAGAATCTGCTTTGTCTCGGAGAACTCGTCAATTTTACATTATTAGATACCGTAGACATTCAGAGCTTCCGTTGGGAATTTGGTGACGGAGAGGTGATTAGTAATCAGGCTAACGTAACATACGAATATTTAACCGCCGGGACTTTTGTCGCTGAACTAATCCTGACCGGAGTAAGCGGTATCTGTGAATTAACAGTTCAGGAACCTATTACTATTCAGGAAGTAGCACCGGTCGTGGCGGATGTCGTTGGTTGTGAAAATACGGATATAACATTAGCCGTAGACAATCCAACTCCGGGGAATGCTTATAACTGGAGTCCGGAGAACCTCGTGGATAACAATGGCCAGTCTTCCGTAACGGTCAATTTGAACCAAACAACCGAGTTTACGGTCCTTGAAACGAACCAGATCAATTGTCAGGGATCTACGACGGCTACCGTAAATGTTGTCCCCAATATTCCTCCCTTTGATGGTGAAAACCGGGTGGTTTGTGATGGCGATATCTTTACCATTGAGGTACCTGCCAATCCTTTATACGAATATAGCTGGACGGCGCAAGACGGGAATACAGAAGGACTAAGCTGTACGGACTGTCCCAACCCAACAGTAACGATTAGTAGCAGTGCAGCTTATCAGGTTATGATTAGTGATGTAAGTGGAACTTGTGAGAGCAGATCTGCTACTTTTGCCTATGATGTGACTACTGATATTAGGATGCCCAATGCCTTTAGCCCTGACAATGATGACTTGAATGATAACTTTAATTTTCTGATAAATAATGAGAGCAGCATAGTTACTGTAAATTTATTTCAAGTATTTGATCGCTTTGGAAACTTAGTTTATAATAATAATACGCCGGCTACCGGTTGGGACGGAACCTCCAACGGAAAACTATCCAATTCGGATGTATACCTTTATAACGTAGAAATTTTGGTAGGTGAGTGTATCACCCCTTTAAAAGGAGACGTGACCCTAATTCGCTAACCATGAAAGTACTGACTTTTGGTATTGCTAAAGATATTGTGGGCGGTCCGGAAATGGACCTGCCCTACATCAAAAATATGACGGTTGCTGCCCTGAAAAAAGCCGTCCTGGAAAAATATCCCCAATTCGGAAAACTAAATTCCCTGGCCATTGCCGTCAACAACGAATACGCCGACGACCACCAAATCATCACCCCACAAGACGAAATAGTCCTGATTCCCCCCGTCAGCGGCGGTTAACAAATCCCCGCAGGGAAGATATATTGGTAAGACATGAAAGACAACATAGACATACAAATCTCGGAAAAACCCCTCAGTCAGCAAATCTGCCAAACCTTTGTCTCTCATCCCGGTGCCGGAGGCATCGTCCATTTCGTTGGCACCGTCCGCAATCAAACCCAAAATAAATCTGTCCTCAAGTTAGAATTTGAAGCGTACGTCCCCATGGCTATTTCCGAAATGCGTAAAATTGCCGAACGAGCTGCCCAACAGTGGCCCGTCCAAAAAATGGCCATTCACCATCGTGTAGGAACATTGGCTATTGGAGAAATAGCCGTTATTATCAGCGTTGCCTGTCCACATCGCAAAGCCGCCTTCGAAGCCTGTTCTTTTGCCATTGACACGCTGAAAGAAACCGTACCCATCTGGAAAAAAGAATTCTTTGAAGATGGCGCAGTCTGGGTAGCGGCACATCCGTGATAACAATTTTAATTGAAATTTTGAGGGTTTTACTTTAAAATGATAAATTTAAGCCATTTATTGTATAAAATTTTATTGTTATGAAATTATTTCAGTGCAACAGCTAAACCTAAAAAAGTAAAATTATGTCAGATAAATTATTTAAAATGAACAAAGCTGGTCTGTTTGGCCTGACTGGTGTCGGTATCGGATTTATTAATCTGGTCTTTTTCTCAAACGAGAACCTTATCTTGTTTACGCTGCTCATAATGTCTATGATAGCTACCTTATTTTTTGTATTTAAAGATCAGGACAAAGGCGAAGTGAGCGGGTATAATTTTGTGCTCGGTCTGATATTTATTCTAATGATGTCTCTGAGTGTATGTCTTTATATTTTTCAGTAATACTATCAATACGCTGTTAAAAATCCAATCCCTTCAGATCTTCTGGCGAATTTACATTCGTCAATGCCCGCGTATCCGGTGCATCCACCAGCGCTACTTCTGAATTAATCAATACCTTTCTTGGACAAGCGTATCCCTGCGCTAAAAATGACAATAAGACCGGATAGCTCCTCGGTTCCCAGATGGTAATCAACGGTTCCGGAAATTCATTGTTGGGGCTGTTAAACGCCGTAGCAACTTTAGACGTATCCCGATGCTGAATTAAATAATCCAGCGATTTCTGATCCAGAAACGGAAGGTCACAAGCGACAACCAGCCACGCGCTATTCGGATTTTCCCGGAAGGCAGAAGCAATCGCACCAAACGGTCCGAGTCCCAGAAAACTATCAAAAATCAGTGGCATCCCAAATAAGTCCGGGTCCGCAGATTGGTCTGGCCGACAGGACAAAAAAGTCTGATCACAACAGGTCGATAGCAGGTCAAAAGCATACTCTCTTTGTGGTTTGCCGTGGTAATTAATCTTCCCTTTATCCCGGCCCATCCGCCGGCTTTTTCCGCCTGCGAGTACGAGTCCGTTCAGTGTTGGTAAATTATCTTTCAGTAATGATTTAAGAAAATTGGTAACGCCGGAGATATCATCAATCGAGTAGACCGGAATGTTTCCTAAATCCTGTTCCGATAACGCTTCCTTTAAATAGTCAGGAACTTCCGTAATCCCTTTTGTAAATAAAATCATTACGACTTTCGTCAAACGATCCAGTTTTTTTCGTAAAGATTTTTCTTTTTTTGGATCAATAACCAGTATTTGCTGTTTTGCTAAAAAGTGATTTCCATTGACGAGGACCGCGTCTTCGCCGTTAAAAATATTTCGGTATTGAAAAGTATTTAAAAGACCATTTTTATCAAAGCGATGAAAATTAATTTTGTCCGTATAATGCTGAGAGGCCTCTTTTTTATCTGCCTCGTGCTCACCCGCGTGATCCGCATCCACGTAGCCAATTTTATATTCTGTGGACAAATCTTTAATAAGCTGCTGGGATAATTGCTGAATGGTATCACAAGGTGTCCCGATAATTGCCCATTCCCGGCGATGGAAATTTCCGTAATCGGGACGCGTCAAGGCGGTATGTTTCTGGTGCTTTTTCATGATTTACTTTTTCGGTTGGGGAGCAGAATAATCAAAATCACTTTTTCCTCCGGTCTTTTTTAACAATCTGGTTTCTTTGATGACAATATCATGAGACATCGCTTTACACATATCGTAGATGGTTAGCGCTGCGACTGAAGCTCCCGTAAGTGCTTCCATTTCTACTCCCGTTTTTGCGGTCAGACTGGCCGTACAATTAATAACAATTTCTTGTTTTTCGTTAACCGAAATATCGACTTTACAATTGTCCAGTCCCAGCGGATGACAAAGTGGAATCAGATCACTGGTTTTCTTTGCTCCCATAATTCCGGCCAGAATAGCCGTCTGGAATACGGGGCCTTTTTTTGTTTGAATCTCCCCTTCGGCCAGCTGGGTTAATATTGCTTTGTTGACCACAATAATACTCTGTGCGGTAGCCGAACGTTTCGTTATTTTTTTTTCGCCCACGTTGACCATAGATGGGTTTCCCTGATGATCCAGGTGTGTTAGTCGATCACTCATTTTATATAAAATTAAATTGTTTTTAAAAATGTTTATCCGCCGATGGTCGCCATTGATTCGCTGACAAACTGGCCGCCGCGACGATTTTTTTCTGCCTCAAAACCATCTTTAGCCCGGTGACCCAATGCGTTTAAAAACAGCGCCCGAATTTCATCGTCACTTGCTCCGGCTCTCAGGAAATCTTTTACGTTGAAGACACCGCTATCGTATAGACAAGTTTTCAGCAGCCCCGTCGGGGTCAATCGGATTCGGTTGCAGGTACCACAAAAAGTACGGCTGTACGCGGCTATAATCCCAACCGTACCGGAATGGCCGGGTATTTTATAATTTGTGGAAGTAGAAAAGTCCGGGTCCGGGATTTTTTCCAGATCAGGATAAACCGTTTTTATTTTTTCTAAAATCTTGTGATGATTCCAGAGGCTGAGACCATGATCCGCACCGCTGCCATTAAAAGGCATTTCTTCAATAAAACGCACGCCCACCGGATAGTCTTTGGTCAGTTGGACCATCGGAATAATATCATCCGTATTTTTACCGTTCATAACAACGGAATTTATTTTAGTGGTAATGTTATGTTTGAGTAGTGCGTGAAAAGTTTCCATGACGGCGGGTAAAACGTCGCGTCGCGTAATTTCAAAAAAACGTTGTTGGTCCAAACTGTCAATACTCAGATTAACGGACTTGATACCTATTTTTTTAAGGTCGGGAATTAAAGGAGCGGTAACCGTTCCGTTGGTTGTCAGGTGTACCGCCCGAATACCTGGAATCTGACAGATGGTAGCAAGAAATTTCATCATACCTTTCCGTACAAAAGGTTCTCCTCCGGTTATTCTGATTTTTTCAATGCCTAATTTAGCCAACACAGTGATGAGCCTGATCATTTCTTCGTAAGAAAGCAGGGCAGATTTTTCTACGTATTGAATCCCGTTTTCGGGCATACAGTAAAAGCAGCGCAAGTTACAGCGGTCTGTCACTGCTAATCGCAAATAATTAATGACCCTTCCATGATTATCGTACAACATATTTCTTTCCACCATTAATTGCAGAGGTTTTAGTAAAATTACAATAAAATGGAGAGTATTTTTTTTATAAAATACGATTTTACTTTTATCAATAAGATATCACAAAAGGAGTTATTTAGAATATATAGTTTTTTAAAAAAGTATTGATTAGTATTAGTTTAAATAATTTAAAATATTCTTATTTGAATTTTTAGTACTGTCACTATTGTTGATTTTATCTGACAATATTTGAGCGGATTGGCTTGCAATTTGTCTTTTATCAAGCCTTGGCAAATCTCCCACGCCGGTCCCCCGGTTTCAGCTCCCATTTATTTTCCCCTCGAAAGAAGACTTCATACTTTATATCAGAATAACCTTATTGACCGATATTGAAAATTGTAACTATGTATTTAAAGTTTACCTGTTCTACTTCTATTAATCTTTTCACCTTCTTTTTCATTTTCTTTTGTACTTTTCTGGAGGCACAGACCATAGAGTATGGAGATGCGCTTACTGCTTCCATCAGTTCCACCGGCGAGACAGATATTTATACTTTTGATGGCAACACTGGGGATATTGTACGAATCAGAATGCGCGGTTCCTCACAGGGTGTAGATGGTTGTTTTAAATTACTAAGTCCGGTCGGCAACCTATTATCCGAAGCGTGCGACGACGGAGGTATCGTACAACTAACCGCCTATGAGTTACCTGCAAGCGGAACATATTCTATCATCGCACAAGATCATAATAACAACGATACGGGAGACTACGGAATTTCACTGGAAGTTTTAAACCGGACGGACGGAGTGAGCATGGTAAATTGTGGAGATGATATATTGACTACGCTGGATAATTGGACAGAAGTAGATCTTTTTGGTTTTGAATGTATTGCGGGTGATCAGTTAATGATCCAGATGCGGAGTACTATGTCCAACGTAGAATGCCGCCTGGAGTTGATTGATCAAAACGGGATTACCATCGCCAGTGAAGTTACACAAACCGGTTTGGCGATCATAGACGCTTTCAATATTCCTGCGGATGGTCGCTACGTAGTAGCTGCGTACGATGGGAACGGAAATGATACGGGAGAATATGGTATCTCTTTTCAATTACTTAACCAAACAGCCTGCGCCACTCCAATTGAATGTGGTGCTACCATCAATAATAGTTTTAGTCAGGTAGCACAAATAGATGCCTATACTTTAAATTGTATTGCGGGCGATCAACTAGTTATCAGAGCGTCTGATTTAGGTGATGCTCTGGAACCAAATATTATGTTATGTGATGCAACGGGAACAGATGTGGTAGCTACGGTAGACCCAGAAACGGCAGAAATTAATTATAACGTTACTAATTCCGGTAATTACAGTCTGATTGTGAGAGATGACAAAGGAAATGATACGGGAGATTATTCGCTGTCTTTGCAGGTAGTCAACAGCGCCGGCTGTGCAAAATATCTGGATTGTGGCGATAATGCTTTTGCTACCACACTCGAAGAAGAAAACGAGGTAGATGTTTATTCGTTTAAAGCCAATCAGGGGGAAATTATCAATGTACAAATGCGCGGATATCTCAATGGTATTGATGCTTTTTTGAAAATATACGATATGGAAGGTAATTTAATGGCTTCCGATTACAGTAATGGCTCAATGGCAAAAATTAACGAACTGGTGATTCCCGCAGAGGGACTCTATACGATCACCGCCGAAGACCGCAACGGTAATGATACGGGCGAATATGGTCTGTCTTTTCAAAGAGTATATCTGGATTTATGTCCAACTGCTTTGAGTTGTGACAATGGTACCACTAATGGTATGATCGAATATTTTTCGGAAATGGACGTATACGAATTTACCGGAGAGGCGGGACAAATGGTTACTTTTGAGATGGAAGAAATTGACGCATCACTCGAACCAAAGATTCGGTTTTATGCACCCGATGGAACCCTTTTAATTGAAGAACACAAATCGTTTCACGTTGATGTTACCGATTATGTATTGCCGCAGACAGGACGTTATGTTTTAGTTTGCCTGGATAAAAATGGAAATGATACCGGTGCGTATACGCTGGAGTTTAATTTAAATTTTGAAAATGGTACCTCTGTTTGTTCTACTTGTAATGATGGAATTCAAAACGGTACAGAAACCGGAGTGGATTGTGGTGGCCCGGATTGTATGGAATGTTGCCCGGAGGCCGGAACAGCTTGCGATGACGGTGACGCCAATACGTTTAACGACGTAGCGGATGGTAACTGTGGTTGCGCGGGTGAAATTTGTCCTACTTCCAACGTTCAGTGCACCGTGTGTCCGGAAGATTTGGTACTCAACTGCTCTGATTTAGGAACCAGTTCTTCTGCCAGTAATGTGCCGATGCCTATTCGTGTTGGTGGAGGTGGATACGATATGGACTTTCAGTTTGCTTCCCTTGTAGAGGAGAATGGTGCCTGTAAGATCAATAGTATACAATTTGACAACGGCTGTGTAGGTATTCGTACCGCTTGTTTTGGTGATATAATTAAAGTAACACCAGACTATGGAACCTGTCAGGGACCGCTGCCGGAATTACCGTTTACGGTTACTTTCAACGACGATTTGAGTGTTTATTTTAATGAAAACGGAGAACCGTCCGAATCTTCTAATAGCAGTCAAATTGCAAATAACGAACAAATACAAAGATGGCTGACGGCCGGACTGAACAATGTCGTTTGTAACGTGCAGGATTTTACCCATGACTTCAATCCTTCTGTTTTCGACGCAGTTTGTGATGGCGAAAATTCTGCCGAAGAAGTTAGCCAGGTCGTTAGTTTTAAATGGTTGGATTTGTGTAACAATGTAGTTACTTGTGAGGCATCGCTTACGATTATTAACGATAGTGAGCCACCTTGTCCGGCGGCTGGAACTGCTTGTAACGACTATAATCCAGCGACTGAAAACGACGTACAGGATGGTAATTGTAATTGTATAGGAACAATCATCCCACCGGCTCCTTCGGAATGTGACCGACTCGATTTTTCTGATTACCAACCAGTTTCTTACGGAGGAGGTGCAGATCAGGGTAATATTCAGGTAATCGAAGATAATCAAGGATATTTAGTAACTAATAACGCCTGGAAAGCGGTTCCCTTCGAATATACTATTACGGCCGACACCAAACTGGAATTTGAATTTATGAGTAGTCAGGAAGGAGAAATTCACGGAATTGGTTTTGAAAATAATCTTTTTACTTCTTCCAGTTCCGGATTCTTATTTCAGCTTTATGGAACGCAGTCAAGTTTTGGCCGTCAGGAATATAATAACTACACAGAAGAAGGTGTATATAAAAAATACATTATTCCTGTTGGAGAATTTTATACCGGTAATGCGAGATATATGACTTTCGTGATGGATGACGATGCGGCTCCGAGAGATGGTAACAGCCTTTTTAGAAATGTAAAAGTCTACGAAGGTACTTGTACAGACGAAGAAACCATGGTCGTGGGTTGTGGAATCGGAGGTATTTCCCGTGATGTTTGGTTAGATATTCCTGGTTATGATTTAAATAGTATTCCGTGGAATACGGAAGCCGATATTTCGGACCGGATGACTAAGTTTGAGGCACCCATTGATGTGTATGACCATTATGGGACGCGGATGAGTGGTTATATTTGTCCACCACAATCCGGAAACTATACTTTCTGGATTTCCAGTGACGATGGGGGAGAATTGTGGTTAAGCACCGATGAGCATCCTGACAATGTACGATTAATTGCGGAAGTAGAAGGTTGGACGTATCCACAGGTTTGGGATAAATATACTGGTCAGCAATCAGTTGAAATTTACCTCGAAGCCGGCCGGCCATATTACGTGGAAGCATTTCAAAAAGAACACGAAGGCCTGGACAATCTGGCCGTAGGATGGCAGTGGCCAAACGGGACGATGGAACGTCCGATTCTGGGTGCGCATCTGTCACCTTTTACCGGGGTGAGAACGCAAGCTACTACAGATGAACCGACGGCCAATACCAATGATGTTTCTGCGGCTCCAACGACCAATTCGGTAAACGGTAATTCCGGTATGATGAATATCAGTGTTTTTCCGAATCCGGCAACGGATGAAATCAACGTAGAGGTATCCGCATTTATAGGACAGGATATTTCTATTCAGATTACCAATAGCTTTGGTCAGCCGATTCATCAGCAATCTTACGACGGATTGAGTCAGTCCGTGCTAAACGTAGACATGAGCAGCCCGACGGTACTGAATGGTCTGTACAATGTGCTGGTAACGGGAGCGGATGGCGTCCGGGTAAATCAGTCTTTCTTAATTATCAGATAATTATTTTTCTCATGCAAAACGAATAATTTTTAAATTCTCCGGCGTTTATCAGCGTCGGAGATTTTTTTTGCCTTTCATTAGGGACGCGAACTTGCCAAAACCGGTACAAACGTTCTCAATTTAAAGAATTATTGATTCAACATTCCTAAATACACTTTCGCGTTATAATTTCGTTAAATCCTTCACTTCTAACGTCTCAGCAGAACCTTTTTGTCAAAAATTGGTATATTAGAAGGGTTATTGTGTTACCTGAAAACCGTTTAATTGTTTACTTATCGTAATAATCTAAAAATTAATCTAGCGTTTTGCCAATATATGCAACCTAAATATTCGTTAATAGTCTGTTCTAACAAGTATTTGGTGCTTTAATTGTACTTACACACACTACACGCTCCTTTTAAAAAAATTAAAACTCATGAAATTTAAAGGCTCATTATTCTTTTCGCTGATTGCTCTTCTGGGAATGGCGATACTCGTAGGTTTCTATGCTCCACCGGTTGACAACACCGAGAAGGAAGCAATGTTAATGCACCGGATGATTGGTGGACTCAATCAGTTACACTATAATCCAGTAGATATTAATGACGAATTTTCTAAAAATGTATTCAATGAATATCTGGACCGTATAGACGGAGGACGACGCTGGATAACCCAGGAACAACTGGATCAGGTAGCTTCCTTCAAAACTTCGCTGGACGACGAAGCAGCAGCGGGTACGTACGAGTTTTTCGATAAATCCCTGGCCATGCTGGACGAGGGAATTGCCAAGGCAAAAACCTATTATCCTGAAATCCTGGCCAAGCCTTTTGATTTTACCAAATCAGAAAACCTGGAATTGGATCTTAAGAAAAAAGCGTTCGCTAAAAATGACGCCGAACTAAGGGAATATTGGGAAAAATCACTGAAATATGACGTGATGACCAAGCTGGCCGGTAAGTTACGTGGTCAGGAAGACGGAGACGAAAAGCTGGTTGGAATGACCGAGGCTGAACTGGAAGCAGACGTAAGAAAAACCGTTCTGAAAAATTATGATGATCTTTTTAGCAGAATTGATAAACTGAAGCGTTCGGACCGTTTGAGTGATTACCTTAATTCAATCGCCAGTTTGTACGATCCGCACACCGTATATTTTGAACCAAAAGACAAAGAAGATTTCGATATCCGAATGTCCGGAACGCTCGAAGGAATTGGTGCGCAACTAAGAGGAGAGGACGATTACACAAAAGTGATCCGTATTATTCCCGGTGGACCGGCCTGGAAGCAAAAAGAACTGGAAGCGAATGACCTGATTATGAAGGTACGACAGGAAGGAGAGGAAGAAGCGCTCGATGTGACGGGTATGAGACTGGATGAAGTGGTCACGTATATCCGTGGAAAAAAAGGAACGAAAGTTATTCTGACCGTTAAAAAAGAAAACGGAGAAATTAAAGAAATAAAGATCACCCGGGACGTGGTGGTTTACGAAGAAAGCTACGCTAAATCCGTCATCCTGGACTATCCGGGAAAAATGGAAAACGTAGGATACATTAAGTTGCCACAATTCTACGCGGATTTTAATCGTCGTGGTGGTCGTAGTTCGGCTACAGATATTGGCAAAGAATTAGAAAAACTAAAAGCTCAGAATGTCAACGGAATTATTCTTGACCTGAGAAATAATGGTGGTGGTTCTTTACGGGATGTGCAAAAGATGACCGGATACTTTATCGAAGAAGGACCAATCGTACAGGTAAAGTCCCGTGATCGTGATCCGGATATTCTGGAAGACAGTGATTCGCGGGTACAATACGACGGGCCGCTCATCGTGATGGTCAATTCGTTTAGTGCATCAGCTTCTGAAATTTTAGCGGCAGCCCTGCAGGATTACGGAAGAGCGATCATCGTAGGTAGTAAATCTACCTTTGGAAAAGGAACGGTTCAGCGATTCTTTGACCTGGATCGTGGTTTGCCAAGCAGTTCTGATATCACTCCTCTGGGGGAAGTTAAATTAACGATTCAGAAATTTTATCGTGTCAACGGTGGTTCTACGCAACTGAAAGGAGTGGTGCCGGATATCGTGATTCCAGACCGTTATCACTTCATCGAAGTGGGAGAGCGGGAATACGATAAAGCGTTGCCGTGGACAGAAATTGACGCAGTACCTTACAAGCAGAATGTAACAAGTCTCGATAACCTGCCGGCCGTTAAAAAGGCGAGTGAAGCGCGAATCGCAAAGAATGAAATCTTTAACGCGGTACTGGAAAATGCTAAGCGTCTGAAGGAACAAAGTGACGATACAAATTATACGCTGAAGCTTTCTGAATTTCAGGCAGATCAGGCCGAAAGAAAAGAAGCGGGTGATAAATTTGCAGAATTGTTCAAACCCATTGATGGACTTGCTGTCAGAAATTTAGCAGCCGATATGGAGAGTATCAATATGGATACGACCAAAATTGCCAGTAACCAGGAATGGATGGAAAGCATCAAAGAAGATGCTTATCTGGAAGAGGTGCTCTACATCATGCGAGACATGACCGCGACTACCGGTAGCCGCGCAGTCGTGCCGGTTAATCCACGCAAAAATAAAATCAAGAATAATTAATGGTTAAATAAATTTAATAAAAGTGCATTTCCTGTTAGTGGGAATGCACTTTTTTTTGTTTTTAGAAAAAGGATGATGCCTTTGGCACTGAGATTTTGTGTAATAGAATTGCCACAAAGGCACTAAGGACACGAAGTTTTTTCTTAGTGCTCTTTGAGTCTTAGTGGCGAAACAGAATATTGAAGACCCATACGTATCCTAAGTGAAAAATGTATGGTAAGTTCAACAGAACCAGAAATAATCTTTCCCGCGTTTTTTATTTTTCTCTTTAAGAAAATCGTTGATTTCCTTTCGTGCCGATGGAGTAGCGACGGCTACCAGGATCATTAAATCCTTTTCCCTTTCCAGCAAATCGGATGAAGCAAGTATTTGATTATAAATATTGATGCCCTGTTTTTTGGGATTGTCGGTGACCCAGCGAAAAGAGATTTGCCGGTCTAAAAAATAACGCGCCATCAACTTTCCTTTTTTTCCGGCGCCCCAAATAACGAAAGGACGCTGGGGATCACGATGGAGTCTGGTCAACCAGTATAATTTCAGTTTCAGATAATTTTGATCCGCATAAGTGGGATTATTCCGCGAAGTACGATCCGCGTGGTCCCGCCACAAATGGACAATTTCCGGAATACCAATTATTTTAAAATCCTGTTCATAAAATCTAAAACACAGATCATAATCTTCCGGATAACGGTCTGCGTCAAAACCACCCGCCGCAATCAGGTCCGTCCGGTGAATCAGCCAGGCCGGAGAAGGCAGGACACATTCCCGGTACAAATCTTCGAAATGCGACTGCTGATCTACCAGATGGTTAAGCCAGTCCTGATATTTTTTATAACCATCCCCCAGACCCGTTTCCGAAAAGTATTCCACCCTTCCGGTAATTACGTGACCCGGTCCTTTTTTCAGCAATGCTTTCCGCAGATGCGACAGCTTATCTATGGGCATCAGATCATCTGCGTCCATACGGGTGATAAAATCTCCCTGGTTGTAAGAGAAAGCCAGTCTCAAAGCCGGAATAATTCCTTTTTGGGTATTGTTAAAAACATAAATGCGGTCGTCCGTCGCAGCAAACTCCGCCAGAATCACCCCGGAATCGTCGGTAGAATGGTCATTTACGGCCAGTAATTCCCAGTCTGTAAAAGACTGTTGCTGAATGGAAGTCAGACAAGCTTCGAGGTAAGGAGCGGCGTTAAAAACGGGCAGGAGAATTGAGATCATTTGTACATCAGTTAGGTCTGCAAGTTAAAAGAAAAACTGTGTGAAAAAGTGGACAGAAATTCTATCCTTTCCGTATAAAAATGCTATCTTTGCACCGTTTTTAAGAAATCGCTAATTGTTAACATTAGACAATATATAATTAATACAAAAGGATTATGGCAAATATTGGTAAAATTACTCAAGTCATTGGACCCGTTGTGGACATTAGCTTTGCTGGCGAAAACTCACAATTGCCCGAAATTTTAAACGCATTATCCATCAAGCGTGAAACGGGTGAAACCCTTATTCTGGAATGTCAGCGTCACCTGGGAGAAGATAGTGTCCGTGCGATTGCGATGGACTCTACCGATGGTCTGGTACGAGGTATGGAAGTTATAGATGACGGGAAGCCGATTAGTATGCCCGTTGGAGAGCAGATTATGGGACGTTTGTTTAATGTAGTAGGAGAAGCCATCGACGGGATCGGTGAAGTTCCTAAAGGAGAAGATGCGATGCCAATCCACCGTAAGCCACCTCCATACGATCAATTATCCGTAGAAACGGAAATCCTGTACACGGGTATCAAAGTAATTGACCTGATTGAGCCTTATCCAAAAGGTGGAAAGATTGGTTTATTTGGTGGAGCCGGAGTAGGAAAAACGGTATTGATCATGGAATTGATTAATAATATCGCCAAAGGATACGAAGGAATCTCGGTTTTTGCCGGAGTAGGAGAGCGAACGCGGGAAGGAAACGATTTGCTGCGGGAGATGATCGAGTCAAACGTAATCAAATACGGAGAAGCATTCAACCACAGCATGGAAGAAGGTGGATGGGATTTATCCAAAGTAGATAAAAAAGCATTGAGTACCTCACAGGCCACATTGGTATTCGGACAGATGAATGAGCCTCCCGGTGCACGGGCACGAGTGGCACTTTCTGGTCTGACCATTGCTGAATATTTCCGGGACGGTGACATGAGTGATCCAACGGGTGGAAAAGATATCCTTTTCTTTATTGACAATATCTTCCGGTTTACTCAGGCGGGTTCTGAGGTATCGGCCCTGTTGGGACGAATGCCTTCGGCGGTAGGATACCAGCCGACCCTGGCCACGGAGATGGGACTGATGCAGGAGCGAATTACTTCTACCAAGCGGGGATCAATTACTTCCGTACAGGCAGTATACGTACCTGCGGATGATTTAACGGATCCGGCACCGGCAACGACGTTTGCTCACCTGGATGCCACGACGGTACTTTCCCGTAAAATTGCTTCTTTGGGTATCTACCCTGCGGTGGATCCGTTGGATTCTACTTCGCGTATTCTGGATCCGAAAATTATCGGAGACGATCATTACGATACCGCCGAAGCCGTAAAAAATATCTTACAGCGTTATAACGAATTACTGGATATCATCGCGATTCTCGGAATGGAAGAACTTTCGGAGGAAGACAAGCAGGTGGTACACCGGGCACGTCGTATTCAGCGTTTCCTGTCACAACCGTTCCACGTAGCAGAACAGTTTACCGGACTGCAAGGAACCCTCGTACGAATCGAAGATACGATCAAAGGTTTCAAGATGATTCTGAACGGAGAAGTAGATCAGTATCCGGAAGCCGCTTTTAACCTCAAAGGAACCATCGAAGAAGTAATCGAAGAAGGTAAGCGTATTCTGGCAGAGGTAGCGTAAACGGAACGTTGCGCAGGTACTTTGATTTTTAGAAATGCAAAATTATTAGAAATGAATATAAGCGTATTAACTCCGGACCGAACGATTTTTGAAGGATCCATAAAATCCTTGAAAGTACCAGGTGTCGGAGGAGCATTTGAAATTCTGCGCGGACACGCCGCCTTAGTGTCTGCCCTTAAAGGTGGATCCGTACGAATCATCGAAGAAGACGATACTCGTAAAACCTTTTCTATTGAAAAAGGCTTCGTAGAAGTTCTAAATAATAATATCTCTTTACTCGTACAAGGTGTGACGCAGGAGATATAAAAAAATTAAGTCATTTTGTAAAAGGGTAGCATTGAAATAATGTTGCCCTTTTTTTATTGGAGGGGTGTGAGGGTTCTTCTTCCAACGGTATAACAATATAGAGCAGAAGGCATATAGTCGAATGTAAAATCATTTAACTCAATTTCTGCTGTTATATCAATGGTAGTGATGATAGCTTTTTTAAGTTTATTCTTTGCCAAAAAACTTTTAAGACTTTTCAATTCTTTTTGTTTTTCAAAATATCTATTGCTCCATTTTATTTCAACTGCCCATGCAGGTTTTAAATCATCTGTAGTCAATCCGATAATATCAACCTCTCCATTTTTCCATCTGGCATAATATGTTGTTTGCCAATATCGATGGAACCATTGAGCGTAGATAGCAGTTTCCACCATATTTCCCATGATTTGAGAGGTAGCATCAATGGGAGAAAATAAGGCACTTCTTAATGATGGATTGGTCAGGTAAATTTTAAAGTAGTTGGCTCGTTTGAATTTCTTGCCGCTTAAATCTACTCTGTTAACTACCTTAATTAAAAATGCTGCTTCCAGATAACTGATATATTTTTTAATGGTATTTTTAGAAACACCCGAAGAAACGGAGAGGTTATCGTAGGAAAACTCGTTGCCGGAGTTGAAGGCAATTACAGTAAATAAGGAGTTTAACTCCTGAACGTCCTGGATCCCATAGAGGCTAGGCAAATCTCTTAATAACACTTTATCAATAATATCACTTTTTATATATCTCTTTGGATTTGTTTGTATGTCTTTCGATAAAGAAACTTCCGGATAACCACCAAAGTTGATATAGTCAATAAAATGTTTATTTAGCACTTTAATATCTATTGTATCAAAAACTGTTAAATCATGATTGTTCCATTTTTTTTGTTTTGGAATTATTAATCGGTCCAAATTTTTTAAGTGAATATATTCGTGAAATGTTAGAGGAGGCAGTGTGAATTCTGTAAACCTTCCGGCTCCTGATTCGTTGCTCTTTAATTTTAGTGCAGCAGCAGCAGATCCTGAAACAATAAATTTTATTTGATGAAAGGAATCGACTAGAGATTTTAGATGTACTTCCCAGTTTTTTAAATATTGTACCTCATCAAAAAATACATAAAACCCTTTCAGTTCGTCTTCCTTTCCAACTGCTTTTTGACAATACTTGAAAAGTTCTTCAATTCCGATACCGTTAAAAATAGGTGTTTCAATAGATAAATAGAAGATTTTTTTAGGATCAACTCCATTATTAATGAGTTGCTGTATAGAATGAAAAATCATTACCGTTTTTCCAACTCTTCTTGGACCCATAAGAACAGCTGCTCTCTTAATTTTATCTTCTTTTATTAATGGTAAAAATTCAGAAAAGTATAGTCTTCTTTTCATAGAATCGTAGAAGTCATCTATTTTCCCATCAATCCACCATGGATTTTCAAATTTTATTTTATCTAAAATCTGTTCTTCTGTTATTCCAAATAATGGCATTTGATAATATTTAATTGATTTAGTGATGTCAAATATAGTCAAATATGACCAAATATGGTCATGTAGAGTCAATCATTTGATTCTATATGGACTTAAAACGTATTTTAAGGTATTTTGAACAAAAATAACACATCTAAATTGAAATACAAATTAGGAAAGGTAATTCACGAATTACCTCTATGTGCATCGAATACTCGCCCAATCCTCACGAATAATAGAACCCGACTTCTCTTACCCATCATTCCCCGCATCTTGCAGTTACCATCTATTTATTTATCATCAAAATCAAATAAAATGAAAAAGTACCTGCATCTTGGAATCGCCCTTTCTGTTCTGACCCTTACGTTCGCTGCTGTATTGGTTTATTATAAAATAAAACACGATAACGTCGTCGCTCAGTTGTCCGCCACCTCTAACCCGGAAGTTGTCTCCCCCCTCAGTTTTGATCAGGTGCATCAGCACACCCTGGATGAAATCCGACTGGGTGATGGGGTACCAATGGGTATGCAACTGGCGATCCGCTGGAAAATCGAAAACGAGGAAAATTTTAAAAACCAGTTTCCTTCGGTGGAAAATTACTATCAGAAGATCATCGTCCCCCGTTGTTTTGAAATTACAAGTATGGTGTCCAATACTTACGAAAGTGTGGACTCCGTTTTTAGTCCGCAAAGACAGCAATATCTGGATGACATCAAATCCAATCTCTACGGACGGTTGGGGGAGGATGGCATCAGCATCAAAGAAGTGATCGTTTCTAATCTGGTATTTCCCAATAGCTATACCAAGGCGATGGAAGAAAAAGGATTGCAACGACAGGAACTCGAACGGATCAAACAACGACAGATTGCAGATCTGGCCCGGGCGGAGGCTGAAAAGGAAAAGGCCAAAGCGGATGGAAAAGTGGCCATCGTAAAAGCCGAGGCGGCCGGTCGGCTCCAGGAAATTCAGGCAGAAACCGAGAAGAGCCAGCGGGCCATTGAAATGGCCAAAGCCGAAACACAAAATCGCGTTGCCCTCCTGAGAACGTCCAACGAGGGAGAACGAAACCGCGTCCTCGCCGCCGCCGAACTGGAACGCCAAACGGAGCTTAAAAACCTGGAACTACAAAGACTCCGCGAGGTAGATCAACTGGCCATCGAAAAGAAAAAGCGCATGCGCCTGGACGAACTGGACAGCGAAATGCGTTTTGCGAAACTCTGCTCGGAAAATCCTACCTATGCTTCTTTT
>CAKZUV010000403.1 GCA_937921555.1 uncultured Saprospiraceae bacterium
GAGATGCTGAGCATGGGATTTAAAGAAGATTTGAATAAAATTTTATCTTATAATACGACGAAAAGAAATACCTGGTTGTTTTCGGCTACCATGCCCGAAGGAATCCAACGGATTGTGAGAACGTATATGTCTGACAAGGCGATTCAGATTGCGGTCAATGAAAATGGGTTGGTCAACAAAAATATTTATCACCATTTTATCAATACCTCGGTCAAAGGAAAAAACAAGGTAATTGCACGTTTACTCAACAAAAGAGAAGGGGAGCGCGGCATCATTTTCTGCCGGACCAAGGCCGGAACCAAACAACTGGCCCAGCAATTGAAAGCAGAGGGTTTCGCGGTCGGCGCGCTGGAAGGGGATATGAAACAAAAAGAACGGGACAAAGTCATGCGGGCTTTTAAAAATGGAAATGTCCGGGTCCTGATAAGTACCGATGTTTCTGCCCGGGGCATCGACGTCCGGAACCTCGCATTTGTATTGCACCACCAATTGCCCGATCATCTGGATTACTACACGCATCGTAGTGGACGTACGGCCCGTGCGGGTAAAAAAGGGCAGTCAATTGCGCTGATCGTTTCTGGTGAAATGCAAAAAGTGATGGAGATTCAGAAGGCACTGGGGATTAAGTTTCGGGAGATGACGATGTAGTGATTCGATAATGTGGAACTGTGTTAAGCTTCGAGCGATACCCCGACGGCCTGCCTTGGGGAGCTTCATTTATAACCAATTACATGCAATTATTAAAAACCCATTGTCATCCGGATATTGATACACTGGAAGGGAAGTCGATTTTTACCCGACTGGCTACCCGGAGTATTGTTCTGAGAGACCAGTTCATCCTCTTGATGTACACCACCCGGTACGAAGATTACAGTCTCCCCGGCGGTGGTCTGGACGCAGGTGAAGACAAGGTGGCCGGTATGATCCGGGAACTCACCGAAGAGACGGGTGCTCAGCGAATAAGAAATGTTAAACCTTTTGGAATCTACGAAGAATACCGTCCCTGGTACAAGCCGGACTACGACATTCAGCACATGATTTCTTATTGTTATACCTGCGAAGTAGATGAGGTATTAGGGCCATCAAAACTGGAATCTTATGAAATAAAAAATGGGATGCGTGCCGTATGGATAGATATTCATCAGGCCATTAAACACAATCATAAAACCATGGCCTCCAGTGACAAGAAAGGAATGTCGATTGAACGGGAGACGTTTTTGCTGACCCTGATTGCGTCAAAAATAACGGATTCTCGCACTAATATTTAAAATATGAGATTTTGTAACTAAACAAAACTTTTCCATCCTCCTGCTTGTCTCCATAAAAGCACCATTATGAAGGAGATCGCATTTAAAAGTCTAACTGAAAAATTCCAGTACGAAAGCGCCATCGCGGGTATAAAAACTGTTGCTTTTGGCAACCTGTTTTTGTTGTTACTCATCCTCGTCGGTAACTCCGGAAAAATCGGATTGTTTTCAATAGGCACTTTTTGCCTGATATCCGGAGCGTTCATTCTGATCGTTCATAATTTTTACAACTGGACCCGTCCGAAGATTAATCTGCTGGTACTCATACTTTATGTAATAATCCTGACCGCTGAACTGCAACTTCTGGGAATACCTGCTCCACTAATTGAATCCGGAAACTTTCATGGAAAAGGAACACTACTTTATATGGCCATGTATTTGGTACCTTTTATTTATATCGGTATCCGAATCGCTCTGATTCTTCCATTGATGATCATGTACTACCGGGCTTTAAAACTTGATAGGTCGAAGTGAATTTTACTCTCCTAAAATAACTTTCAATTTTTATTGAAAATTTAGAAACTTATACGTATTTTTGGTTTATTGAAATGCTTTTATTGATAACATCAAAAATATAGATCATGAAAGAGTTAACATTTTTACGGACAGATTATAGAATTCAATCCATAATTGGTATAATGGGATTACTATTTACTCCTTTTTATTTTCTTGGAATTTTTTTGCTTTTACCTTTTGGAATCTGGCAGGTCATTAGTAGTGTGATTATGGTGTACGGTTATCGCAATAAAAAGCGGGTTATCCACCTCGTGGTTTCTATAATATGGTTTTGTTTTTATATGCTCTTTTCTGAAAAGGGGATTGGTGCTGCCATATTCAGTGAATTCCAGTTTTTGTACGTTATTGTATTACCTTTGTGTATTGGAATCTGCTATTACGTGCTGACAAAAAGAGAATACAAAGCGCTGAAAGAAAAGGAATTAGCCATAAAAAATGAGTATGTTTAGTGAGATTCCTTAAACTCATTTAAACTTTTATTGATGGATTTAGAAAATATACTTGACCACGAAGAAAAAGAGCCGGTGGTTTTTTATTATAAGAAGAGTAAGAAAAATCTTATTTTTTCAATTACCTTTTTTGTACTGGCGACTGTTTTAATGACAATTTCTTTGGATTCTTTGGTCTCAAATGACCTGATTGCAGCATTAATTGGAGTGTCCCAGGGATTGTTTAAATTTGTGTCACATTTCTAAGCTCGACTTTAGCCAAGCTTTGCTATTGGGTTCCCTAAAACGTGGATAGACCTGGTTATTTTTATCACAGTTGTTGAATAACCCCGACAATTAATAAAACTGTTCCATCTTCACGAATAAAGGGAAGCAAATAGCTAAAGTCGAGCTAAGAAGATTTTATTACAAAAAACATACTATGCTCAGCAATAACGATATCCTGCGACGAATCCGATACCTCTTTGATTTCAGCGATGCTGATATGATGGCTATTTTTAAATTAGCGGATTACGAGGTGCTTCGTTCACAGGTTTGCGACTGGCTAAAACCGGAGGAAGACGAAGCCCTGGTGGAAATCAAAGATCGCGAACTGGCCATTTTTCTCAATGGATTGATTATCAAAAATCGCGGAAAAAGAGAAGGCCCACAGCCCGTTCCGGAAAAAGTCTTAAACAATAACATCATCTTACGAAAAATGAAAATTGCGCTGGAATTACGCGCCGAAGACATCGTGGATATGTTTGCTCTGATCGGGAAAAAAATCAGCAAACACGAACTAAGCGCCTTTTTCCGCCATCCCGATAATAAATCTTATCAGCCCTGCCTGGACCAGTATCTGCGGAATTTCTTTAATGCGCTGCAAGCCAAATACAAAACGGCGGGCACCTGAAATTCAGCCGAAGTATGTTGTTAAAAATAGGGTAGTGATCCGGAAAAGTTAAAATTATAACATTAACAATACGTGTTGCATCGAAATAGATGCATTATAAGGACAAAAGGTTATTGATTAAATCAATTTGTTAAAGCTTAATAAGCTCCAAAACCCCCTAAGAATGAAAAAGTACTGGATTCTACTCATCGGTCTGCTCGCTCTCACTGCTTGCGGTGAACCCACGCAAAAAGACGGCCCACCAAAAGTTATTAAAACCCTTATTCTTGATGGACAAAACAATCATTATGTCTGGCCCAAAACTACCAGAATGATGCAAAGTTATCTGGAGGAAACCAGCCTGTTCTCCGTAGCCATCAATCGGACGGACTCGGTTTGGTTGGGCATCAAATACAACGAAAACCGGCCCGTTCCGCTCGAAGGATATCTGGAACAATATCCCACCGATCCCGCGAATTACGAAATTTCCCGGCAGCCTGTCCGGACTTCTGATTTTAACATTGATTTCAGTAAATACGATTTAATCGTTTCAAATCTGGGGGCCGAAACACCCACCTGGCCGGAAGAGACCAAACGAAATTTCGAAAAGTTTCTGCAGCAGGGAGGTGGACTGGTCGTCGTCCACGCCGCCGACAATGCCTGGGGTGATTGGGAGGAGTTTAATAGAATGATTGGCCTCGGTGCCTGGGGCAATCGCGACAGTCTCACGGGACCGTACGTGTATTACGACGACGATGGAAAAATTCAGCGGGATCCCGCCAAAGGCATTTGTGCCACCCACGGACTCGAACACGAATACGTCGTGACCACCCGCGCACCCGAACATCCAATCATGAGAGGACTGCCCGCCGCCTGGCTGCACACCAAAGATGAACTCTATGACCGGATGCGGGGACCGTTTGAAAATACTACTATTCTGGCCACGGCTTATTCTGACGTGGAGAAAAACGAACAGCCCTGGCCACCGGCTGCCAAAGGAACTGGATGGAATGTACCAACCATGTTGGCCATTGAATACGGTCAGGGCCGGGTATTTCATACCACGCTCGGGCATTTTGATTATTCCATGGAATGTGCCGGATTTATTACCACTTTACAGCGGGGTGCCGAGTGGGCCGCTACGGGGGAAGTTACACAGAATATTCCGGCGGATTTTCCTGATAAAGAAAATACCAGTTCCCGAATCTGGCAGAGCAGTCAGAAGTAGCATGAAAAAGACAGATAAATGGAGTTACCCGCTGGTTCATAAATTTGCTATGAGTTTAGAAAACTTCCTGAATCGGGATCGAAACTTATAAAGCAGACAACTATATTTCCCGCAGACTGTTTAATCGACGAAAATAAACCACGACCTGTGTCGTCACTTACTATCTATGGCAAAAATACCGGAGCAATACCAGTTTTTCGATTTATCAGATTATGGTAGATACGTGGCTCGTAAAATTGCTCTTGCGCTGAAGGATACTACTGTCACGCCCATTCAGATTACCACTTGTTTTATTATTTCCGGATTGTTGGGACTCTTTTGTATTTTTAATGGATATAATTACGCAGCTGCTTTTTTTATCATTCTAAAATCTATCCTGGATGCAGCGGACGGAGAGTTATCCAGGGTGAAAAAAATGCCCTCCTATGTTGGTCGCTATTATGACTCCATTGCCGACATAGTATTGAATTTTCTTTTTTTACTGATGTTTTGGTATATTGGTGAATCCAGTTTTGTATGGATGATATTCGCATTCGTTGGTCTGCAATTACAGGGCACGCTTTACAATTACTACTATGTCATTTTGCGTAATCAGGTTGCGGGCGATACGACGAGCCGTATTTTTGAAAACAATCCACCGCGCGCAATGCCCGGAGAGCAGCAGGAAACCGTTGATCTCTTTTTTAAAATTTTTAATTTTTTCTACTTTGCATTTGATAAGACCATTTACTATTTGGACCGGGAGGCCATCCACAGTCCGCCGTTTCCAAAATGGTTTATGACGGCCGTCTCCAGCCTGGGACTAGGTTTTCAACTATTACTTATGAGTGCATTCCTGGTGGCTGGAAGACAAGAATTGGTCATCCCGTTTTTTATAGGTTACTCTATGCTTATCTTATGCTTTATTGGAATCCGGCGATGGGTATTAATCTGAGAGGATGAACCCCAGTTTTGATGAAAATAAAAAGACGTACCTGAAAAGATACGCCTTTTTATTTTCCTTAATGCGTGTTTGGATTATCCGGGTACTGACCGTCAGTTGGAGTGGTCGGAGGAGGTGGATTATCATTATTGCGTTTGGCCATAAATTTTTTGATCCCTTTGTAGATCATTGGTCCAAACATGATGGCTATTCTTATGAATCTTCCCATTTTTATTTTTTAGTGGAGTTAAATAACTTATTTATCTATAAGACCTATCTTTGTGGAAATAGTCACAAATATTTCGCCAGGATGCCCTGATAAAAGGTTTTTTCTTTTTAATTAAAAAAATATACAAAACCTTCCGGAGATTAATGACCAATGCGAATTAAGGGCTAATTCTTAAATGGAAGGCAGATACTTTGTAAAGATGGCTGTTTGTTATTTGGTTGGGTGTTCAATTTACCCTATAAATTTTGAAAATTTCTTCTTGCATTTTTTGCCTCAAATTCGAACATTTACATTATTAATTTTTCGGTTAATGTCAGAAACTGTTCCCGCTTAATGAAGTTTCCGACCTTGAGTTTTTTTCCATTCGGTATATTAATAAAATATCTTAAAACGAATACTGTGTGAGCTAAACTGCAATTAAATTAAAAATAAATGACTAATAATCAATGACTTAAACTTTAAAGACAGGACTCAAAAGCGAGTTTATTCGGTTTGATATTTTATTAGAAGTGCCGAATTCGAAAAATGCGACAGGCGGCAGATTTTTTGGTTTCGTTTTTTTTCTGCAAAAAAAGGAACAATAAAAATAAATTTAAAAGTAAAATTTAAAAAATTGCAATCTATTTGTTCTAGGGAAAAGTACCAGTAGTTTTTTCTATTAATTGAACACCCTGGCCAAAAGCAAATAGCAAAAACACCCATGTTAATTAGAAGGATATTGTAAATCTATGCTATGCTGATTCTTTTTCAACCCCTGATTCGAATCAATTATTAAAATTCAAATTTGTAAGAAATAACGGGTAAAATTGATAATCCTTTTTCCACGATTA